>JAFEBN010000129.1 GCA_018242645.1 Planctomycetota bacterium | reverse complement strand
CTTGATCGCGACGACGCCCGCATTTCCGCGTTCGACGCGGGCGTTCAGCACGGCGTCGGACTTTTCGAGACCATGCTCGCCGTCGAGCGCGAGGACGGCTGGGAAGTGATCGACCTCGATGCGCATCTTGATCGCCTCGCGAACTCCGCGCGGGAACTCCGCCTGACCGAGCGGCTGCGGGTCGATGCGCTGCGCGATGCGGTGCTTCACACGGTGCGCCGCGCCGGCGAAGAGGAAGCGCAGGAGCGCCTCCGCGTCCGCCTCACAATCACCGGCGGCGATCTCAATCTGCTCGAGCGGGCGCGCGGTCAACAGGGCGATCAGCAGCCGACGCTTCTCATCGCCGCGACCAAGGCAACGGCGTATCCACGCGAGATGTTCGAGCGGGGCGTGCTCGCGACCATCGCCGACTGGAAGGCCAACCCGCTGGATGCGCTTCAGGGGCACAAGACCGTCAATTACTGGGCGCGTTTGCGCGAGCTCCAATCCGCCGCGGCGAAGAACGCCGCCGAAGCGCTCGTCTTCCAGGTCAGCAACCACCTCTGCGGCGGGTGCGTGAGCAATGCGATCGTGGTCAAGTCCGGGCGCCTGATCACCCCGATCGCGCGCGGCGAGGAAATCGAGAACGCCGAGGGCGCCGAAAGCGAGGGCGGCAAGGGCCGCGCGATCATGCCCAGTCCCGTGCTTCCGGGCGTTGTCCGTCGCTGGGCGCTGGAGTGGGCCGAGGATCGCGGGCTCGAGATCGAGCGCCGCATGGTGGCGATCGGCGATGTGCTTGGAGCCGACGAATTCCTGCTCACCAACTCGAGCTGGGGTGTCTTGCCCGTGGTGGCGGTCGAGTCGCACGTGCTCGGCGCCGGCAAACCGGGCGAAATCGGCTTGGCGCTGACCGATGCCTGGCGCGAGCGGCTCGGGGCCTAGGCCGGCCATTCACATCGGCGCGATGCGGGGCACGACGAAGTAGACAATCAGCGACACCAGGAGCCCCAGCGCCCAGATGCCCAGGACGATCTGGACGGTCATGACCAGCGCGTGTCTGAAGAAAAGCGCAAGCGTCGAGCCCAGGGGCCCCGAGAAATCACCCCAGCGCAGGGCCTTGTACGCCACCGAGGTAAAAAACGCGACGACGATCAGGCAGTAGATGTTGACGAACCAGGGCGAGGAATACGCCCCGGGCCACAGCGTCGCGATCGGGTCAATGAATGGGGTGTAGGCGAGCGTCATGGTGTCATTCGGGGTCGGTGCGTCGGCGGGGGTCAGGATTTTCGCCCAATCGTCGGGAAGAACGCATCGATGGCCGCGAGGACGTTGAGCAGGCCCGCAACGGCTGTAAAGAGGATGCCCATCTCGTGCACGCGGGCGAGCGATCGCTGTGCCGGGGGCGGCCCCCCCGGAACGATGCGGCCCCGGGCGTCGATGGACTCATCCGGACCGGGCATCCGCCGCATTCCGGCGCGGCTGGTGATGTCCACGCCCTTGTACTTGTTCTGATGGATGTAGTTGGTGCCGAACGCGACCACGCCGGTGGGCGCCTGGGCGATGAACCAGAGCGCATCTTCTTTGCTGTCCACGGCATCGATCCCGCCGACAAACAACCCCGAGAAGAAGAGCCCGAGAACACCGAAGGCGATAAGGGCTCCGCGCCGGGGTTGTCCCAGCAGGACGTGGCCGAGCCCGGGGATGACAAGTGCCGCGATCCCGGTGATCGGGTTGAAGCCGGTGGCTGGAGGTTTGTTGCTCATCGCGGTGGGGGGTGGACGCGGGCGGGAAACGTGGGAAAGATCGGCCGTATCGGGGGGGCGATCTGGAGTTTCCACCGGCTATCCACAATCCGGCGGCGTATCGATTCGGAACCTTGACGGGTTTGACAACTGGACGGCGGGCAGTACTGTACCGCCTCTTACGCCCGGGAGCGCGGCAAGCCAAGGACTGCCCGTGCCCCGGTGTGTGAGCGGAACGCGCAATAGGAAGGACGAGACATGGTCGCGATGTTGAAGAGAAAGAGCGGAACGGCGGTGATGGAGGACAACCTCGGCGACTTGGCCATCGCGGCCCTCGAGCAGCGCCCCTCTCTCGCTCCGCCCGCGCCCGTCATGTTCGACGAGGACGATGACGAGGATGACGACGACGACTCTCCCTTCGAGGACGATGAAGAAGATGGCGACGAGGTCTTCGAGGACGACGAAGAAGGGGATGACGAGGACTTCCTCGACGACGAGGAGGAAGAAGAGGAAGGTGACGACTTTGACGATGAGGACGAAGACGACGACGACGATGATGACGACCTGTAATCCTTCCTTCTGAACAGCACCAACCACGGGCGGCGTCTTCGGGCGCCGCCTTTTTCATGCGCCGGGCCGGGAACGGAGCCCCCAAACGCATTCGGGATGAAGCCGGGCCCCCCGAGCGCCGATTTGCGGGGTCGAGGAGAGCGGGGTCTGCCCCTGGAGCAAGCCATGGCAACGTCCGAAGAACAGCATCGTGGGGTTGGCGGAGAAGGCGGCCGGGGAGGCCCGATGCGGGTCGATTTCCGGGCGGGCGAAGGATTGGAAGGAAGCGTCGTCGACCGGCGCCTGGGCATCGACCGGCGTGAACTGGCCAAGCGGCAGGGGGCCGAAGAGCCCGCAACGGGCCTGGAGCGCCGCCGCGGCCCGGGCCGGCGCCTCAGCGATTTCACCAAGAGCGCCGAAGAGGGCGAGATGACCAAGGAGCAGTTCCTGTTCCTCGCGGCCATCGACGCCTTCAAGAAGGGCAACGCCAAGACGTTCCCGACCTGGACCGACGTGCTCGAGGTCGTGCGACTGCTCGGCTACCGCAAGACCTGCAAGAGCGAGATCAATCTCCGCAACGCGGAGGACTGGCAGGAACCCGGCGATGCGCCGTCCAACACGCGCCCGCAGCGGTGGGCGCAGCGCGAGCGGATCGACCGCGAGCGTTCGACCAAGGCCGCCTGAGCCGTTGCAATCCTGGTGGGTGTTGCCCGCGTCGCCGCGGGCGTTTTGTTTTTGAGCAGCAGCACCCGCTGATATCCTCGCGGTGCACACGGGAGCTCGCGTGGACGCAGTCACGGCAAAGAAAGAATGGCGAGGCGGTGCGCACCTGCTCGGGCTGGTCGCGGTATCGCTCCTCGCGGGCGTCGTCGTCGGGCTGGTCGCGGCGTCGTTCCGTCTCGCGCTCGAGTGGGCCGAACTGCGGCGCGTCGTCGTGCTCGAATGGGCGCGCGCTTCGCCCGTCGGCGTGGGGCTGGTGATCGCGGGGTGCGCGCTCGCCGCAGCGCTCGCGGCATGGCTGGTGCAGCGTTTCTCGCCCGATTCGGCCGGCAGCGGCATCCCGCATGTGGAAACAGTGCTCCAGCACGATGCCCCCATCTCGACCTGGCGTCTGGTGCCGGTGAAATTCGTGGGCGGATTGCTGGCGATCGGCAGCGGGCAGGCGCTCGGACGCGAAGGGCCCAGCGTGCAGATGGGCGCCACGCTCGCGCACGAAGTCGGCCGGTGGTTCGGCTGGACGCGCATGGACTGCCGCTCGCTGCTCGCCGCGGGCGCCGGCGCGGGACTCTCGACCGCCTTCAACGCCCCCATCGGGGGCTCGGTCTTTGTGCTGGAAGAACTCGTGCGCCGGTTTGACACGCGCATCACGATCGTGACGTTCGGCGCCTCCAGCGCCGCGATCGGCGTGACACGCCTCATGCTCGGTTCCCGCGCCGAATTCCCGCTGGGGGAAATCGTCGAACCCGCGCTCGCGGCGCTCCCCGGATTTTTGCTGCTGGGCTTGCTGCTCGGTTTCGCCGGCGTGGCGTACAACCGGCTGATCATGGGGATGCTGGCGATGTCCGACCGGGCGGAACGGATCCCGCGTGCGGCACGAGCCGCGGGCGTGGGCGCGATCGTCGGCGTGATCGGCCTGCTCATCCCCTCGGCCGTGGGCGGGGGCGACCTGCTGACAACCGGCGCCCTGCACTGGGACGGGACGAAGGCGTGGTGGATCCTCGCGGGTTTGCTGCTGCTCCGCTTTGTGCTCGGGCCGCTGTCGTACGCGGCGCAAACGCCCGGCGGGCTTTTCGCGCCGCTTCTGGCTGTGGGCGCGCAGGCGGGTGTGCTCTACGGACTCGGCTGGAATCTGCTGGCCGATGCCGCGTGGCCCCGGATGCACGTGGAGCCGCCGGTCATGGGCGTGATCGCGATGGTCGGCCTGTTCGCCGCGGTCGTGCGGGCCCCGCTCACCGGCATCGTGCTGGTGGCCGAGATGACGGTGGGCACCAAGCTTCTGCTGCCGATGATCGGCGTCTGCATCGGCGCGATGCTGGTGCCGACGGCGATGGGGAACGAACCGATCTACGAATCACTGAAACTGCGGGCGATGAGGGTGTCGGCAAAGCGCGGGTGAGAGCGCCACCCGACTGGCAAGGTGCTATGGGCTTGCAAGTCGCCAACGGTTTCCAGGACGCCGTTGGGTTCCGAGGCCTCACCAGTTTCCGAGGCCTCACCAGTTTCCGAGGCCGCACCGGCCTCCTGCTTGGCGCGGCCGCTTTCGTCAGAATGCATTCCCGCGCACGAGGCCCGACAAACGCCAGCGAGTCGGCGCCCTTTCCCTATCACGTTCAACCAACCGCGAAGCGGTGCCCGTCCCAAGCCCGGGGCGTGAGCCCCGGAAAGCGTGCCACCCAACCCGAGTCGCGAAGCGATGGCACAACAGTGAACATTCCCGATCGAGTCACGGGCAGGCGCTCGTCCTTGTGCCGCACCTTCGGCGCACGAACCGGCGCTGATCCGACCGCGGGCTCACGCCTCCGCTTCGCACGACCGGACCTTCGGCCCGGAAGGCAGGCCCGCATCTGTCGCGGGAGCGTCGAGGAGTTCCGATCGCTCGTACGCTAGCGGCATGGCCGCGAATCCTTCGCCGTATGACACCTACACCAGCCCCCTCGCCACCCGCAACGCGAGCGAGGAGATGCTGCGGCTGTGGTCGGCGCGGCACAAGTTCAACACGTGGCGACGCATCTGGCTCGCGGTGGCGGAGGCCCAGTATGAGATGGGTTTGCCCGTCACCAAGGAGCAGGTCGAGGAGCTGCGGGCGGTCGTGAGCCGCGGCATCACCGACGATGAGATCCGCCTCGCCGAGAAGTACGAACGCGAGCTGCGGCACGACGTGATGGCCCATGTGCACGCGCTCGGTGATTCGTGCCCGAAGGCGAAGGGGATCATCCATCTGGGGATGACGAGTCAGGATGTGGTGTGTAATGCGGACCGCGCAGTACTTGGAGAATCACTCGCGCTGATCGCAATAAAACTTGCTCGCGCAGTAAGTTCGCTTGGAAGCGACGCTTGCTTGACTCTGCATATTCCGACTCTCGGCTTTACCCACTATCAGGCTGCGCAACCACTCACCGTTGGTCGGCGAATCGCGCAGTGGAGCCACGACCTGTCGCTTTGTGAGCCACGGCTTCGTAGCTCTTTTCTGAGTAACCGTCCGCGCGGCCTAAAAGGGGCAACAGGAACGCAGGCGGCGTTCTTGGAATTGGTTCGAAGGTCCGGCGGAGCATCGCAAGGTTCTTCGTTTGTGCAAGAACCAGGCACGGTCGTTGACGACTTGAATCGAAACGCCATTCATCAACTCTCGTGGGAGAATTGGGGCGAGTGGCTTGGGTCTGATCCGGGCGGCGAAGCGCCAGAATGGAATCACAAAGAGGACATGGATTTCGTGCTGACATCGCAAACCTACCCCCGCGTCATCGACACCTTCATCCTTGCCGACCTCGCGTCCGTCGCCGCCGTGCTCCACAAGATCGCCACCGACATCCGGCTTCTCTGCAACCGCAAGGAGATTGACGAGCCGTTCGAGGACAAGCAGATTGGGTCGTCGGCGATGCCGTATAAACGCAACCCGATGCGGTGCGAGCGGATCTGCGGCCTTTCTCGCTTCGTCATGAATCTCGTCGGCAACGCCTACGACACCGCGGCAACCCAGTGGCTCGAACGCACGCTCGACGATTCCTCCAATCGCCGCCTTTCGCTCCCGGAAGCCTTCCTTGCGCTTGACGGTGCGCTCGATCTGATGCACAACGTCGCCTCCGGCCTCATCGTCCACGAGGCGATGGTGAAGAAGAACCTGATGGCCGAGCTTCCGTTCATGGCGACCGAAAACATCATGATGGAGTGCGTCAAGCTCGGGGGCGATCGCCAGCACTACCACGAGTTGATTCGGCAGCATGCGCAGGCCGCGGGTTTGCGGGTGAAGCAGGAAGGGCTCGACAACGACCTCTTGGATCGCCTCAAGAACGACAAGAGCTTCTGGAGCACGAAGCGAGGCGGGCCGCTGAGCGCGGAGCTCAACTGGGACGGCGTGATGGACCCGATGAAATACGTCGGGCGGAGCGTCGAGCAGACCGAGCGGTTCATCAAAGAGGTGGTGGAGCCGCTGCGGGAGCAGTACAAGGACGCGATCGCGAAGCTGGGGACGACGGGTCCGCGGGTTTGATGCGGGAAGTCCGCTCGTCGCCCTACTCGGCGACATAGGCACGACTCTTTGGTAGCCAGCAGCGCACCTGTGCGCAGTATCGCCGGTATGAATCACCAAAG
>JAFEBN010000128.1 GCA_018242645.1 Planctomycetota bacterium | reverse complement strand
TGCTGAGCCTGAGCCTGGAGATGATCGCGACTGCCTGCTGGCTGATGCTCGCAACCGGCATGACCAATCACACCAGGTGGATCGCGGCGCGCCTCCCGGATCTGATGCTCTTCCGCATGGCGAAGTCGCTGGGCTGGGTTATCGCCGCCGCCGTGATCGCAGGGTTCGTGCTGTGGTTTCCGCTGGGCACCGCGGGTCGCGCCGCCTCGCTGCCGCTGCTTGTGTTCCTCGCGTTTGCCGTGCGTGAGCGCCTGTTGCGGCTCCGGTCGGCGTGACGATCTTTCGTTTTCGCAAAGTCCAACCTTGACAATCCGCAAGCGCGCTTCAACAAAAGAGGCGCATGGCCTTTCACTTTCCCAATGCCGTCCCCAAGTTTCCTCCCGCCGTGAAAGGTGCCGCGGCCTTGCAGGAACGGACGCGCGAGCAGGAAAAGCCACGCGACGGCGTGCTGAGCGAACTGCCCCCCGAAGACCAGGAACTGATCGTGCAGCTTGTGCTGCTTTCGGGATCGCTGAAGGAACTGGCCGCGGCGTACGACGTGAGCTACCCGACGATCCGCCTCCGACTCGACCGCGTGATCGAGCGGCTGCGTGTCGTGCTCGCGGCACGCACGTCGGAAGGGCTGAGCGCACTCCTGAGCCGGCTGATCGAGCAGGGCCAGGTGAGCGCCGACACGGCCCGCGTGATCGAAGATGCCGCGCGAGCGGAACGCGGATAATCGGCCGGAGCAAGACGGCCAATGTTCCAAATCGCTCATTTGTTACCATGCGCGCATGGATGCAGTGATACTCAATGAATCAAAGTCTTGTATCAAATGTGGCTATGACCTCAAGGGGCTGAACACCAGCGGCAACTGCCCCGAGTGCGGGACCCCGGTCGAACGCTCACTCCGCGGCGACCTCCTGCGTTTCGCCGACGACCAATACCGCGACGCGCTGTTCCGTGGCGTGACATTCATCATGGCCGGGATCGTGGTTTCCCTCGTCCTCATGATCATCGGACTGTTGGCGGGAGCATTGATGGGCCGCTCCCCCGGCATCATGCTCGTGATCAACTGTCTTGGCCTTGTCGGCACGGCGCTCGGGCTGTACGGGTACTACCACTACAGCACGCCGGATCCGGGACAACTGGGTTCAAACAAGGGCGAATCGCCGCGGCGGATTCTTCGGGTGGCGATCTGGGTTTCGGCGGTTTGCAGCGTGGTCGCGATTCCCCTGCAGTTCGCCTTCGGAGCTTCCGCGAATGCGAATTCCGGTGCACCCAACGAGGCGGCGCTTGCGGCGGGACTGCTGTCTCTGCTTGTTGGCCTGGCCAGTACCGTCGCGTGGATCGTGCAGTTCTTTGCCGCGATGCTCTACACCAAGTGGCTCGCGCCCCGCTTTCCGAGCGAACGAATTTTGAAACGCGCTTCGCTCCTGATGTGGCTTGGTCCGGTGCTCTTTGTTTTCGGATGCGGTATCGGCGGGCTGATCGCACTGATCATGTACTACAACATGTTCAGCTGGATGCGCAAGGCCCTCATCGCCATCCGTGCGGGCGAAGACCATTCGGACGACGTCGCCCTCTCCACGTGACAGTTGCTTTGTCGTATCCGCATCGTCTTGACGTATCGGCGGCACGAACGGGCGCAATGACAGTGGCATTGATCGCCCATCGCGCAATGCACGCTCGCTCAGCGCGCACTTGAACTGTCAATATGCCGGCTTATGCGTCCACCAACTCCGCAAGCAGGCGCGTTCCCCAGCCCGTCGGCCCATCGATGAACGCGCCCTTGTTGCTGTCCGCGACATGCACGCCCGCGATGTCGAGGTGGCACCACGGGATCTTCTCATCGACAAAGTACGACAGGAACGCGGCGCCCTGGATCGGGTGCGCCTTGCGGTTGGGGTTGCTGTTCAGGATGTCCGCGACCGGGCTCTTCATGAGATCGCGATATTCCTGGTGCATGGGCAGGCGCCAGACGCGCTCGCCGCTGGCCTTGCTCGCGGCTTCCACCCGGGCCCGCAGCGCATCGTTCTCGCAGAACATGCCCGCGTAGGTGCTGCCGAGCGCGACGACCACGCCTCCGGTCAGCGTCGCGAGGTCGATGATCGCGCTCGGTTCCTCCTTCTCGCAGGCCCAGCAGAGCGCATCGGCGAGGACCAGCCGGCCTTCGGCGTCGGTGTTCGTCACTTCGACCGTGACGCCGTTGCGATAGGTGATCACATCATCCGGGCGGTACGCCTCGTCGCTGATGCTGTTCTCCGCGATCGACAGCAGCGCCACCACGGGCTTGTTCGGCTTGATGACCGTCGCGATCGCGTGCATCGCGCCCAGCACGGCGCAGCCGCCGTCCTTGTCGCGCTTCATGCCCACCATGCCGTTGTTGATCTTGAGCGACAAACCGCCGGTGTCGTACGTCATCGTCTTGCCGACCAGCACGAGCGGCCTGGCGTTCTTGGAGCCGCGGGGCGAATACTCGAGCCGCACCAGGCACGGCTTGTTCTCGCTCGCCTTGCCCACGTTGATCAGGCCCGTGAAGTTCTCGCGCTCGAGCGCCGCGCCCTCGAAGATGCTGAACTTCAGCCCGACTTTCTTCGCCAGCGCCCGTGCCTGCTGTGCCATGTACGACGTCGTCGCGATGTTCGGGGGCGTCTGGCTCAGCGTGCGGCAGAAGTTCGCCGAGACCGCCAGGCCCAGCCCGCGCTCCACGCCCGCGCCGAACTTCGCGTCGCTCGAGTACACCTCCAGCTTCGTCCGCGTGCTCTGGAACTTGCCCTTGCCGTCCTTCTTGCGGGTGACCGTGCCCTTGAACTCATCGCACACCCAGCCGATCAGGCCCAGGCCTTCACCCACGGCGCTTCCACCGTTGATGGTCGAGATCCCGGTTGACTTCAGCGCGGGCGCAAGCTCGATCGTCGCCGCGGTCGCCTTCGCGCCCGCCAGCTTGCGGCCGATGACGCCACCGATGAAACGAAGATTCTCGGTTGTCAGCGATGACGGCTTGCCAAGCCCGACAATCAGCACACGAGCCTTGGCCGAAAAAGCCTCGGCCGCGGATCCCATCGCCCCGTCGAACTCCGCGCGGCCGAGCGCCGCACGAACAACATCGCCGACGCCGGCGCCCGCCACCACCTTGGCCGTGGACGAGTCGAGCGAAGGCTTGGCGCCCTCCTGCTTGGAATCGGACGCGAACACGCCGACAACCAGGACGGCAGACTTGGACGGACGAGCGGACAGGCGGATCGAGTCGAACATGCCAAAGGCCCCTTTCAGGCGGAGTTTTCCGAGTCTGAAGTCTACGTTGCCCGTGTACCCGATCGAGTTACACTCGTTGCGATGTCGCAAGCGCCGCCGCCAGGAAAACCCCAGTCCCTCCACGCCCCCTGGCGTCAGGGCTACATCGAATCGCTCGGCGACAAGCAGCCCGCCTCCGTCTCGTTTCTCCTCGATTACTGGCAGCACCCCCAACTGGACGAAGCCAATCACGTGGTCATGCGGTCCGACCAGGGCATGATCCTGCTCAACAAGTTCCCCTACACCGGCGGACATCTGCTGGTCGCGCTCGGCGAGCCTCGTCCGGAACTGCTCGATTACGACGCCTCGCAGCGCGCTGAGCTTTGGCGGCTCACCGACCTGGCCGCGGAACTTATGAAGCTGGCCGTCAACCCGCAGGGCATCAACATCGGGATCAACCAGGGCCGCGCCGCCGGCGCGGGACTCCCCACCCACCTGCACGTGCACCTGGTCCCCCGCTGGCAGGGCGACGTCAACTTCCTGCACGTGGTCGGGCACATCCGCGTGATCAGCAGTTCACTCGATGTCATGGCGGCCCGCTACCGGGCGGCGTGGGCGGCGCGGCGTCCGACCTGGTCGAACTGAGCATCGCCTGGGCGCCACCCCCGGCGGGCTTGAACGGTCGGCTACCCTTCGCCCGGTGAGCCTCTTCTTTCACCGTTCCCGGCCGATCGAAGAAGTCGCGCAACGGATGCGTGACGAGCACAGCCGTTGGCTGAGCGAGGCAATCCAGCGCGGCCCGTTCGACTTCCCCCGGATCCCCATGAGGCGGGCCGATGAGGGCGGATTTGCCGAGCTCTCCGCCAGTCCGAGGGGCCGGACCGTCTGCGAACGCTGGTGGCGCAGGGCTCTGCGCGCCATCTTCTTATAGATCACGCGGTGCGAGGCCCCCCGCTCCGACAGCCGATATTCCGATTTCCCACCCTCCCGCACAGGAAGCAGCATGTCCGAGACGCTCCAGAGAACCAAGGCATCCCCCAAGTGGCTCGGCAAGCAGATGATCTTCATCCTGCTGGTCGCCGGCTTCGGCATTTGGGCCCTCGCCGATGCGATGTTCGTCTACCCAAGCCGCGGCGTGCAGGCCGCGGAGTTTCTGAAGCTCCAGTATCTCAAGGCCGCCCAGGAGCCGGGCGTTCTCGAGAAGATCTCGGTCGAAAACCCGCAAGCCGAACTCCAGTCGCTGCTCGAGCGCCAGGCCACCACCACGCTCACCCCGGTGCAAAAGGCCCGCCTCGACTGGCTCGAAGCACTCCGCAACGCCTCACGATTGGACGCCGAGCGCACCCGGATCACCGATCCGCGCGCGGCTTCGGACGTGCTCGCCAAGAAGTTCAGCAACGCCAGCCAGGCGCCAAAGGCTCTTTCTCGTTTCGATATCCCCGTGCAGTGGGGCATCGCCGCTCTGTGCGGCGCACTGACCGCGGCCATGGTTTTCGTGCTCTTCCGCACGGTCGGCACGGTGTATCAATACGACACCGCGACCAAGACGCTCACACTTCCCTCGGGCGCGACCATCAAGGCCACCGACGTCGCGCTCTTCGACAAGCGCAAGTGGGACAAGTTCCTCATCTATCTCAAGCTGCGTGACGACGCGCCGCAGATGGCCGCCAAGGAAATCTGCCTGGATCTGCTGCGCCACTCGCCGCTCGAAGACTGGATCCTCGATATGGAAGCCACGGCCTTCCCCCCGGCTCCGGAACCGACCGACGGCTCCGCGTCGCCATCGGCCATGCTTATGACCCAGCCGTCGCTCGAGCTTCCCAAGCCCTGAGCCGCGCAGGCCCGATCCGCGCCAGGTCTTCTGAACCCCGCACACACCGGGAAGAAACGGGCGAACCACTCGCAAGTCACGCCCGTACATGGATTTGGCTGAAAAGCCGATCCATCTCCTCTCTCCTCGGTGTGCCGTCTGTGATTGCGGACGGTACACTTGTTTTTGGATCTCATGGATCAACGCCGCGCCCCCACCTTCGCCTCCGCACGTTCGATATTCGTACGGTGTGCTGTCGCGTCGGCGGCCTTAACGGTCTTTGGCTGCGGCCAGCCGCTGCTCAGCCCCGATGAGCCCCGAAGCCAGTACGACCGCTACGACGCCGTGCGCGACCAGCGAGCCGCCACCACGTACACCGATGAATTCGGCTACAAGCGCCCAAATCTGCGCGGCCGCTTGCTCCCGCGCGAATAACCCTGCGCGTTGTATGCAAGCCGTGCGCGATACACGGGATTGTGGTGCACGCGCTCTTGCGCACGACGAATTGGATTCTCGGTCCATCACGCACAATCAACCTCGACTCGACTCGGAAAAAAGTCTAAAGTTGCACGCTTTACCTGTGTTTTTCGCTGAATTCGTCGCATGGCGCGCGACGATGAATGGTGTGTAACTACAGGTGTCCCTTGACGCGACACCCGTTTGCGTACACAGTGGCCGGAGCAACGATGCTCCGTGACGAGGAAGGGTGGATGCCCCGAAGCTCGAAATCTTCCGGCAAGGATGTGCTGAGCAACCGCTCGCGCAATGTCTGGGGCGCGCTCGTCGCGACCATGACCGTGCTCGGCGGCACGCTCTACGCCATGGACGGCAAGGCCAGCCCGCGCGTCGATGGCGTCAGCCTTCCGGCGCTTATGGCCCCCGCCACCTCGACCAATGTCGAAGTCGTCTTCAACACCAAGTCGCCGCTCGAACGCAGCAAGTGGCAGGCGATCGTCATCCACCACACCGGCTCGCCCTACGCGACGCCGCAGTCGCTCGAAACCGACGCCCGCGCCGCCGGCCTGGTCGGCATGGGTTACCACTTCGTGATCGGCAACGGCAACGGCCTCGACGATGGCGAACTGCATGTCGGCTCGCGCTGGCTCCGCCAGCAGGCCGGCGCCCACGCCACGGGCCCCAAGTCTGACTGGTACAACCGCAGTGCCATCGGCATCTGCCTGGTGGGCAACGGCGATCGCGGCCGCTTCACCGAAGCGCAAATGACCCGCCTCGCTCAGCTTGTCGACGCTCTCTGCCGCGAACTCAATATCCCCCGCGATCGCGTCGTCCTCCAGGACGACCTCGTCCGGGGAAGCGGTCCCGGCCGGTTCTTCCCCGCCGCGGCATTCCGCGAGCAGCTCGCCCTCCGCTAAGCAACGCCCAATACCAATCGCAACCTCCCGGAATCTTGCCGAGAGCCGCTTCTCCATGGAACCATCGGCCCGGGATCACCAAATAGACGCAACATCCCACCGGCGGCTCCGTTGGCCTCCGGGTGGCCGCATTTGAAATTCCTCATCCGGCGCGCGTGCGGGTGCTGTCGGGGGTTTAGGCAAGC
>JAFEBN010000127.1 GCA_018242645.1 Planctomycetota bacterium | reverse complement strand
CGGTTTGCTGCCCACCGGCACGCTCGGCCTTGCGACCGGCATCAGCGGTGATGGGACGATCGTCGTCGGTTACAGCAACGTCGCGGGCGGCAATACCCACGGCGTCCGCTGGACCAGCCCCGGCGGACTCGTCCAGCTGCCCACTCTTCCCGGCGGCGCATTCGGCTCTTCCGCCTACGGAATCAGTTCCGATGGTTCGACGATCGTCGGTGGAAGCACCTGGGCCGGATCGGGCTACCACGCCTGCCGCTGGCTCCCGGGCAACATCGTGCAGGATCTCGGCGGCCTCACAGGTGCGACCGATTCCCGCGCCTACGCGATCAGCAAGAACAACATGGTGATCGTGGGCGACAGCCAGATCCCCAGCGGCGATCGCATCTTCCGCTACATCAATGCCTCGATGCAGAACCTCGGCACGCCGAGCGGCACAACGGATTCCTATTCGCGGAGCACGAACTGGGACGGCAAGGTCGTTACCGGCCGAGCCAGGATCGCGGCGAATACGTACCGGGCTGCGTACTGGAGCACCTCCGTCGGCATGAAGGATCTGGCGGCATGGGTGACTTCACTGGGCGGCAACCTGACGGGCTGGGTGCTGCTCGAGGCGTGGGGAGTTTCGAATGACGGCTCGACAATTGCCGGCACGGGCACGTTCAACGGTGCGACTCGGGCCTTTGTGATCAAGAACCTTCCTTGCCCGAGCACGGCGACGATCGTGACCGATCCGCTCGATCGCTCGGTGTGCGCCAACCCGTCCTCCAGCGCAACACTCGGCGTTACTGTCGAGGCGCCCGGCGAGGTGACATATCAATGGAGTGTCGAGTCGCCGCCCGAGAGCGGCGTGTTCGAGCCCATCACGGGGCCAACCTATGCCGACACCTTCGGCCTGAGCTTCGAGGTTGCAGGCTGGAACGGCCCGGAGATCACCATCACGGGTGCGCGTGCCGCGGCTCCGATGAAAGAGATCCGCTTCCTTGGAGGCGTCACCAATCCCTGCGGCACGGTCAACACAAGCGTTGCCCGCGTCGCGCTCTGCTTCTCCGATCTTTCGTGTGACGGGATGGTGGACGACACCGACTTCGTCGGCTTTGCCGCCGCCTACGACGCACTCGTGTGCCCCGGCGGCACGCCGGGCAGCCCGCCATTCTGTCCCGGCGATCTAAACCACGACAACCAGGTGGACGACGCGGACTTTGTGATCTTCGCTGCGGCCTATGACCAGTTGCTGTGCATCTGAGCGACTGAAAAGGTCTAAAGAAAAACCGCCCCGGTGGTGAATCGGGGCGGTTTGGTGTTGGCGACGGGCGATTACGGATAGTGGGAGTGGAGAGCCCGCCGCCTGTGGTGGCGAATTGGTTGTTGAGGCCGGGCGTATGCCGCGGCAGAGGTAGGGCCCCGAGGGAAGAAACCAAGGGGTAGGGAGAGTTGCTTTCCGGCGGACGCGGGCAAGACCTCGAAAGGCCTTCCGCCGCGCCGCCTTGAAATGCCTCCGTGCGCTCTCGCTCGCGGGGGCATGACGTCTGACTCGCTGAACCGCACCGGACGGCAGCCATGCCGGCTCGACCGTCGCGTGGGGGATAGGGGCCTTGATCGGGCGCATCGTGCGCCAGCGTGGGGCCTTTGGGTGACCGGCGCATCCGTGCGCCGCGGGGCAAATCCCTTCGCAATCTCCCCGCGCCGGGCAAGCCCGGCGCAATTCGCGAGAAACGATTCACTTGTCATCCGGGACGTAAGTCCCGCTGCGGGCCGGAACTGCGGATCTCTCCGCATACGGCGCGCCAAACGCGGCCGGCACCCTCTCGAGCACCGGCAATCCGATCAGGCCGTCCGGCCCCAGCCAACCCGTCCCTCGGCCCGTCCCCATTCCTCGCAGGCGATTTCGGGCCGTTCGTGCCGGACGAGCGAGCTCTTGAGTTCCTCCCACCGGGCGAACACGTCTATCGCGTGGTCCTCTCGGCGAGTCCTGGCATCCTCTGGAACCGCTCCTTCAAATTCTGCTTCCATGCTTCGCATCCCCTGACTTCGAGGCGGTCCCTCGCCCCGATCACGGCCACCTCGCTGGGGAGCCCGACCAGCTCCAGGTGCAGCTTCGGCAGCGTCAGTCTCCCGGCCGAATCCGGCTCGATCCGCTCCGCCAACGCGAAGAAATCGGACTCGAGTTGCGCCTGATCCGCCGTCGGCATCAGCGTCTCCCGCCCGGCGTGTTGCTGGTTCGCCGTGCGTTCGAAGACACCCTCCGGGTAGAGCCTCAGGCACATCCCCTCCGGCCAGGGAACGCAGTACCAGGCTTTCCCATGGACCGATTCGTCCCACTGCGACCGGTACTTCGCCGGAATGGCCAGACGCTGCTTGGCGTCGATGGTCAGTTCGGCGAAGCCGGTGAACAGCACTGGAACCCCCGGCCGATAGCACTGGTGACATTCCTGACCGGCGAAAATCGCGTCGTCCCGCACGCCGCGACCCGGTCAGGGAAAGATACCCACTTCTCGACACTTTGCAACACTCTCCCCCACGAAGTGGAGGAGTTGTGTATAACTTTTCCGACCTTGCGGTCTTTGTGGATAATCTGTCGCTTCGCGCAGGCTCTGCGCGATTGACCGTGAGATATCTGCATGTCCCCGCTCGTGTTACGTTCTCGAAGAGCCGACGTCCGAGGCGTGGTTGAGTATCTGCCACTCCCCGAGTCGCGCCGGTCGGAGGCGCTCTCCGTTCTCTCGCTTCTGCCAGCGGGCGCCTTTGTCATGTCCGCAGGATTCGAGGGCAAGCGGGCGGGGGTGGTCGCACGCAGCGTGGCCGTGGTCGCCGATGAGCCGCTGATGGTGGGTGTCTCGATCCGGCGGGGGCACTGGATCGAGCCGCTGGTGCGCGACAGCCGCGCTTTTTCGATCAGCGTGCTGGATTCGGGCGATGCGCTCTCGCTCCGCAAGTTCGCGGACGACGCCCCGCGCGACGACGATCCGTTCGACTGCATCGCCTGGGAGACGCTTCAGAGCCAGGCGCCCGTGCTGCGGCGCTCGCTCGCTGCGATCGACTGCGAAGTGGTGCGCCGGCTTGATCTCGAGGCGGATTGCGCGCTCATCATCGGGCGCGTGCTCGACGCCAAAGTCTTTTCCGGTCTCGCGGGAAAATAGTCGTTCTTAACCGTTCAAATCGACGAGCCGGCCGATGGCAACGCCCGTCGCCGCGGCATTGCGATCACCGGGCTGGCTGTGCATGGCGAGCGTGCCGCGGCTTGTGTACGTCGCGGGCGGGGTCAGCACCGATCGCTCCTGCACGGTCTTGTCGATCGCGGGCTGCTGGACCGAACCCGCGGAAAGGCGCTCGACCGTCGTGGCGAGCTTCGCCGGCCGAGCGATCGCTACCTGGTCGGCAACCAGGGCGGCGCGCGAGAGCGTGCCCGCAACCGGCGTCGCACCAGTTGCCACGCCCGCGGCCGAGCGCGGCAGGGGAGCGTTGTAAGCCGGGTGCAGTTTCAACGATGAGTTGAGGCTGATCTGGTCCATGCTGTTGAGCGAGCAACGTAGCAATCTCGCGACTGCTTGGTCGGACACTGGCGCGAAATCCGTTGAAGAATTGCGCATGCGGCGCACGTGTTGCGCCATCGCGATGCGCAAAAAATGAAACGCTCTCCGTTCTGGCCTCGCAGGAGGAAGGACGGAGAGCGTTGGCGGCCGTTTCTGACTCGGCCGGTTTACCTGGCGCTTTTGACGATCTCGGCAACGGCTTTGCCGTTGTCGTCGGCGCGGCGCAGCGCCCAGTCCAGGGCCGTCGAACCGTCCTTGTCCTTGATGCTCGTCTTGGCCCCGCTGGCGAGCAGCACCTTGACCTTTTCCACATCGCCCCGGTCGCATGCGATCATGAGCGGCGTCAGTCCCGCCGCCGACTGCGCGTCAATGTTGCCGCCACGCTTGACTAGGAGGACGATCACGTCGGTCGGCGCGTCACCTTCCGCGGCCATGTGCATCGGCGTCATGCCGTCGAGGTCGGTGTCGTTTGGGTTGGCGCCCGCGGAAAGCAGGATGTCGACCTTTTCCTTGTTGCCCGCGCGCAGCGCGGTCATCAGGGCGGTCTGGCCCCACTTGTTCTTCGCGTTGATGTCGGCCCCCGACTTCACCAGCCGGTTGACGCTCTCCGGATCGCCCCGGCCCGCGGCCATCATGAGCGCGGTCCAGTTCGCCTCGTCGCGCACGTTCTTTTCCGCACCGGCTTCGAGCAGCTTCTGCACGGTGTCGGGCGTTCCCCAGCCCGCGGCCCAGATCAGCGCCGTCCGTCCGTCGCGGCTGCGAGTGTCCAGCGGAGGCTTCGCGCTCAGGAAGGTGAGCGCCGCTTTTTCATGGCCGGAGACGATCGCCGTCATCATCGGGGTCATGCCCCGTTGCCAGAGCGGGCCGTCTTCGATCGCCATGTCGACGCGGGCGCCGTTCCTGAGCTGCGCCGCGATCGCCTCGACATCGCCTCGCTCCGCCAGATCATGCAGAGAAACACCCTGCACACTGGCCGAAGCCGACGAAGCACCGACCTCCGCCGGCAGCTGGTGGACGTAGTAATAGAGAACACCGCCCGCCGCGGCGAGCGCGGCCACGGTGATCAGGAAGGACACAGGTTTGCGTTCCGACATCGAAGCCTCCCGCCGGCACGATCGGTCCGGCGCTGCCGGTCGAACCGGACCGGCCCATGCAGCCTAGCACACCGCTCAATCCTTCTCTTCCTGGGGTTTAAACGCCGCAACGACCGCCGCCTGGATCTGGGGCGGGGTGTGCTCGTCGTGGCTGTAATCCATGCTGAAACTGCCCGCGCCACCGGTCATGCTCTTGAGCTCGTTGGCGTAGTTCTGCAGTTCGCCCAGCGGCGCCACCGCCCGGACGATGCAGGTATCGCCCGCTCCCACCTGCGAATCCTGGACCCGGCCCCGTTTGGTCGAAAGGTGCCCGGCGATATCGCCCATGTAGCGGCTGGGGGCGGTCACTTCGACTACCACGTACGGTTCGAGCAACTTGGGCTTGGCCTTGGCGACCGCGTCGATAAACGCCTTCTTGCCGGCGGTGATGAACGCGATTTCCTTGCTGTCCACATCGTGGTACTTGCCGTCGTAGAGCGCCACGCGGATCCCCTGCATCGGATAGCCCGCAAAGGCGCCGCTGTCGATGATCTGTTTCACACCCTTTTCCACCGCCGGCCAGAACTGGCGGGGCACGGTGCCGCCCACAACTTCGCTGGCAAACTCGAAGCCGGTGGGGTGGTCGCTCGGCAGGGGCTCGATGCGGAGATACACCTCGCCGAACTGCCCGGCGCCGCCCGTCTGTTTCTTGTGCCGGTGGTGCCCGTCGGCCTTGCTGGTGATGGTCTCCTTGTACGCGACTTTCGGCTGGCTTGTGATCAGCTCGATGTTGGCGTTCTTCTTGAACTTCTCGATGACGATGCGCAGATGCAGCTCACCGAGACCCCGCATCACGGTCTGGTTGGTCGCCGCGATGCGCTCGATTCGCAAGCTCGGGTCTTCGGCCATGAACTTGTGTGCCGCGGCAGAGAACTTGGTCTCGTCCGCCTGGCTCTTGAGCTGGATCGCGAGGCCGAAGAGCGGCTTGGGCAAGGGCAGGGGCCGCAGGTGCACGGTGCTGGCTTCCGCTGCCTCGTGCAGAATGCCGTTGAAGTGCAATTCGTCAACCTTGCTGATCGCGGCGATCTCGCCCGGGCCCACCTCGGACACCTCCACGTGGTTCTTGCCCTGCAGCTTGAACAGGTGGCCGACGCGGAAGGGCTTGGCGTTGTCGTCGATGAACAGTTCCTGCTTGTGCCGGATCGTCCCCGAGTGCACGCGGAAGATGCCGAGCTTGCCCACGTAGTCGTCCGTCGCCACCTTGAACACGTGCGCGATGACCTTGCCCTTGGGATCGGGCTTGGGGATGTAGTCCTCTTCAATCGCTTTGCCGTTCTCGTCTGTCCCCTTGCGGATCTCGAGTTCCGGCGGGCTCACCTCGAGCGGGCTCGGGCAAAGGCTCGCGAACACGTGGAGCAGATCGTCGACGCCCGCACCGGTCTTGGCCGAGCAGAAGCAGATGGGGACCAGGTGCGCCTCACCGAGCGCCTTCTCGAAAGCGGTGTGCAGCTTCTGCGGGTCGAACCCGGCGCCCTCGCCCTTTTCGAGATACTCCATCGTCAGTTCGTCATCGACTTCGATCACCTGCTCGACGATGCGCTTGTGGGCCTCGTGCACGCTGGAGAAGTCGGTCTGGTCGCCCGCGCTGTCGTGGCCGTCGTGCTCAAAGACGTTGATGACCTTCTTGCCCTTCAGCGTCGGCAGGTTGATCGGCAGGCAGATGGCGCCGAACGTCTCGCGGATCCGCTCGACGAGCTCTTCCAGCCCGTCGGGGTTTTCTTCCATCTTGTTGATGATGATCATGCGCGGGATCTTGCGGTCACCGGCCACGGCCATCAGCCGGCGCACCACCGAATCGATCCCCTTGTGCGCGTCGATCACGACGGCGACGGTCTCGACCGCCGGGAAACACGCGATGGCGTGTCCGATGAAGTCGACCAGCCCCGGCGTGTCGATCAGGTGCACCTCGTGCCCTTCGTAATCGAAGT
>JAFEBN010000126.1 GCA_018242645.1 Planctomycetota bacterium | reverse complement strand
GACAAGCGTCGACCCCTCCCACCCTCCGCCCAGCGCCTTGTACAGCCGCACGATCGCCAGGAGCTGGTTGAGGCGGACTTGCGCAAGCGTGTTCTCGGCCGGATAAAGCTGCTGCTGCGCCTCGAGCACCTCGAAGTAGGAAGCTTTGCCGGCGCTGTAGCGCTTGGTTGCAACTTCGACCGATTCGCTGTGCGCCGCAACGCTCTTTTCCTGTTCCGTCCGGACCTCGATGAGTTTTTGGCGGTCGATCAGGCTGTCGGAAACTTCGCGCAGGGCGATGAGCGCAGTCTTCTGGTAGTTGAGCCTCGCCTGCTCCCAGGCTGCTTTGCGCGCCGCGAGCTGCGCATCGAGCTTGCCGCCGGTGAAGATTGGACCGGCAAGGTTCGCGCCGAGCGCCCAGGCCCAGTTGCTGCCTCCGCTCGCTTCGACCAAGTCGCTCGACACGCCGCCGAAATACGTCGTCAGGCCGAGCTTTGGAAAGTAATCCGCTTCCGCAACACCGATCTGCGCGTTGGCGGCCCGCACCAGCTGTTCCGCGGCCCGCACATCCGGGCGACGTTCCAGCAACTGCGATGGGATGCCCGCTGGTACCTCGGGCGGCGTCCACTGCTCCGTGAGCGTCTCCTGCCTCTCCACGGGGCCTGGCAAGCGTCCGACCAGCACGCAGATCTCGTTTTCCTTGATCGCGATCGAGCGCTCCAGGTCCGGGATGCGCGCAGCGACCGACGCCAGCGATGCCGCGGCACGCGACGTTTCCAGCTTGGATGCAGCGCCCCCCGTGAGCCGCTGCGTGAACAGTCGCAGGGTGTCGTCGAAACTTTTGGCGGTTCGGATCGCGATCTGCCTTTGCAGATCAAGTTCCAGCAGTTCGAAGTACGACGTCGCGATGTTCGCAAGCAGGCTGACCTGTACCGCGTTGCGTGCTTCCTCGGTGGCGAGATACTCCGCCAGCGCCGCCTCGTTCAGTCTCCGGATGCGGCCCCACAGGTCGATCTCCCACGCAACGGCGATGACGCCGTATCCCGTCCAGCTTTCGGAGCCGCTGTTGTCAACGGGGTTTCCCACGAAATCGTTCTTGCCGTAGTTTGTCCCGCCCTGGTAGCCCACGCTTGGGTAGTACAGGGATTTGGCCTGCAGCGAGAGCTGGCGAGCCTGTTCCACCCGCGCCACCGCGACCCGCAAGTCGTAGTTGTTCGCCAGGCCTTCGCGGATCAGCGACTGGAGCGCCGGGTCTTTGTAGATTTCGAACCACTCGACCTGCGCGAGTGAGGTCGCGTCGGGCTTGGCCTGGCCCCGGAAGATTTCGGGCGAGGCTGTCTCCGGACGCTTGTAGTCCGGGCCCATCTTGCAGCCGGCCCCGAACACTGCCGCGGCCATGGCCAGCAGAGCTGCGTTACGCATGGCTGTGGCCTCCTTCCGTGGCGGGCGGGGTACCGTCGGGCGGAGCGTGCTGCTTCTCGCCCCGGAGTTTCTCGACCATGTAGAAACCAGCGGGGATGACAAAGATCGCGATCAATGTCGAGAAAAGCATGCCGCCAATAACCGCCGTCCCCATGACCTGACGCGAGATCGCGCCGGCGCCGGAAGCGATCGCCAGCGGCACGCAGCCCAGCACGAACGCGAACGAAGTCATCAGGATCGGCCGCAGCCGGAGCTTGGCTCCGTCGAGCGTCGCCTCGACCAGGGGCTTGCCTTGCTCGTAGTTCATCTTGGCGAATTCCACGATCAGGATCGCGTTCTTCGCCGCCAGTCCGATGAGCATGACAAGGCCGATCTGCGCGTAGATGTTGTTTTCCATCTCCCGCACGTACAGCCCGGCGAAAGCCCCGGCAACCGCGATCGGTGTGCTCAGCAGCACCGAGAAGGGAAGCGACCAGCTTTCATACAAGCCCGCAAGGATGAGGAACACAAACAGCAGCGACAACCCGAAGATCGCCGTGGCGCTCACGCCCTTCTGCGCTTGCTGTTCCTGGTACGACATGCCCATGTAGTCGTAACCCATCTCGCCGGGCATGCTTTCGTCGAAGACCTCTTCAAGCGCTTTCATCGCCTGGGCGCTGCTGTAACCGGGTGCCGCGGCGGCGTTGATCTGGGCGCAGCGATGGAGGTTGTACCGCATCGTGAATTCGGGCCCCACGGTTGAACGCGTGGAGGTGACCGCGGTGATCGGAACGGGCTGGCTGTTGATGTTCCGCACGTAGAACTGTCCGAGGTTCTCGATGTTGGTGCGATAGTCTCCTTCCGCCTGCAGGTAGACCTGCCACTGGCGGCCGAACCGGTTGAAGTAGTTCACAAAGGCGCCGCCCATAAACGCCTGCATCGTCTGGAAAACCTGCTGCAGATCCACGCCCTGTTTGAGCACCTTGTCGCGATCCACATCCGCGTAGATCTGTGGCACTTGCAGCAGTTCTGTCGACATGACCGATGCCAATTCCGGTCGCTTGCGCGCGGCTTCCAGGAACGTCCTGGTCTGCTCCGCGAGGAAATTCACGTCTTTGCCGGAGCGGTCTTCGAGGATGAAGGTCACGCCTCCGGACGTGCCCACGCCGGGGATCGCCGGGGGCGGGAAAGCAAAGCCGAGGCCCTCGGGGAAGGAACCCAGGATACGGGCGCAGTTTCTCTTGACCGCGCTGTAGCTCGAGGCTTCGTCCTGTCGTTCCGACCAGGGCTTGAGCGTGATAAAGAAGAAGCCGCTGTAGGTGTTGTTGACGTTGCTGAACAGAGAGAAGCCCGCGACCGAGGTCACGTACTCCACGCCGGGCACCTTCAGCAGTTGTTTTTCGGCCTGCTTGAGCAGTGCTTCGGTGCGCTGGAGACTCGCCGCGTTGGGAAGCTGCACGGCGGCGTACACGTACCCCTGGTCTTCATCCGGGAGGAAGCTCGGCGCCAATCGCTTTCCGAACCAGCCGGCGGAGAATGTCATCAAGCCGAGAAGAAGCAGCGCAAGGATCCAGCGCCGGATCAAAAGGTGGCAGAACGAGGTGTAGCCGTTGGCGGTCGCGCCGAAGACACGGTTGAAACCCTTGAAGAACATGGCCAGCGGGCCCCGGCCCTCTTTCTTGGGGCGCAGGAGCATGGCGGCCAGAGCCGGGCTGAGCGTGAGCGCGTTGAACGCCGAGATCGCCACCGAGATGGCGATGGTGACGGCGAACTGTTGATAGAGACGGCCGGTGATGCCGGGAATGAAGACGGTGGGCAGGAACACCGCCGCGAGGATCACCGCGATGGCGATGACGGGGCCCGACACTTCCTGCATGGCGATCAGCGCCGCTTCCTTCGGCGTCTTGCCCTGCTCGATGTGGTGCTCGACGGCTTCGACCACAACGATGGCGTCGTCGACGACCAGGCCGATGGCCAGCACCAGGCCGAAGAGGCTGAGCGTGTTGATCGAAAACCCCAGGAGCGGGAAGATCGCGAAGGTGCCCACCAGCGAGACGGGCACTGCCAACAGGGGAATGAGGGTCGCACGCCATCCCTGCAGGAAGATGAAGACGACGATCACCACCAGAACGAGCGCTTCCCAGAGCGTGTGCTCGATTTCCTTGATGCCTTCGGTCACGGCGAGCGTGGTATCGAGCGCCACGACATATTCCATGTCGGGCGGGAAGCGCTTCTTCATCTCGTCCATCAGGGCCCGCGCCTGCTGGGCGGACTGCACGGCGTTGGACCCGGGTATCTGATAGATGCCGATCAGGGCGGCGGGCCCTTCGTTCAGAAAGGCTTTCTGGGTGTAGTTCTGCGCGCCCAGCTCGATGCGTGCGACGTCGCCTACCCGGACGTATGAGCCGTCCGGCTTGGCGCGGATGACGATGCGGCCAAAGTCTTCTTCGGTTTCGAGCCGGCCCTGCGATCGAACGGCGTAGGTGTATTCCTGCCCGGGCGGGATCGGCTCGCCGCCGACCTGGCCCGCGGGATTGACGGTGTTCTGCTGCTGAATGGCGTTGATAATTTCGGGGACGGTGATGTCGAGCTTGGCGAGCACGTCGGGCTTCACCCACAGGCGCATGGCGTACTGGCCCGCGCCGAAGACCTGCACCTGGCCGATGCCGGGCACGCGGAGCAGCGCGTCGTTGAGATTGATGTAGGCGTAGTTTGCGAGGAATGTCTGGTCGTAGGTCTTGTTGGGTGATGTGAGCGCGAAGAGCACCAGCGGCGCAGTCACCGACTTGATGACGGTCACGCCCTGGTTGATGACGGCCGAGGGCAACTGGCTGTTGGCCTGCGTGACCCGCATCTGCGCGAGAATCTGGTCGGTATTCGGATCCGTGGCGACATCGAAATCGACGTACAGACGCATGTTGCCGCTGTTCATGTTCAGCGAGTACATGTACGTCATGTTGTCGACGCCGCTCATCTGCTGCTCGATTGGCGTCGCGACCGACTTCTCGATCGTGAGCGCATCAGCGCCGGGGTAGGTGGTGCTGATGTAGATTTCGGGCGGGGCGATCTTGGGAAACTGCGCGATCGGCAGCTGCACCATGCTCACCAGGCCGATGATGACCATGATGATCGAGATGACCATCGCCACGATCGGGCGGTTGATGAAGAATTTGGACATGGATCAGCGCTTCTCCCCGCTCGCGCTCTCGGCGGACTTGGCCGACGGATCCGCGTCCTTCTCCTGCTTGCTGGGCGTGTACGGCTTTGGGTTCACCTCGACCCCGGGGCGAAGTCGCTGCTGGCCTTCGACCACGATTGTGTCGCCCGGCTGAAGCCCGGATCGGATCAGCCAGTCGCTGCCGACGCGGTCGCCCACCTTGACCAGGCGGATCGCGGCCTTGTTGCCTTTTTCCACGACCACGATCTGGTAGAGACCCTGGACTTCGAGCACGGCCCGCTGCGGCACAAGAATCGCGTGCTTTTCGGTGCGGGTCACCGTGCGAACAAGTCCGAACTGGCCCGGGCGCAGGATGTTGCCCGGGTTGTCGAAGATGGCCGCGAGGCGCATCGACCCGGTGCGCACGTCGACCTGCCGATCGGCAAAGTAGAACCGGCCCTTGTGAGGCCATTCCGATCCATTGGCCAGCACGAGCGTGAACTGAAGTTCCTTGCTCTTGGCTTCGAGCTCCGCATCGGTGCTGGTCGAGAGCTTCCAGTTGAGGTATTCCTGCTCGCTGATGACGAAGTAGACCTTGATGGGGTCGACCGTCGAGATTGCCGTCAACTCCATACCGGTCGGGCCCACGAGGTCGCCGATCTGGGCGTTCGCCAGGCCGGCGACGCCATCGATCAGTGAGGTCACCCTGGTAAAGCCGAGATTGACCTCCGCGTTTTCCACAACGGCCTTGGCCGCGGCCACGGCCGCTTCCGCGGCAAGCTTGGCCTGCACGGCGTCGTCGAGTTCCTGCTGGCTGATCGCCTGTTCGGCGGCGAGCGGCGTGTACCGATTCACGTCGATCACGGCCTTGCCCAGGCGGGCTTCCTGCTGGGCGAGATCGCCCTTCGCCTGGTCGAGCGCCGCCCGGAACGGCCGGTCATCGATGGTGAAGAGCAAGTCGCCCTTCTTCACGAACGCACCTTCAACGTACTTCTGCGACGTGAGATAGCCCGTGACCTGAGCCCGGATCTTGGCGTTCACCGCGCCGTCGGTTGTCGCCACCCATTCCGACCAGATCGGAATCTCCGCGGCTTTGACCTCCATCACCTTCACCTCAGGCGGCGGGGGCGGCGCGTGCTCTTCTTTTTTGCGCTCGCAGGCGGCGTTGAATGCGGCAAAAACCAGAATCAGGCCCGGAAGCAATGTGCGGACGATCATGAGTCCCTCGTGGCATCTTCGGAATTGGGCTGAGCATAGCGAAACCAGTCCGCCCCTGCACGCCGCGGGCTTTAGTGGAAGTTCCGCGAACGGGTCTCGACCGTGTTGTCCAGCGACTGCAGGCGCGACACGATGAGGTGCACGACTTCGCCCTCGCGCTGCACCTTGCCCCGCGCCAGAACCGTGCCGGCGCGGGCCTGGCGGCGGTAGCGCTCATACACGTGCCTCCAGATCACCAGGTTGGCGACACCGGTTTCATCTTCGAGCGTCATGAACGTCACGCCCGACGCCGTACCGGGTCGCTGGCGGACCAGCACCATTCCGGCCACCGCGATTTGGCAGTCATTTGGACATTGCCGGGCATCCCGCAGATCCTCGCAGGGCCGGACTTTGGCTCCCCGCAATCGTGGACGCAGGAAACGCATCGGGTGCGATTTCAGCGAGAGGCCGGTCGCCTGGTAATCGAGCGAGACTTGCGCGCGGGGCGACAGCGCAGGGAGCCCCGCCTCGGACTCGGGTTCCTCGACCTGCTCAAAGAGGGGGAGTTTGTCGTCGCGGAGCAGGCGGGCGTTCCAGAGCGCTTCCTGGCGCGAAAGCCCCATGGAGACGAAGGCATCGGCCCCTGCCAGGCGACGGAACGCCGCGGCACTGGCTTGCGAGGTCCGCCAGAGCGACAGCAGGGACGAAAAGTGGCCGTGCGATTCGACCGCGGTGCGGATCAGGCGGGCATCCTTTTCGCGGACACCCGCGACGAGGCGCATGCCCAGGCGCAGCGAGCCGTCGGGCTCGATGGTGCAGTCCCAGTTGCTGTGGTTGATGTCGATGGGACGCACGATCACCCCGTGTTCCTTGGCATCACGGATGATCTGCGCGGGCGCGTAGAAACCCATGGGCTGGCTGTTGATGAGTGCCGCGGCAAACTCCGACGGGTGATGACACTTGAGCCACGCCGAGGCGTACACCAGCAGCGCGAACGAAGCGGCGTGGCTCTCGGGGAACCCGTACTCGCTGAAGCCCTTGATCTGTTCGAAGCAGCGTTCCGCGAAGGAGCGGGGGATTCC
>JAFEBN010000125.1 GCA_018242645.1 Planctomycetota bacterium | reverse complement strand
GCCGCCCCACGCGGGCATCGCCTTCGGCTTCGACCGCCTCATCATGAACTTCGTCGGCACCGACAACATCCGCGACGTCATCGCCTTCCCCAAGACGCAGACGGGCGCGGACCTGATGACCAAGACCCCGTCGCCGGTGACGCCACAGCAGCTCAAAGAGCTCTACGTCGCCAGCACGTATAAGCCCGCGTAGTCCGCCGCCTTCATCGCACCCTGCCGGCCCCATGCTCACGCGTGGGGCTTTTTTTCAGGGGCTCGGAACCAGGATCGTCGTCCCATTGTCCTTCTCGCGCACGCCCAGGACACAGTCCACGATCACCTGCGCAACGTCGTCCGGATGAAGAGCACGGTGCTTCGGGATCGCTTTCTCAGAGAACATGGACCGGAGCAAGGGGGTTTCAACCGCGCCAGGCGCCACCGCGTACGCCCGGATGTTCTTGCTCTTTCCCTCATTCGCCACCGATCGAACCATCAGGTTGAGGCTCGCCTTTGCCGCGGCATATGCGAAAAAACCCGGGAACGGGTCGACGGTGGCCATCGAGGAAACATTCACGATGCAGCCGCCTCCCTGGCGCTGCATGATCGGAAATGCCTTGGCGATCGCCACACACGGCCCGATCGCATTCACACGGAAGACCCGCTCGATTTCCTCAGATGCGTGAGACCCGACCGGCTTGAGGGGCGTCCAGCCCGCGTTGTTCACCAGCGCGTCCAGTCGGCCCAGCGAGGCCAATCCTTCCGCGATCAACGATTCCACCTGTGCGCTGTCCGAGAGATCGACCGCTCGCGTGAGGACGCCCGGAAGTTCCGCCGCGGCCGCCCTGAGCTTTTCCATGTCCCTGCCCGCAAGCAGGAGCCCAAACCCCGCGGCATAGAGCTTGCGGGCGGTCGACAAACCGATACCGGATCCGGCACCGGTGATGATCGCCGTTTTCTGAGCTTGTTCCATGCCGGATTGTTCGGGCCGACCGGGCACAACGGATTCGCGCCTGTTAGACTTGCCCCGTGACTTGGCGAATCTTCCCGCTTCTCGGCGCATTTCTGCTCATCATCGGCGTGCCGTTTCTGCTGCGCCCGGCGGGGGGAACCTCGGCCGCGGCGCCGGGCGTGCCGCGGCTGATCATCATCACGCCGCACGTCTCCCAGATTTCCGCGGAGTTCGGGCCCGCCTTCGAGGCCTGGCATCAGCGCACCTACGGCTCGCCCGTTTCGGTGGATTGGCGAGGCCCCCTGGGAACCAGCGAAATTCTGAAGCTGCTGCAGAGCCAATACGTGGCCGCCATTCAGCGGGGCGACATCGCCCCGGATGGATCGTGCAAACCCGGCACGGTCGACTACGACATCGTCTTTGGCGGCGGCTCCTTCGATCACGGCCGGCTCAAAAAAGGCGACGGCGTGGTTGTGAAAATCGAAAAGGACGGCAAGCTCGTCAGCAAAAACCTGCCGATGTCGATCCCCGCTGGTTTTAAGCAGGAAACGCTCGACGAGCTCTTCGGCAAGAACCAGATCGGCTCCGGTTTTCTCTACGACCCGGAGCAGTACTGGATCGGCAACGCCTTGTCGGGCTTCGGCATCGTGTTCAACCGCGATCTGCTCGCTCGGCTCGGCCTGAAAGACCCGACCTCCTTTGAAGACCTGGGAAATCCCAGCTTGCAGGGGCTGGTGGCACTCGCAGATCCCAGACAGTCGGGTTCGATTTCAACCGCGTTCGATGCCGTGCTCAGCAACTACGGCTGGGAGAAGGGCTGGCGGCTCCTGCGCGACATGTGCGCCAACGCACGATACTTCACAAACTCCTCGACCAAGCCGCCCATCGACATCAGCCTGGGTGAAGGCGCCATGGGCCTGGCGATCGACTTCTACGGCCGCAGCCAGGCTCAGGCGATCGCTCGCCCGGGCGAAGACCCGGCGCACGTCCGAGTCGGCTACATCGACCCCAAGGGCACCGCTTCGATCGATGCCGACCCCATCTCGATCCTTCGTGGCGGCCCCAACCCGGAAATCGCGAAGCGATTCGTCGAGTTCGTGCTGACGATCGAAGGCCAGGCGCTCTGGAATTTCCCGATCCAGAACGCCGCCTCGCCCGTCTACAACGGCATCAAGCTCGGACCAAAGCACTACGAGCTGCGGCGCATGCCCATCCGCCGTGTGATGTACGAGAAGTACTTCGACAACCTGATCGACCGCGTCAACCCCTATGAACTCGCCTCCACAGTCAAGCCCGCCGGCTGGCGTGCCGCGATCGGCATCATGATGGGCGCGTTTGCCATCGATAATTCGCACGAGCAGCGCGAGGCGTGGCGGGTGCTGAACCTCGCCCGGGCAAGCTCATCGTTCCCCAGGGACACCCTCGCCGAGATGGAACGACTGTTCTATTCATGGCCCGAGACACCGGGCGCCGACGGGAAGCCGATCGCATTCACGCCCGACACGTTCAGCCAGATCAGCGAGATCTGGCGCAGGCCCGGCGCGCAGCGCCCGCTCGAGATCCAATACACAAAGTTTTTCAAATCCCAGTACGAGCGGGTCTTGCAGCTCTACGAACATGCCACGCGCAAGGCCGCCTCATGACGATGTCCGAAACGGCCCCCACGATTCCGGTTCTCACAAAGGTCGTCGCGACGATCGGTCCGGGCAGCCAGTCGCCCGAGACGGTCCGCCGGCTCATCGAAGCGGGCGTCAGCATCTTTCGATTCAACTTCTCCCACGGCGACTTTGCCGCTCACGAGTCGAGGCTCGACACCGTTCGTCAGGTCGCCGCGGAGCTCGATCGACCGATCGCGTGCCTGGGCGATCTGCAGGGGCCCAAAATCCGCATCGGCAAAGTTGACCCCCCCGGCGTTCTTGTCTCGCCCGGGCAGGCCGTGGTGTTCCGCAACGATTTGAGCATTGCGCGGGTGGACCAGACGCCCGCAGGGCCGGTCGCTGTTTTCCCGACCACCTATCCGCCGATCGTCGACGAGGTGCGACCCGGGCACAAGGTGCTCATCAACGACGGTGCCGTCCGCATGCTCGCCATTCCGCCCGAGGCCGGGGGCGAGCTCCGCTGCACGGTGACAGTGGGGGGCATCGTGACCAGCGGGAAGGGCATCAACCTGCCGCAGACCGCCGTCTCCGCGCCCGCAATCACCGACCGCGACTGGGAATGTGTCGCGTGGGCGGTCGAAAACCAGCTCGATTTCCTCGCGCTCAGCTTCGTGCGCACGGCCGACGAGGTGCTCGAACTCAAGAGCCGCATTGCCACAATGTGCCCGATCAACCGCAGCGCCGACCTGCGGGGCGAGTCTTCCACCATTCCCGTCATCGCCAAGATCGAGATGCCCCAGGCGGTCGAAAACATCCAGGCGATCGTCCAGGCGGCCGACGGCATCATGGTCGCCCGCGGCGATCTGGGCGTGGAAATGGACATCGCCCGCGTTCCCGTTGTGCAGAAAGAGCTGATCGCCGCGGCGCACGACTGGGGCAAACCCGTCATCGTCGCGACGCAAATGCTGGAATCGATGATCGAAAATCCGGCCCCCACCAGAGCCGAAGCCAGCGATGTTGCCAACGCGGTGTTCGATGGGGCCGATGCCGTCATGCTGTCGGCCGAGACGGCGACCGGCAAGTGGCCCGTCGTCACGGTCGAGACCATGCGCCGCATCGCGGCAGCAGCCGAGGAGCGCATCGCCAGTCTGGCCAGCACGCACGAGGCGCCCACGCAGCTCATCAAGAGCAAGTACCAGACGGCGGCGCTCGCCCACGGCGCCTGGCAGATCGCCCGCGATGTCGGGGCCCGCGCCGTCGTGTGCTGGTCGCAGGCCGGCGGCACCGCCCGTTACCTTTCTCAAAACGACTTCGATGTGCCGATCATCGCCTATTCGTCGTCGCTGCGGGCCTGTCGCCGGATGGCCATTCTCCGAGGTGTCATCGCGGTGCATTCCCGGGCCCCCGACGGACCCGCGCCCCTCGCCGAGTGGAACACGCAGTCAGACCGCTTCCTGCTCGCCCGCGGCCTCGCCAAAGAGGGCGACGCCGTGGTCATCCTCTGCGGCAGGCCCCTCGGAATCGCAAAGGCGGTCAACCTCGTGGCCATCCATCGCGTCGGCAGCGACGAATCCGGCCTCCGCACCCACAAGCACACCGAGCGCTAGTCCGTTCCACACCACGCACGGGGCTTGGGCTGACTCGTAAACTCCGCCATGCACCGCATCGCAGCGATCATTTCACAGGGAGACGAGATCGTCATCGGCCAGACGCTGGATACCAACAGCCGCTGGATCGCGGCACGCCTGCTCGCCGCCGGAATTTCCCCCGTCGAGCACGTCTCGCTTCCGGATGATCGCATCGCAATCGCCACAACGTTTGCTCGCCTGAGCGGCAAAGTTGATCTGATCCTGTGTTCTGGTGGACTCGGACCCACCGCCGACGATCTCACGCGGTTTGCGCTCGCGGATGTGCTCGAAGACACATTGGTGGAAGACGCCCAGTCGCTCCGCCAGATCGAGGCGTGGTTCGCCGCTCGGGGTCGCCAGATGGTCGATCTGAACAAGGTGCAGGCGATGCGCCCGACAACGGCGACGATGCTTCCCAATCTGCACGGAACGGCGCCGGGAATCCGCGCAAGGCTCGGGCGCTGCGATATTTTCTGCTTGCCCGGACCGCCCCGCGAGCTAACGCCGATGTTCGAATCCCTTGTGCTCCCGCATCTGGAGCCGGATCGGACACGGACGGTGCGCGTGCGGGTGCTGCACACGATCGGGCTCGGTGAGTCGGAGATCGCCGGGCGCTTTCGCGCTGCGCCCGGCGGGGATCTGATGGATCGCAACCGGTCGCCGCTCGTGGGAACCACGGCGAGCAACAGCGTTGTATCGTGCCGCATCCGCTACGAAGGCCCCTTGTCCTCATCGGAGGCCGATTCGTTGGTGGCTCGCGATGAAGCGACGATTCGCTCGCTGATCGGCGAGGCGATCTTCGGAGAGGACGAGGACACGCTGGCCTCCGTCATCGTGAACACGCTGAAAGCGCGCCGACAAAGCGTGGCCACGGTCGAAAGCTGCACCGGCGGATTGATCGCCTCGCAGCTCACAGATATCGCGGGCGCGTCCGAGGTGTTTCGCAGCGGATGGGTGACCTACGCGAACGAAGCGAAAGTGCGCGAGGTTGGCGTGCCCGAAACACTCTTCAAGGATTCCCCCGGTTCCCAGGCCCCCGGAGCGGTCAGCGCGCAGGTTGCGCACGCGATGGCCCTCGGGGGCGCCCGGCAAGCCGATGCCGACTTCGCCATTGCGGTGACCGGCATCGCCGGGCCCGGTGGCGGGAGCGCCGAGAAACCCGTAGGCACGGTCTACGTGGCGATCGCCGGTCGGGGCTGCGATCCCGACGTGCGTCGTTTCGCGTTCACCGGCGATCGCGTGGCGATCCGTGAATGGTCCGCGCGGGCCGGATTGGCAATGCTGTGGCTGACTCTCTCGAACCGGCGGAGCGTGAAGCTGCTTCGACAGGTCGAGGTCGCTCGCGTGTAAAGTCAGACTCAGCGTTGCCGGAGGGCGATCCGCTTGGCTTCCTGCAACGCGGACTCGATCGCGCCGACCTGCGGCGTCAGATCTCGCACAACCGATGTGCGATCCAGCACTTCCATCAGCGCCTTGCTGGTCATGACGCCCTTCAGAAACTCCGGCCCGTAATCGCCCGACCGGATCATCGCCCCGAGTTCTGGGTCTTGTTCGAGGCGCGCAATGGCATCCTGCAAGCTGGGCGTTTCGCGCAGCGCTTTCATCGCCGGGCTTGTCACAAAGTGCTCGCGCGCCCGCGGGTCACGCATCACAATCGCGAAATCGCCCGCGAGCGAGAAAATCCGCGTGCCCTCCATCGGATTGGTACGCTCGGCCACGCCGCCAAGACTCGATCCCTTGACCTCTTCCGCGAACTCGACGACCGCAGCAGCAACCGGGTTGGCTCTTCGTTCGCTGGCCTCGGACGAGCCTCCGGCGTTCAACTGTCCCCGCGCCACCGGCTCCATCGCGAGCGGCACCCAAAGAACAATCAGCCCCAGGAAACAGCCTTCGATCAACCCGAGTCCGCCGCCGGCGAGCTTGTCCGCTCCGGCCAGTTCCGGTCGCTTCTTGAGCATCCGCTTCGCAACGACGCCGATGACGCCCGCCGCAATGGCCGAAACAAGCACCGCCGCGATCGCCGCCGACAGCAACCGCGACGACAGCCCGCTCGTGCCGGAAAGATTGGCAAACAGCGGCTCCAGCAGCCTGCCCAGTGGGCGGCACAGCGCCACGCCAAGCACCATGCCGACGACCAGCCCAACCAGCTCCGCGGCTCCCCGCCACAGGCCTTGCACGATGCAGATCGCCAGGACGACCGACACGACCTTCACCGGGAGCGAACCAAAGACCAGGCACAACAGCGCGATGATTCCCACGCCAACCATCAGGCCGGCGCGCAGAGAGGACAGTGCCCGGGACTGCGGCTGTGTTTCTTCTGGTCGCTCGCTCATCGGTTTCCACCCCCTCGGTTGGTCCAAACGATATCCCACCCAAAAAACCCGGCGCATCGCTGGACACGCCGGGTTGAGTTAGCGCCAGTCTTCATCCCGCCGCGGCGGTTCCGGGCGCGTGAAGGCCTCGAGACCGAAGTCCTCCGAGACCGTCACGAGCGTGTGCCGCCGCACGTCGAGCGTTGCCAGTGCGCCAGACGGCATCTCGACCTGGACAAAGGGCAGGCAGACCGTCAGCACGAGCCGAGGCTCGCCGTCGGCGCACCGGATGCAGGTCACACGGAACGGACGAACCGGTTGACCCGGCGGCACGTCGAAGACCGGGGGCGG
>JAFEBN010000124.1 GCA_018242645.1 Planctomycetota bacterium | reverse complement strand
GAGGGAGGCTTTTTCGAGTTGGTAGAGGGCGTGGGTGTGGATTCCCTCGGCGCGGTCCTTGATGGAGGCGAGCGTCTCGGGGGCGAGAAGTTCCTCGACGTGGAAGTCGGAGGGTTGTTTGCGGATGGTCACGAGGAAAAGCTCAAATCGCAGATTGACGAATGGCAAAGAAGAGCAGGATAGCGATGAGCATCACGCCGGTTGCTGCTGAGAGAGGCAGTGGATGGAGCCGAGGCCCCAGATGAGTTCAACGCTGTCGACCCCCACCACTTTGTGACGCGGGAGATGTTTCTGGAGGATTGCGAGGGCGAGCCTGTCGTTCTTGTGGCGGAATGTCGGGACGAGCACGGCGCCGTTGATGAAGAGGAAATTCAGATAGGTGGCGGGCAGGCGCTGGCCAAGGTGCTCGAGCCTGCCGGGCATCGGGATCTCGACGATGTTGAAGGGGCGGCCGTCCTGGTCGCGCAGTTCCTGGGCACGCTTGTAGTTTTCGCGGAGGATCTTGAAGTTGGCGTCCTTGCGATCGGTCTCGAGCGCGACGACGATCGTGCGCGGATCGAGGAAGCGGGCGAGGTCGTCGATATGGCCGTCGGTATCGTCGCCGACGATGCCGTCGCCGAGCCAGCAGATGTGCGACTGGCCGTAGTAGTCCTTGAGATATTTTTCGATCTGCGATTTGGAGAGGTTCGGATTGCGGTTCTTGTTGAGAAGGCAGGATTCGGTGGTGAGGAGCGTGCCCTTGCCGTTCACCTCGATCGCGCCGCCTTCCATGATGACGGGAAGGCCGTTGTGCTTTGGATAGAAAACGCCGGCGAAACCGGGAGTTCGTGCCGCGGCGAGTTCTTCGGCGATGCGGGTGGGGACGGCGTCGTCGCTATCGAAGGGCGGGTACTTGCCGCCCCAGGCGTTGAAGCCCCAGTCGACGATGGCGAACTCTTTTTTGCCCTTGCGGGTGCGTGTGACGAAGGCAGGGCCGTGATCGCGGCACCAGCTTTCGTTGGTTTTCATGTAGTGGAACTGGATGCGGCTGGTGCGTGAAGGCGTTTCTTCGAGCGCCGTGAGCGGTCCGAAGAAGCGCTTGGGGACGCCGCCGGCAATCAGTTGCTCGCGCGCGATGCGCTCGTAGTTCTCATTGGGAACGTTGATGTGCACGGTCTGCCGCGGCGCGATCTCGCGGATGAAGAGGGCGATGTTGGCTGGGACGGTTTCGTACTTGGCGGGAAAGGAGATGCCTTCGGGGCGCGGCCACGAGAACCACGTCGCGCGCTGCTTGCTCCATTCCGCGGGAAACGTGAAGCCGTGCTGGCGAGGAGTACCGGAGAGTGTTTTCAGGGATGCCATGTTTTCACCACAGAGGCACAGAGACACAGAGAGAGGCGTTTGGCAAGGCTTCGAGCACCCTTTTCCAATCTCTGCGCCTCTATGTCTCTGTGGTTTGTCATCATGAGCCAATAAATCGCTTCGTGATGTCCGCGTACGCGTCGACGCGCCGATCCCGCAGGAACGGCCAGTGCGTGCGGGCGAACTCGACCTTGCCCAGATCGCAGTCGGCGATGACGATTTCTTCTTTGTCCACGCTGGCTCGCTTGACGACCTGGCCGTTGGGCTGAGCAATGAAAGACTGGCCCCAGAACTGAATGCCGTCTTTGCTCACGGGTTTGCCGTCGGCGCCTTTGACGAACTCGAGGCCGATGCGGTTGGGAGCGCAGACGTAGCAGCCGTTGGCCACGGCGTGCGAGCGCTGGATGAGTTCCCACGAATCGTGCTGCGCCTTGCCGTACTCGGCTTTTTCCTTGGGGTGCCAGCCGATGGCGGTCGGATAGAAGAGGATTTCGGCGCCCTGGAGCGCGGTCAGACGCGCGCCCTCGGGGTACCACTGGTCCCAGCACACGAGCACGCCGATCTTGGCGTATTTCGTTTGCCACGCCTTGAAACCGGTGTCGCCGGGCGTGAAGTAGAACTTCTCGTAGTAGAGCGGATCATCGGGGATGTGCATCTTGCGGTAGATGCCGAGGAGCGAGCCGTCGGCATCGATGATGCTGGCGGTGTTGTGGTAGAGGCCGCGGGCGCGGCGTTCGAAGAGGCTGCCGACGATGACCACCTTGTACTTCCTGGCGAGCTTGCACATCGCGTCGGTGCTGGGGCCGGGGATGGGCTCGGCGAGATCGAAGAAGCGGTGGTCTTCGACCTGGCAGAAGTACTGGCTGGTGAAGAGTTCCTGCGTGCAGATGATCTGCGCGCCCTTTTTCGCGGCCTGTTCGATGAGCGCCATCTGGCGTGCGCGGTTGGGCTTGACGGCCTCGACGCAGGCCATCTGCGTCAGCGCGACACGGACGCTGTGATCATCGATTCGGCGCTCAACGGCCGCGCCGGTCTGCTTTTTGGTGCTCTTCTTCGCCATCTCGCCTTTCTGCCCTGTTTGGCGGAAAGGCGAGTGTAGGAATCTCGGCGGGGAAAACAGGCCGGGCGTGGAGCGTCAGGACTGCTTGAGATCCTTGAACGCGGCGATGGCCCGCTCGCGGGCCTTGACGCGATCGACCAGCGGGCGCGGGTAGTCGAGGCGAGAGCGGGCGAGGGGGGGCAGCGATTCGGGATCGTGGATTGCCTGATCGGAGAGCGAGCGAAGTTCGGGGACGAACTCGCGGATGTAGGCGCCGGTGGCGTCGAACTTCTCGCTCTGGCTGCGGGTGTTGAAGATCCGGAAGTAGGGAGCGGCGTCGGTTCCGGTGCTGGCGGACCACTGCCAGCCTCCGTTGTTGGAGGCGAGGAATCCGTCGACGAGATGTTGCATGAACCAGCGCTCGCCGCGGCGCCAGTCGAGCCAGAGGTCTTTGGAGAGGTACATCGCCACGATCATGCGAACGCGGTTGTGCATCCAGCCGTCGCGGAGGAGCTGACGCATGCCCGCATCGACGATGGGCACGCCCGTGCGCCCCTGCTGCCAGGCTTCGAGGCGGTCGGGCGCTTCGTCCCAGCGCAGGGCCTCGGTCGCGGGCTGGAACGCGCGGTGCATGCAGACGCGGGGGAACCCCGTCATGACATGGATGTAGAACTCGCGCCAGAGCACTTCACTGATCCATGTGACGGCGCCCGGGGAGCCGAATTCGAGGGGGCTGCCCTTCTGCCCCGGGTTCTTCGCGAGGTTGGCCTCGATTGCGGCGGCAACGCACTGGCGGGGAGAAATGCACCCGACTGTGAGGTAGGGCGAGAGCTGGCTCGTGCCATCAACGCCGGGGAAGTCTCGGCGATCTTTATATTCATCGATTGCCTGGTGCGCGAAGATCTGGAGTCGTTTGCGAGCCGCGGTCTCGCCGGCGGGCCAGCGGTCCGGCGACACGGAGGATTTCCAGCCGTCAACTTGCAGAGGAACTTCGGATGATTTGATGGGGAGTTCGGCCTGCGCGGGTGGTGCGGCGTGCACACCGATACCGCCGCGTTCGTCCCACAGCCGGAAAAATGCTCGCTTGAACGGGGTGAAGACGGTGAAGAAGCGGCCTTCGCCGGTTCGCACGTCACCGGGCTCGGCGAGCGCCTGATCGGTGTAGGAGAACGCCTTGAGGCCGGCGCTCTGGAATGCGTCGATCACGGACGCGTCGCGGCGGCGTTCGTTGAGTTCGTATTCCTTGTTGAAGTGGAGCTGTTCGCAGCCGGTGGAGCGCGCGAGTTCGAGGAGGATCTCGGGGATTTCGCCCGGTGTCGGGGCGGTCTGAATTCGCAGCGGGATATTGAGAGCCCTGAGCGAGCGGCTGAGGTCTGCGAGGGACCGCAGCATCAGGTCCACTTTGACGGCCGCGTGATCGTGCGCTCGCCATTCGCCGGGGGAGATCAGGAAAACGGCCACAACGCCGGACCCGGACCGGCCGCCGGCGCGCGCGCATGCTTGGGCAAGAGCGGTGTTGTCCTGCGTGCGGAGATCGCTGCGGAACCAGACGAGCGAGCGGGGTTTCAAGCGGGAGCGTTCCTGTCCGGACGGTGCGTGCGACACGAATCGGGTTTGGATTCGCCGCCGGCTGGCACAATGGATGCACGGCGCGGACGATGGGCGTGGGCTAAATCTTGGGGCGGGCCATTGTGCACAGCGCGATCATGTCTTCTTTTGCCGCGGGAGGAACGCAGAAAACCGCGTCGTTGAGCACGACGCAGTAGTACTTTGTCTTGCGCCGGATGACGTCGAAAATTTCGGGCAGTGTTGGCCAGGCCTCCGCGCGGAAAGGGGGCGGGGGCGGCGCGACGAACGCCCGCGCGTCGTCCACGAGGACGAAGTGCTCGTAGGGCGAATCGGCGATCGCCGCGAGTTCGGCGAGGACGGGGCAGTCTTCGTGCGTTCCGTAGTTGCCGCCGCCGGCGTGGCCATCGAGCCAGAAGAAGGCGCTTTTCTCGAGTTCCTTCACAACCGGGGGCAGCACGGTGCGGGAATCGCCGAGCAGGAAGCGGATGCCGAGTTTTCCGTGGCGTGCGATCGCGGTCTGGCGGTAGATGTCGCTGATCTCGATCGTGGTGACCCTCGGGAAGATGGAGGCGGCGAACGCGGCGGACGTGCCCTCGTGCGTTCCGGTCTCGATGAAGTCGGTCACTCCGTATTTTTTCGCAGCCAGCTGCGCCAGCGATTTCAAGGGTTCCGCGTTCAGTGCGCCCATGTCGATCTCCTGCAGAGCCGGTCGCCCCGGCGGGCTCGATGGTACCGCCTCGGCGCCGCGAAGGTCGATGACCTCTCATCACTACTGTTCGATGTGGCTCGCCGCACGCGTGAAAACAAGCCCGCTGAACCAACGGAAGAGCAGACGCCGGCACGGACGAGTCGGGGGAGCTTGGGGCGCCAGCTCCGCGTGCTGACGGCCCCACCGAAGGCGCCTCGGGCGGCGCGGAAGGCGAAAGTCGCGGGCGATGATGCTCTCTGGAAACATGCGGCCGACGGCCTTGATTCGATTCATCGGTGGTTTCATCGCCGGGGCTGGACGGCTTGGGAATTTCAACAGCAGGCCTGGCGGCATTTTCGCGCGGGTCGTGACGGGCTTGTGCAGGTTCCGACCGGGGCGGGGAAGACCTACGGCGCGTACCTGGGCCCGCTTTCTGCGCTCATCGATGAGGCGAAATCCGGAATCGACGCGCCACGGCGATTGCGGATCCTCTATATCACGCCCCTTCGGGCCGTTTCGCGCGATATCGAACTCGCACTCCTGGCGCCCGTGGAGGAGATGAATCTGCGGCTTCGAGTGGAGAGCCGGACGGGCGATACCAAGCAATCGATCCGGCAGCGGCAGCGCGATTCGCTGCCGGAAGTTCTGATCACAACGCCGGAGAGCCTTTGCCTGCTTCTGACGCGCGAGAACGCCGCGGAGCTTTTCGCGGGCGTCATCTCCATCATCGTCGATGAGTGGCACGAACTGCTCACGAGCAAGCGCGGGTCGCAGGTGGAACTGAGCCTGGCGCGCATCCGGGCGTTTGCACCCAAGGCGTGCACGTGGGGGCTTTCCGCAACGCTACCCAACTCGGACGATGCGGCGAGGTCGCTCGCGGGTTGTTCGCGCGCCGCGGAGCCGATCATCGTTCGGGGCGACATGTCGCGTGCGGTCACGGTGGAAGCGCTGCTCCCGCGTGCCGGTCAGCGGCTGCCCTGGGCGGGATTCATGGGCTTGTCGATGCTGCCGCGCGTGGTCGAGGCGATTGACCCTGAGCGTTCAACCCTCATCTTCACGAACACGCGGGCCCAGTCGGAGCTTTGGTTTCAGGCTCTGCGCCACGCCAAGCCGGAGTGGGCCGGCCATATGGCCCTTCATCACGGGTCGATCGACCGAGCCGACCGAGAGCGGGCGGAAGCGGGGCTCAAAGACGGCTCGATCAAGCTCGCTGTCGCGACCAGTTCGCTCGACCTGGGCGTGGATTTTTCGCCGGTCGAACGGGTCATCCAGATCGGTTCGGTCAAAGGGATTGCACGCCTGCTGCAGCGCGCGGGTCGGGCCAGTCACAGGCCGGGAGCTCCGTGCCACATCACGTGCGTGCCGACGCACGCCCTGGAGCTTATCGAACTGGATGCCGCCAAGCGAGCGATCGCGGAGGGCGTGATCGAATCGCGTGCGTCGGTGCGCAAGCCCCTCGATGTGCTCGCGCAGCACATGGTGACCTGCGCTCTCGGCGGCGGGTTTGCCCCCGATGACCTGTTCCGCGAAGTTCGCACCGCTGCGTCGTTCCGCGATCTCACCCGTGAGGAATTCGACTGGGCGCTCGATCTGGTCTGCCGCGGCGGCGACACGCTCAAGGCCTACCCCCACTACCACAAGGTTCACATTGTCGATGGGCGTGCGACCGTTCCCGATAAGCGCATCGCGCACCTGCACAGGCTCAACGTGGGAACGATCGTTGGCGAGGCCATCGTCGATCTCTGTTTCACGGGTGGGAAACGGATCGGATCGATCGAGGAGTACTTTGTCGCCAACCTTCGGCCGGGCGACAAGCTGTTCTTCGCGGGGAAAACGCTTACGTTCGTCGGCATTCGCGACATGGTCGCGTACGTCAAGCGCGCCTCGGGGCGAACGACCCACACCCCCCACTGGGCGGGCACGAAGCTGCCCATCTCCGAATCGCTCGGGGAATCGGTGCGGCGCACGCTCGAACATGCGGAGGAAGGACTGCTCGACTCGGTCGAGCTCCGCGCTGCCTCGGGCCTGATCCGCGCGCAGGCCCATCTTTCCGCCATTCCTCGTGCCGATGAATTGCTGATCGAGCAAGTGGAATCGCGAGAAGGATTCCACCTTTTCTTTTATCCGTTTGATGGCCGGCTTGTGCACGCGGGTCTTGCCGCGCTCTGCGCGCTCCGTCTGGCACGGCGCTCACCTGCCACCTT
>JAFEBN010000123.1 GCA_018242645.1 Planctomycetota bacterium | reverse complement strand
CACGAACAGCGAGAAGTCCGCGTCTTCCACGATCCCGTCGTTGTTCAGGTCCGCCGGGCAGAACGACCGCGGCACAAACGCAAAGCGACTGATCAACGCGCCGAACAATGGCCGGTTCGAGACCGTCGCATCCGCGCCCGTTCCGTACGCCCAGCGGCCGTTGGCGGCGTCGCTCACGTTGTCCAGCACATCGAAGAAGAAGCTGCTTTGCGCCGCCGAGTCATTCCGGATCGTCAGGCTGAGCGGGCCCCCGTTATAGACAAACGGCCTGGTGAACTGGATGTACCACGCGTTGTCGTTGGGGCGCGAGCCTCCAGAGGCGTAGGGGAACGCGCCGGCCGGAATCGTCATGGGGCCCGAGCGCACCAGCACCGCGTCCGCGCCGATGTTGTCGGCAAACGTGTTGCTCATCGCCGAAGGCTGCCGCGGCGAGGTGCTCACGGTCACATCGAACCGGTTGATATTGGTATCGGTGCCGGGCCAGGTGTTGAAGCCACCCGACCGGAGCGAGAGCCCGGTGATCACGCTGCCGATGCGCAGGCCGCGGAGCTGGTCCTCGCGGTAGATCGCCTGGTAGACATTGCCCGCCGCCGAGAACATCAGCGTATAACCGATGTTGCCCGGCGTGGTCGTCGAGCCGACCGGCGCCACCACCGACGGGTTGTACGCGAAGCGGATGACGGGACCGAACCGAAGGTCGCTGTCGCCGGTTGTGGAATTCATGCCGAAGTTGGAGCGTGTGATGGTGCGGGTGGTATCGCTGCTCCCGTCAAACACAGGAAGAAGGCTGCCGGGCGCACCGGAGTGACGAACCGTCATGCACAGATCGCCGCCGCGGTAGACGAACGGACGCTGGAACCAGATCGGAGACGCGAAAGGATTGACCGTGCCGCCGCCGGGGAACATGCCCGCAGGGATCGCAAGCGAGCCCGAGCGCACCTGCACCATGTCCGCGCCCTCGTTCAGCGCAAAGGTCAAGCTGGCGTCGTTGGGGTGCCGGCGTGACGTGCTGACGAACACCTGGTAATCCGAGAAAAGCGCGGCCGACGCGGGATACGTCGCGATCCCGGAGTCCATGCGGAGCGAATAGCCCGTGATCTGGCTGCCGATCGGCAGATACGTCAATTCGCTGGCGCTCACGATTGCCTGATAGGTGATCGCCTCGGGCCGCAGGGCGGCGGTGCTCGAGGCGTTTCCGGCCGCCGCGGCATTCGAGTTCGGCACGGCCACGCCCGCATCGATGCTCCAGCGCTCGAGCGGATAGGCCGAGGCGCTGGTCGTCGTTGTCGCCGTCGAGCTCGCGGCACTCAGACGCGCCTTCAGCCGCGTCCCGTAGAGCGGGCTCGACGTGGCGATGGCGTCGAGTTCACCCGCGAGCGGGCCGGTCACGCCGTCGCTGCGGATGACGGTGTGCAGCGGCCCGTTCACATACATGTACGGAGCGGTGAACGGAATCTCGAGCGACCACGGGGCATACCCGGGCAAAGCTGGCCACGCCAGCAGCGAATTGGCCGCCACCGCCAGCGCGCCCGACCGCACCGTCACCGCGTCGGCGCCAATATTGGCGGCCACCGTGTCGCTCATCGCGCCCGGAGCGTTGTTCGATTTGGAAAGTTGGATGTCATACTTGGAGAACGACTGTGCCGCGGCAGGCCACGCGGCGGAAGTGCCGCCCCGCAGCCCCAAACCGACAAACCGCGAGCCGGGCGCGAGGCCGCGCAGTTCGGTCGCGTCGAGCGTTGTCTGCAGCGTGCGGGGGGAGAGGTTGAGGAAGCTCGTGGTGGTTGCCGAGCCGCGAGTCGTGGTAGTGTCGCCGAGCACAACCAGCTTCGTCACGCCGCTCTGCAGAGGGGCGAACGCCGGCGTGTAGCTGAGCCGGACGATCAGGCCTCCCGGTGCGGGACTGCCGCCCGTTGTCGCGGAGCTGTTGTTGTCTGTAAACATGTAGCGGTTCGCGGTGCCGCCCCCGACAATGTCGGCGTAGTGGAGGCCGGTGTTGGAGGGGCTCGTCACACGGAACTCAATGACCAGGGGCCCGCCCAGATAGATGTAGTTGGTCGAGAACGGAATCAGGCCGCCCCAGGGTTCCGGCGTCGTTCCGGTGGCGGCCGTTCCCGAGTAAAAGTTGGATCCGATCGTGAACCCCCCCGAGCGCACCAGCACCGGCGACACCATGTTGGTCGCGTACGTGCTGCTCATGCTCGAGGGCGTGAGGTTCGAAGTCGCAAGCCGTATGTCGTATTGCGAGAGTGAGACCGATGAGGAAGGAAAATTCGTTGTAGCGCTGTTGTTCATCCGGAGCTGCATGCCGGTGATGACGCTGCCCACCGGAATCGCAGTCATCTGGTCCGCGCCGTACATCACCTGGTAAGTGCCCGAGGAAAAGTTGCCCAGCGGCATCGAATTCGACAGGCTGCCCGCGACCGTATCGAACGCGGGAGGCAACGTCTGCTGGCTTTGCCCAAACGCCGCGAACGAGAACACGCACCCGACCGCAACGGACAGAGACGCGAGGCGGCGATTCAACATGGGACCCTCCGAGAAAACGACCAGCACGAGACTAGCAGGGACGAACGGGACGATGCCAGCAAAATTCGAGCGGATTCCGCCCTTTCTCTCCCGCGTCTTCGCGCGAGTGCGACGGTGTTGCAAGCCGCGACCGCGTCTCATGTTGGACGCGCCCTCCCGACCACCCGCCGCACGCATGCGAACCGATTCCGGTACCATCGCACATCATGCGTCTACGGCAGAGAATGGTCCGGTGGATGGGGCTCGCGGCAGTGTTCGTTGTCTTGCTGGCGCTCGTCGGCGCCGCGGGAGTTGTCTTCGCGTGGGTCCGTTTGGCCCGATCGCTCCCCGACTTGCAGGGCTGGCATCGCGAAGCGCCCCGCTCCGAGTTTGTCGCCGCCGATGCACGCCCCGGCTACACCTTCGCCGACTATCTCAAGCAGGAAGACGCAGTCTTCGCCGAGCTCGATCAACTCGTGGCAAAGCAGTGGTCGCCAAAGGTCGAAGGAAAATTCAGCCGCTACAAAGTCGGCTCGGTCTGCAATCCCGAATCGATCCTCGATCACAACTGGAATCGCACCTGGGTCGCGGAAGCCGAACACCCTGTCGGCGGCGCGCTCCTGATTCACGGGTTGTCCGATGCGCCTTACTCGCTGCGCGCCCTGGCGCAGCGCCTGCACGCCGCGGGATTCACCGTCGTCTGCCTGCGCGTCCCCGGTCACGGAACCGCGCCCAAGGCCCTCGCCGATTCCTCCTGGGAAGACTGGGCCGCGGCAACCCGCCTCGCCATGGACGACCTGCGCCGCCGACTTCCCGCCGGAAAACCCATGATCGCCGTCGGCTACTCCAACGGCGGCGCTCTCTGCGTCAACAACGTCTGCGAGACGTTGCTGAAAAGTGGCGCGAGTGGCAGCGAGAGTGGGAGCGGGAGTGGGAGCGGGAGTGGGGGTGGGGGTGGGGGACGGGCGAAGCCCGATGCGCTGGTGTTGGTGTCGCCGATGATCGGTATCACACCGCTGGCCGAGTTCACCGAGCTGTATCCCGCGGTGTCGTGGCTGACCGGCGAGAAGAAACTCTCATGGAGCGGCATCGAGCCCGAGATCGATCCGTTCAAGTACTCATCATGGCCCGTGAACGCGAGTCTGCAGGCATTCCGCATCACCCGCGAAGTCGAAACGCAGATCGCGCAGCTCGCCGCGGCAGGAAAAATGAAGGACTTCCCCCCCGTGCTCGTCGTTCAGTCCGCCGCGGACGCGACGGTGATCGCTGCGCAGATGATCGATGTGCTGATGGACCGCCTGCCCCCCGGCCGCGGCGAACTCATCCTCTTCGACATCAACCGCGCATCCTGGCTCGAAGGTCTCACCGACAACAGTTTCGAAACGCACATCCGCCCGCGTCTGAAGCGCAGCGACCTCCCGTTCGTGCTCACGCTCGTGACCAACAAGTCGCAAGACGGTTTCGATGCGATCGCGCGCACGCTCGTCGCCGGAAAAATCACCGAGCGCGACGTCGGCGTCGCCTGGCCCACCGGCAACTTCTCACTCTCGCACGTCGCGCTGCCGATCCCGCCCTCCGACCCCGTCTACGGCGCCGGCGGCACAGAATCGCCCACCAGGCTCCCCCTCGGCACACTCGCCCTCCGCGGCGAGCGCGGCGTGCTCGCCATCTCCTCCGGCCTGATGATGCGTATGCGCTTCAATCCGTTCTACGACTGGACAGAAAACCAGATCATGGAGTGGATCACAAAGAACGCAAAGAAGTAACCCGCGCGTGCACGCCGCGCCCCTGTCGTCGCTCGCTTCCCTCCGCCACGCCGCCCCTTCCAAAAAAGAGCCCACCCGCGTGAAGCGATCCGTCGCCCCTCGCGGGTGAGCCTCGGCGCTCTCGATATGAATTCAGCCGGCCAGTTCCGCCAGCGGCTCGGATTCCACCGGGCCACGCGCGGCATGACGAATCGGCTTCGGCTCCGCCGCAGAACCGATCGCCCAGGTCGGCGAAGAACTCGGCGCGTGCGTGAGTGGCGCCGGGAACGGCCCGCCGACAATCCATTCGAGAGCAATCACGGAAAGATCTTCGTGGCACTGCACCGCGCGTCGCACCACGCCGCGCCCAACCTCCACGTCATCAAAGTCAACCATCTGGATGAGCGTCCCCGGCGGAGGCGGACGCTCGCCCCGCCACGCAAACGCCGCGCCGCCCAGCGACGACTCGAGCAGCCAGCCCGCCTGCGTCCCGCCGCTCCCCATGAACCGCCACGTGATGGAACCGCTCCGCCGCTGCCGTTGATCCAGACGCTTTTCACTCTGAGCAAGATGCATGGTGTACTCCTCTGGTGTTGTCGTGCTCTAGGCATGATGCTGCCAGCGGCAGCCCACACGCACCCGCCCATCCGGGCCCGGCGCGGTCCACACAATGCGGGCGCTTCGGTTATGCGTCGCGCCCGAGGCAAGAATGCGCACCAGCCCGTCCGGCAGCGGCGGCTGCTCGCTCCGCACCACCAGGCCGATGCCCTCTTCCGAAACGTCCGCAACCTCCGCCCGTTGGAACATCGAGCGCTCCCGGGGCGTCCATCCAACGTGCTGGCGTGCCGCGGGCGCCCGCGGCCGCCGCCGGCTTTCTCTGCTCTTCTTCTGCATGTCTTCTCCTCCAGGCAACCGAACTACGCGGCTAACGGGCATGCCTCGTCGCTCGACGCGAGCGACTCGAATGCCCGGACCACGTCCGGATCGAACTGATGACCGCTCTCCCGGCGCAGCTCCTGCAGCGCCTTCTCCGGCGAGCGGGGCGCGCTGTACGACCGCGCGCTCGTCATCGAGACAAACGCGTCCGCCACCGCGATGATCCCCGCCCACGACCCTGGCGCCTTGCGCCGATCAAACCGCTCGTGGTGCGCCGAGACCGAGTCGCAAATCTCCTGCGGCATCCCCATCGCGCGGCACAACTCACCCCCAAACCGGGCATGCTCATCCACAAACGCCCGCTCCTCCGCCGTCAGCGCCGCCGGCTTGGCCAGCACCTCCTCCGCCACCGCCACCTTCCCGATGTCGTGCAGCATCGCCGCGAACTGCAGCAAATTCAGGCTGTGCCCCGACAACTGCATCGCCCGCCCAATCCGAATCGCCAGATCCCGCACCAATCGTGAATGGCTTCCCGTGTGCTCTGCCTGCGTTACTCCGAGCCAGTTACACATGGCTCGAAGGGTTTCGGAGCGTTCGGCCCAGGTGAGGCGGGTGGAGTCGTGGAGGCGGCGGGCGGCGTGGTAGGCGTCGGCCATGATGGAGGTGCAGACGCGGTTGCGGCCGAGTTCCTTGGCGAGGTAGAGGCCGGCGTCGGCGCTGCGGACGGTTTCTTCGCCGAGCTGTTTGCTGGGGACGGTGGCGATGCCGAAGCTGGCGGTGATGCGGAGCACCTGGTCGTTTGCGGGGATTTCGAGCGCCGCGATCTGGCGGCGGACGCGCTCGGCCCAGCCCCACGCGCGGGCGGGGGGCGTGGAGCTGAGGATGGCGAGGAATTCCTCGCCACCCCAGCGAACGGCGGTGTCGGAGGGTGCGATGTTGCGGCGGAGGACATCGGCGACGGCGGCGAGGACGCGGTCGCCGGCGGCGTGGCCGTGGGTGTCGTTGACGATTTTGAAATGATCGAGGTCGAGGGCGACGCAGGAGGTGGTGACGCGGCGGTCTGCGCGGCAGCGCTCTGAGCGCAGTGCGCGGGCGGCGGCGCGGCGGTTGCACAGGCCGGTGAGCGGATCTTCGTTGGCGACCTGGCGGAGGTGTTCGATGCGGCGGTGCTGCTTGCGCTTTCCTTCCTGCAGGAGATTGGAGCGGTCGATGGCGGCGCGGATGCGCTCGAGCAGGGGCGTGCCCAGGATGGCCTGGTCCTTGGGAACAAAGTCGGCGACGCCGAGTCGAAGGCTCTCGATCACGATCTGCTGATCGTCGGAGGATGAGATGACGACGACGGGCGTGTTGCCGAGGTTGCCGTGTGCGCGGCGGAAGATCTCGGGCGCGTCGAAGGGCGGGAGTTTGAAATCGAGCACGACGCAGTCGAACGCGTCGAGCTGTAATGAGGAAAAAACCTCATCTGCGGTTGTAACCGCATGTATATCCAAGTCTCCGGCGGTGCGCGAGAGGCCTTCGAGCAGCAATTGCCGGTGATCGGGGTTGTCTTCCGCGAGGAGAATCCGTATCTTGCACATGTGGCCTCCGGGCCGGTGCATCGAGTTCTCTGGAAACGCGGTGAAAATGGGGCGCGCGCAAGTCGGTCAATTCGGCTGGATGCCGAGGCATATTGCCGACAAGCTGCCCAGACGACCCAGCGTGTCGTCCCAGAAACGGCGGGCGGGC
>JAFEBN010000122.1 GCA_018242645.1 Planctomycetota bacterium | reverse complement strand
CACGATCGTCCGGTGGATCTCTTCCTTGAGCTTCCGCGCCGCCTCGCGCACGTGCTCCACATCCGCCATCGTCGCCTCAACTTGCGCTTCGCTCATTCCTTCGACTCCATTCGCCCGCCACATCCTACCGGCCCATCCGTCATCGGTTCGCGCTCCCCCCTTTTTCGAGCGCCATCAATCAAGATCCCGCTCCGGCGCGGTAGTCTCCCCGCATGAACCCCCGCCAACTCCTCTTTCGCTGCCTGCTCGGCGCCTTCCTCCTCCTGCCCGGCTGCCAGACCGCCCCCACCGCCGCGCCCACCCAGCCGCAGCCCCAAGCCGCGGCATCCGCCCCACCCACCGCCCCGATCGTCGGCAAATACATCGCCCCGGATGCCATCGATGTCCGCCAGCTCCTCCCCGACCCGCCGCCCCCCAACTCGCCGATCTCGAGCGGCGAGATCGAGATCATCCTCGCGGCACAGGCCGACGCTTCACCCGCCGCCCGCGCCCGCGCGATCGAGGAAGACAACATGAAGGTCTGGCTCTTCGCCGACGTGCTCGGCCCGTCCTTCAACGCGGAGAGCAAACCCAAGACCGCCGCGTTCATCAAGCAGATCGAGCGCGACAGCAAGGCCATCAGCGATCGGGCCAAGCAACTGTGGAACCGCCCCCGCCCCTACGTGCAGGACCCGCGAATCAAACTGGTGACCGACAAGCCCGGCAACAACTCCTACCCCAGCGGCCACGCCACCCGGGGCCAGTCCTGGACCGAAGTGCTCTGCCTGATGTTCCCCGAGAACGCCGAGGCAATCCAGGCGCGGGGCCGCCTCATCGGCCTCGACCGCATGATCCTCGGCGTCCACTTCCCCAGCGACGTCGCCGCCGGCAACGCGCTGGGCACGGCAATCGTCGAGAAAATGTCGCAATCGCCGGTGTTCCAGAGCGACCTCGAGGCGGCGCGGGCGGAGTGGCGGTGAAGATGCGGGGTGCAAAGGTGAGGTGGTGCTGGGGTAGCACGGCGTAATGGTTGTTTGAGAACGCGTTTCTTCATGCGCCATCCGGGAGCCGTTGTTCCTGCGGACCTTCGCTTGCCGCACCAGCCTGAAGCAACGCGAGGGCGCTATTGCTCATGGGCGGAACGATTGTGCACAGGTTTCGGGGAGCGTGTGACGGGAAGTCTCGCTCGCTCTTGAACCGGGAGGGTGTTTTCAGTCGCACAGCAGCCTGCCATACGCGAGCACGAACGTGCGGAAATCCGCGTCGTCGACTTCGCGGTCGCGGTTGAGGTCGGCGGGGCAGTTCGTGGGCATGGCCGGATCGGCACAGGCGAGCAGGTCGTAGCCCAGGCAGAACAACGAAAAATCGGCATCGTCAACGCGGCCGTCGCCGGTGAGATCGGCGGGACAAATTTTCTCAAAGCGTGCCAGCGCACCGGCGGCGTTGTACGTCATGGTGGTGATGAAGCCGGGCGGGCCGATGACGGTTGTGAACGCGCCGGTGGCCTTGCCGCGGATGAGGTGGAAGTTGAAGGTCGGCGGCGGATAGAAATCGGCCGGCGCGCGGACCTCGAGTTTGCCGTTGACTGTGACACCGGTGAGCGCCTCGACGCGGTCGTAGGAATTGGTTGAGAGCACATCGGCCTCGAGCGTGGTATCCGCCAGCAGGACGAGCGCGTAGTTCGGAAACGTCAACGTGCCCACGGGAGAACCGGTGGCGTAGTCGGAAGGTGCGAGTTTGCCGCCGACAGGCGTTCTCGCAGTGATGACACCCGTGCCCCGGAAGGTGGCGATGATCGGCCCGGTGCGGCTGCCGCTGAAATAGCCCGGGGTCACGCCGGTGGCGGGATTCTGGAACACGACTTCGGCGATGGTGACTTGGGGGTCTTCCATCGAGACATAGGCTGTATCGGCGCTGCCGGAACCTTTGAGAATCATCGTGCCGTCGAAGCGGCTGTTGCCGCGGATGTAGACCGCGCCGGGGCCGAGAAACTCGCATTGGCGCCGGAAGATGCAGTCCTGCAGGTTGATGGCGCGCTGCGACAGCACGCAATCGGCATCGACATCCACGGAGGTGAGCCAGATGTCCTGGTCGTCGAACAACTTGTCGTTGGCACCGATCTGCACGGGCGGAGCGCCTGCGAGCGCGGTGATGCGGGTGTTCCGGAGCGTCGTCGTCTCGGAGGAAAGGCCGAGGATGACGAGTTTGCCCTGATCGGTGACCTCGATGGTTCCTTGCCCCGCGCCGTCGAATGTATTGACGCGCAGGGTCAGCGGCATGTTGGCGGGCCCGTCGGCGGTGACTTTGCCCAGGAACGTGAGCGGCCCGGCGAGCGCACCCGCGCCGCGGACCGGCCGCGAAGCGGGGAGCGTGCCCCCGCCGCCGATGATCACGCTTCCCGACTCAGCCGAGAGTGCTTGCATGCGGATCTCGCCGCTGCCGAGCAGCGGCGCGGTCGGGCTTAGATAAAGCGAACTCGACTTGTACAGCACGGAGTTGCGGAGTTCAATCTCACCGTTGATGGTGGTCGAAGCGCCCTGGAACCTGAGGGTTGCAAAGTCCGCCACGACCGATCCGTTGATGGCGCAGTTATCGAACGCCAGTTCCGCGCGGCCGATGACGTTGATGGACGAATCGCTTGTGACGCCCGTCCAGACGGCCGGGTAGTTGGGGTACGACTCGCTGACCGTGAACCCGCCGCCCTGCGTCGCGAGCAGTTGAACATTCTGCAGCAAGTTGAGTTCGCGGAACTCGATGGTCGCGCCGCGCGCTTCGAGCGTGCCAGGGCCGGTGATCGTGCCGCGCTCGAAGGCCAGGGGCGGGCCCGAGGCGCGATCGGCCACGATCGCACCGACCAGTTTGATCGAGCCCGAAACCAGCCCCTGCCCGCGAAGGTTCCACGCCCCGCCCAGTTCCATCTGGTCGATGCGCAATTCCGCCTGCTCCGGCACGGTCTCGGCGTTGAGCACGATCTCACCTCCGCCGGTCGGGGTGCCCGTCGCGAACGCGATGGTGGCGTTGCCCGCACCCGGCGCGGAACGCACGTTCGCGGCAAGTTTGATCGGTTTGGTGAAGCCGGCGAAGAAGATACCGGTCGAGGGAAGGATGTCGATCGTGCCGTCGAAGTCGGTATCGGTTATGCGGGTGATGTTCTGGATGGAGCGCACGCTGCCGCGGACGGTCGAGCGCTTGATGAGCTCGCTGCCGTCCGAGCCGCCGGAGGCGGGCGAGGCGAGTTCGATCCGTCCGCCGTTCTTCGCTTCGAGGGTGGCATCGGTGACGAACGCTTGAAACAAGCGGAAGACGGCGCCGTCGGCGATGAACCTGCCGGAGCCGAAACCGTCGAAGGTGTTGGCGCGGAACTCGATCGCGGAGCCGGGGACATCGGCAACGACGCGACCGAGAATGCGATGAGCGCCCAGCAAACTGCCGCTGCCGCGGATCACCGTGCTGCTTCCCCATGTCGTCACGCGCCCTCCGGGAGACTGAACGTACGTCCGGGTCGCGTCACCCGGCGCGGAGCGGAGCAGAACACTTCCCGCGCCGGTGACGTTGCAATTGAAGAGCGTGCCGGCGCGGACGATGGTGAGATCGGACGGGTGCTGCTCACCGATCGTCAGCGTGCCGTTCAGCGTGAGATCCTGCCCGATCGCAAGCGTGCGGCCGGTGCGCACGCGCACCTCCGCGTTCGGGTTGTTGATGCGCAGGAATCCGATCGAGGCGTTCTCGCCGGAGATATCCACCGCCAGGGGCAGCGTGCCGCCGATGTTGGCCGTGTCGATGTCGAGCGTGGGGACCGCGATGGGGTTCCAGTTCGCGGCAACCGACCAAAGCCCGCCCGATGGCGCGTTCCAATCAAATGTCTGCGGTGCGCCGTGCGCAACGGCGCACCCGGCGCACAGCGCAAGCAAGTACCCGGGGCGAGGCAGGCTGTTCATGGGCACTCCAGTCGGTTGTAGGAAGCGAGAAAGAGCGGGAAGTCCGCATCATCGACCACGCCGTCGCGGTTCTGATCCGCCGGACAGCCCGGGACCGCGCCGTCGCAGGCGAGGCGGTTGTAGGCGATGGAGAACATCTGGAAGTCGTCGTCGTCCACCACGGAGTCAAAGTTCAAGTCTGCGGGACAGCAGGTGCTGACGAGCGCCGCGCCGGAACTGGTGACGCTGCCGCAGGAACTGGTGACCAGGCAGTCGTACACGCCGTCGTCGACATGAGAAACCGGATCGATGACGAGCGTGCGGGTGGATGCCGAGGCGTTGGACCCGATCGCATTGCCGTTGCGCCGCCAGACGAAGGAAACGCCGGAAAGACCCGAGGCGATCTCGACGGAAAATTCGGCGCGCCCGCCGCAAACAGCATCGGTGTTGCGGGGCGAACTTGTGAACTCCGCGAGGCCGGTGTTGGACCAGCGGGCGAAGCCATAAGAGGACTTGCCGCCGGCAAGTATGAACGAACCGACCGCGATCACTTCATCGTTCCATCGCGTCACGCCCACAACGGTTGCGCTCAAGCCGGTGGTGAAGCCGGTCCACGTCGAGCCGGTCCAGCGCGCGATGCGCGAGGACGCAGTCGCGTTGGGCGGGATGCCGCCGAACGATCCCACGACGGTTAGGCCCAGGGGCTCGGAGAGCATCGAATAGACTTCGGTTTGGGCCGAGGGAACCTGAACCCATGCCGCGCCGTCCCAGCGTGCCACGCCGCGAACGATCGCCGCGCCGGAGCGGGTGAAGCCTCCGCCTGCGTAAAGCGCGCCCTGGTGGACGATCACCGAGCGGACCGTCCCGTCAAGCCCGGCGCCCAGCGTTTGAAAGCCCGAACTGGTCCACGCGGCGACCGACCGCGCCGACGTCGGACCCGCGGCGGTAAACGATCCGGCGACGATCACTTTCCCCGCGTGAACGGCGAGGCCGTGCACCGTTCCGTTCGTGCCGCCCATCGCCTGCCAGGCGGTTCCGTTCCAGCGCGCGACGCTGCTAGCCCCAACGGAATCGACGGTCGAGAAATCACCGCCGATGATGAGGTTGCCCTCGAAAGTGGCGAACGCGACGACCGCGCCATTGACCGTCCTGGTGTTTTTGCCGATGCGCTCCCACGTTCCGGAGTGCCATCGCGCCACTGTGGTTTCCGATCTGGGTGCCGGGTCGTTTCGATCGGCAAGCACGCCGGCGACAACCAACTCTCCCTGGTGTTCGCCGATGGCAGTCACCGAGCGCCAGTACAGCGGGCCGGTGGAGTACGGATCAAACCAGTCGCCCCCGTTCCACGCGAGCAGCGCGATGCCCCCGGTCGGGTTCGAGAAGCCGGCGTACACCACCCCGTTGAACGTGAAAACGACGCCCGGTGTGCGCGTGAAGCCGGGGCTGATGCCGCGCCAGCCCGAGGCATCGAGGCGCGCGATGCCGCGGAATCCATCGGGCGTGTTCACGCCGAATCCGCCGCCAGCGATGAGTTTGTCGCCGTACTCGATGAAGCAACTCGGCGCGGCATCGGCCTGCCACGCGGCGGGCGTCCAGACCCAGCCGTTCCACTCGAACAGTTGCGTGCCAGATCCGGCGAGCGTTACGCCCCGATGGCGGAAGATCGAGGCGGGCCGCACCGCCAGGCCGGTGCTCATCGGCTCCCAGTAAACCCCGTTCCACGTGGCGACATTGAGCGCGGGGCTGCCGCCCGCCAGATCGAACCTGCCGCACACGATCAAATCGCTTCCGACCACCAGCAGGCCGCTGACCGTTGTCTGCGAAACGGTGTTGGCCAGCACGCCGAAGTTCATGTCGCTCCACGCGGCACCATCCCACGATGCAACGTACCCGACGGGCGTGGTCCCGGCCAGGGTGAACGTACCGCCGACAAAGAGTTGTTGACCATCAGAAGCCAGCGCCAGAACCTGTTTGTTCGTGCCCCCGGCGTACTGGCGCCAGGCCGTTCCATCGAACGCCGCAAGATACTGCGCATCGATCGAGTTGTTTTTCACGAACGCGCCGCCGGCGATGAGTTCGCCGCCGAAAACGCAGAGCGAATTGACGCTGCCGCCGAAGTAGCCGCCGGCGCTCACCCACGCAGCGCCATCCCATCGCAAGAGATTGGCGACGGAAGTGGAGGCGACAAACGAACCGCCCGCAAACAGCTGGCCCTGGTAGACCGCGAGCGCGAGAATTGAAGTGGGGGATGAGGTGGAGGTGATGCCGCCGCCCAGGGCACGCCACGACTGGCCATCCCACGCCGCGATGTTGTTCGCGGCAATATCTCCCGCGGCAGTAAACGTACCGGCAACCACCAGCAGCGTCGGCTCTGGCCCGTCGCCATCGGGATCCCACAAAGTCATGGCGTTGATAAGGCCATTGACGCCCGCAACGCCCGCCCCCGGCAGCCAGGTCGCGCAGCCGGCTCGCGCAGCCGACATCGCAGCGAGCAGGCTCGCGACCACACCCCAAATTCGAACGCTCGACATCACTCCCTCGCTCTCCAAATGACCCCAATCCCGCAAGTCTAACACAAACGACAGCAAACGTGATCCGTCCGGTAACCTGCGACGCGGGCGCGCCCCTCGCAAGATCCGAGCGCCACCGTACTCGTGCCGCAGATCGAGTGCGTCACACTCGACGCGCCCGCAAAACGCTCTCACGCTCCATAATCCGCGCCAGCTCGTGCTTGAGCTCCATGATTTCCACACCTGCAATCTCGCGATCCTTCTCCCAGCACACCACCAGGTCGCACCCTTTCGGATCGTGATCGAAGCGGCTGCTCACATACTCAAACTCGATCCGCACCTCGCGCCACTTGCCGTCCGCGCACTTCCGCCGCGCTTCGCAATCCGGAAACGCTGTCTGCACCATCTCGACGCGAAAGCCCAGCTTCCCCGCCAGCATCCCGAACAGCATCACCACGCCCTGCTCGTTCACCGGCGCGCTCGACATGTCGCACCCCTCCATCGGCTCGCCGAACACCCGCCCCCGCCCG
>JAFEBN010000121.1 GCA_018242645.1 Planctomycetota bacterium | reverse complement strand
CCCCGCGGGTCGATGGCCGCGACGAAGCGCTGGCTCGCGGAGGTGGCGCCGGTGGAACTGGCGATGGAAGCGCTCGCTGCGTCGATGGGTTTGGCGGGCGGAGCGGAAGAGCGGCGGCTGCTGCCCCAGGCCTGGGCGGCGCGCGGTTGAATTCGAAGAAGGAAGACGAGATGAGCGACCTGGTGCAGCTTGTGGCGGAAGGTGCGGTGGCAAGGCTCACGCTGAACCGGCCCGAATCGCGGAATGCGATGTCGCTGGAGTTGCTGGCCGCCATGCACCGGACGGTCGATCGGTTGCTGGCGGGTGAGATGGGTTCACCTCAGGTGATCGTTCTCACCGGCAGCGGCAAGGCGTTCTGTGCCGGAATGGACCTGAAGGCCGTGCTCGGGAAGAACGAACTGGCGCTCGAACTGCTGAGTTCGCTCGCGCGGCTGACGATCAAGATCCGCTCGACCCCCGCGGTCGTTGTCGCCAGGGTGAACGGTGCCGCAATCGGCGGGGGATGCGGGCTTGCTTGTGTGTGCGATCTCGCCGTGACGCACGCCGATTCGAAAATGGGCTTTCCGGAAGTGGACATGGGCGTCTGCCCGGCGGTGGTCGCACCCTGGCTGGTGCGCAAAGTGGGTCCGGGTCGGGCGCGGAAAATCCTGCTCACCGGCGGGCTCATGTCCGGGCGAGAGGCGCATGCCTGCGGCATGGTGGATGTGCTCTGCGAGACTGGTGCGGAACTGGATGCGGCGACCGAAGCGGTGGTGGCTCGCCTGGCGGCGGGAGGCCCGCAGGCCCTGGCGGCGACAAAGAAACTCCTGAATGAGCTCGACGGCTCCTTGGACGAGGCTGTTGTTCTCAAGGGTGCGAAACTCTCGGCGGCGGTCCTCGCGACGCCGGACGCCCAAGCCCGGCTGCGGGCGAAGATGGGGTCCTGAGTACGCCGTTCACGCGACCGGTTACGGCTTGAAGATGTTCTTCAATACCGGCAGCGTGGCGAGTTTGGCGTGCACAACTTCCCACTCGTGCGGATGCATGGAAAAGTAGAGGGTGGTGCCCCCGAAGAGCGCGAGCACCGCGACAACCCAGAGCACTTTGAGCCACGCGCGACGGCTCTTGGAAAAGCCGTAGTAGGGCATGGTGATACCCAGCGGCCAGACCGCGATCCCGAAAATGCCGATCGCGGCCCAGACAGGCTGCTTGTCGTTGAGGCACGCCGCGATTGTGATGATGTAGGTGACGGCGAGGAAGAACGCCCAGCACGCAATATAGAGATACATCGTTTGCAGGTTGCTCGATCCGACGGACCACATCCCAATGAAGAGCGTGCACCAGGCGATGAACTGGTTGCGTGGACCGAAGTAGAAACCCGGGATGAACTTCGAGACTTCACTGGTGATCCGGCGCGCGATCGGGCCGAGCGGCTCGGCCCCTATTTCAGAGGGCAGCTGTTCGGATTCCGGAGCTGTATTGAACTTGCAGGAGACGCAGACCGTGGAGTCTTTTCCCAGGAGTGTGCCGCACTGGGGGCAGAAGTCCTGGTGCATCGTGGCGAAGTAATCGATGCCGGCGGCGGTGGAGGCGCCCGAAGACTGGCGGCTCTGTCGCTGCTGTTGAATGTCGATCCCTTCGCGTGTGGCGCACTCCATGCACGCGTAGCGACCGGTCTTGTCTTTGACACGACGCTTCGTCGAAACGTCGATTCCGCAGATCACACAGGTTTTTTCGTCTAACACGTGATGTCCTCGCCCCAGGTGTGCAGAGAGCTTACCAAAGTTACAGTTCACTCATTGGCGAAAAAGATCGACCGGTTGCGCCTGCTCGACAAATTTTCGTGAAGGCACGACCGCCGCTATGCTGCGATCCTCACGGAGAATCACTTGACCAACGCTCAACCGCTTCCTGTTGAACGCCACGCCGACGGCTTTGCCACACTCACTCTTGAGCAACCCGGAAAGCCGGTCGTCGTGCTCGATCTCGAATTGCTCCAGCGGCTGGATGCCGCCCTGCGGCCCTTGACGGGCGCTGCCGGGCGCGACATCCGGGGGCTCATCGTCCGGTCGGCGTCGGAGCGGGTGTTCGTCGCCGGGGCCGACCTGAAGGCCATTTCTGAATCGTCCGACGACCAGCTTGATCGGTACCTGGCCTTTGGCCAGCGCGTCTTTTGCACTCTTGCCACCCTCCCGTTCCCCACGGTGGCGGCGATCAATGGAGCGGCCCTTGGCGGAGGCCTCGAACTCGCGATGCATTGCGATGCACTGGTTGCCGCGGCCCCGGCATCGCGTGATGGACAGCCCGCGAAGCCCTATCCGGTTGGTTTGCCGGAATGTTCCCTCGGATTGTGCCCAGGGTGGGGCGGAACCAATCTGTATCCGCTCTCATTGAACGACCCATCGGACGCGATTCGCCGGTGCATCGCGGGGAAGAACATGATGTTCGACGAGGCGGCGGCGTCCGGACTGTTTGCGGAAGTCGCCCCGTCGCAGGCGGACCTGCTGGCGACCGCCCGGGCCTGGCTCGGATCGGCCGGAGCCGGCGTGACGAACTACACGGAAATGGACCCGTGGAAGCGGTCGCCCGCGCAGGCCACCAAGACCCTGCTCTCCATCGACCGGGTCCGGGCAGAGACAACGCCCAGTGACCAATCGGAGGCCATTCTCGAATGCCTGAACATTGGGTTGACGCAGGGTTATCAGGCCGCCCTGGATGCGGAGCGTCGGCACCTTGTGCGCCTCCGCCACACGCCCAAGGCCAAGGAAGCCCTTGCGGCGTTCTTTGCCCGCTCGAAGTGAGTGGGGGAATGGTCGCTTCCGCGGGGTTCGGCGGGACGCTCGTCCCGGCAGCGACGATTGGGCCGGTCCCGGGGTCCAAAATTGCCGAAGATTGACGCGCCCGGCCACTTTCCGCAGGCGCACCAAGCGGAAAGAATGGCACATCGCGACTTTTTGGCCGCGGGCCCTTTGGCCCTCTTTTCGACCCTCGGGAGAGCACGTTCATGGCAGACCTGAAATCGATGAAAATGTCCGACAAGGACCGCAAACTCATCGAGGACGCGGAGGCGCTGCTGGGACCGGAGCCCTCGAAGATGGGCTTCGTGAAGAACATGTTCTGGGGCAACCTTCGAACCGAACTGGTCTTCCCGTACCCGATTCCGGAGGCCAAAGAGACAGCGGATTGCGATCAGCTGCTGGCGCGGCTGGACGAATATCTCCGCAACGAACACCCCGCGATCCGGATTGACCAGGAGCAGGAGATTCCGCGCTGGGTCATCGACCGGCTGTTCGAGCTGGGCGTGATGGGGATGACCATCCCGAAGGAATACGGCGGGCTGGGGCTCGGGATCACGAGCTACAACCGCGTGCTGGAGCGCATCGGCTATTCGTGCGGCAGCACGGCCGTGCTGGTCTCGGCACACCAGTCGATCGGCTGCAAGGCCATCATGCTGTTCGGGAACGAAGAGCAGAAGAAGCGGTGGCTGCCCCATCTGGCAAAGGACTGGGTCAGCGCGTTCTGTCTCTCGGAGCCGAACGTGGGGTGCGACGCCGGCGGACAGGAAACCCGGTGCGAGAAGACGCCCGACGGCGAGTTCTACGTCATCAACGGCGAGAAGAAGTGGGCCACCAGCGGCGCCATCAGCGGGCTGTTCACCGTGATGGCCAAGCAGAAGATCATCAACCCCAAGACGGGCAAGGAAGAAGAGCGGGTCTCCGCCCTGGTCTGCCACCCGGACATGCCCGGCGTGGAGATCTATCAGAAGAACCGCAGCAAGTGCGGCATCCGGGGCACGTGGCAGGCCCGCATCCGCTTCCACAACGTGCGGGTGCCGAAGGCCAACCTGCTGGGCCAGGAAGGGCGCGGGCTCAACATCGCGCTGACGTGCCTCAATTACGGCCGGTGCACGCTCTCGGCCGGCATGCTGGGTGGCGCCCGCAAGGTGCGCGATCAGGCGACCAAGTGGAGCCGCACGCGCTTCCAGTTCCAGCGTCCGCTGTCGGACTTTGAGCTTGTGCAGAAGAACCTGGCGACCATGGCGGCGCTGGATTACGCCATGGACAGCGTGCTGTACATGACGACGGGCATGCTCGATCGCCACGACGAAGACATCATGCTCGAGACAGCGATCTGCAAGGTCTTCTGCTCGGAAATGGGCTGGCGCGTGACCAACGCGGGCATCCAGATCATGGGCGGCGAGAGCTACATGACCGAGAACGAGGTCGAGCGTGTCTTCCGCGATTCGCGCATCAACCTCATCGTCGAGGGCGCCAACGAGGTGATGCAGTCGTTCATCTTTGCGTACGGCGGCAAGCAGCTCGCCGAGAACATGCTCAGCGTCAAGAACGCGCTGGGCTGGAGCAAGGATGAAGGTTTCGGCGCCAACATCGGGCGCATCCTCAAGAACTCGACCAACTTCAAGCTGCTCCGGGCGGCGGTGCCGCTGGGCACCGAGATCTTCCTGGGCATCCGGCGTGCGCTGCCGGCGGTGCCGCGCGTGCACGACTCGCTCCGCACGCAGGCGCAGCGGCTGTCGTGGCTGATCCGGGAGCACAGCCATCAGTTCAAGCGCGCCAGCAAGCGGTACGAAGAAGCGATCATCACCCGCCAGTGCGTGCAGGCACGGCTGGCGGACAACGCGATGTGGCTCCACGCCTTCGCGTGCACGCTGAGCAAGCTGGACCAGGATCTTCGCCGCGGCGGCGACGGTACGGAGTTCGAGCGCGACAAGGCGGCGGCGATGCACTTCTTCGACATGGCGGAGAACGCGTTCTACGTGAACATCCGGGAGCTTTCGGAGAACTCGGACGACACGATGCTCAAGGCCGCGGCGGCGGCGATCAAGCACAGCGATTCCCAGCCCAACAGCGACTTTGCGATTCCCGAGAAGTCGCCGATCGCCAAGGGCACCGGACGCGTTCCGAAGCAGGACGGGATCAAGCAGTTCCCCGGCACGCCCACGGTGGGCGAGCACGTGCACGCCGGTTGAGCCGCTCGATCACTTGGCGGTGCTGGAATCGGTGAAGTACCAGGTCAGGATTGCGCCCCAGAGCGCGGGCCAGCCTTCGACGCGCTCGCCGCCGGCATCGGTACGGGCGAAACTGTGATCGGCATCGGCGACAAAGTCCGCCTTGACGTCTCGACCTCGACTGACGAGCTGGGCGTGCAGCGCGTGGAAAGAGTCGGGCGAAACAGCGCGGTCTTTGCCGCCCTGGGCGAGGTACACGCGGGCCTTGGTCTTGGCCAGTTCCTCCATGGGTGAGCTTGCCAGGAAACTGCTCCAGCGCCGGTAGGGGTGACCGAGCCAGAACTTCTCTGCGCTGTCGGGGTCTTTGCGGACATCTTCCCAGCCGGCGAGCAGGGTCTTGGCGCAATCGTCTCCGGACGCGCCGCCGCAGAATTCTCCGGCACGGGCGAGCATCAACAGGTCGAACAACTGCGTGACGCCGCCGCCCGCGGCACTCGCGACGTGCGTCACCCTTGGCTCGGATGCCGCCACCCGGCACGCGACCAGCCCGCCCTCGGAATGACCTGAAACCAGCAGGCGGGTGGGGTCGACTCCCGGAAGCGAGAGAGCGTCCGAGATCGCGGCGCGGTTCGCTTCCGCCCAACGGTCGAGGGTGTGTTCCTTGCAGAAGGTCTCGGATGCACCGATCGCGCTTCCCGGCTGGTCAACCGTCCCGAGGAACTCGACGCCGGGCCGTTCGACGATGACGAAGCGGCCCTTTCCCTTGGCCGCGGCGGCGATCACGCTCGCCCCGTAATTCAGCACGACCCGGTCCTGCACGCGCGTCCAGGCTGATTGCGCACCGGATCCCCCGATGTACAGCACGAGGGGCAGCTTGTCGGTTTCGCTGAGGGGAGCCCGGATGTAGTACGTGATCGTGCGGCCGAAGCGGTCTTTGGTTTCGTGGCGCTCGAAGGTCTTGGGAAGCATGGGCGGGCTTTCGGGCTTTTCCGGCGCTGCTTCGGGTGCGATGGCGAAGACGAGCGAGGCGATCAAGGCGACGATGGACCAGAACATTGGAGCCTCCGGGGCCGCGAGCGGCACTCGGTCAGATGCGCCGGACCGGGATTTCCGGCGGGTCCTGCCCGGATTTCGGGGTTGGGACGGTCCGTGTGCCGCCCGGCGAATACACTACGAAGAGATCAGAATCTTGCCCTTCCCGGAGCCCTGGTGATGCCCCGAAAGTCCGTCTACAAGGCAGAGATCGAGTACCTCCAGGTCATGGACGAGAACGGCGTGATCGACGCGGCCCAGTCGCGCAACACGCTGAGCGACGAGGAGATCCTCGAGCTGTTCAAGTTCATGCAGCAGTGCCGCCAGCTCGACGAGATCGCGTTCAAGCTGCAGCGGTCGGGGCGCATGGGTACCTATCCGCAGAACAAGGGGCAGGAAGCAGCGGCGATCGGCACCGCGTATGCCGCGAAGAAGGGACAGGACTTCCTCGTTCCGTGCTATCGCGAGAACGCGGCACTGTTCATGCACGGCCTGCCGATGCACTACGTGCTGCTGCACTGGATGGGTGACGAGCGGGGCAACCAGATTCCCGCGGGTGTCCAGCAGCTGCCGCTCTGCATCCCGATCGGCACGCAGATGCTGCACGCGACGGGGATCGCGTGGTCGTTCAAGATGCGGAAGGAGCCGAAGGTTGCGCTGACGTACTTCGGCGACGGTGCGACGAGCGAGGGCGACTTCCACGAGGCGATGAACTTCGCGAGCGTTTACCAGGTGCCGCTGGTCTTTATCTGCCAGAACAACCAGTGGGCGATCAGCGTGCCGCGTGAGACGCAGATGCGCAGCAAGACGGTTGCCCAGAAGGCGCTTGCGTACGACATGCCGACCTACCAGGTGGACGGCAACGACCTGCTGGCGGTCTACAAGATCGCGAAAGAATGCGTGGACCGCGCCCGCTCGGGCGGCGGCCCGTCCTTCATCGAGGCCGTGACCTACCGCCTCGCCGACCACACGACCGCCGACGATGCGCGTCGCTACCGCGACCCCAAGGAAGTCGACATGTGGCTCGGGCGCGACCCGCTGATCCGCCTGCGGAAGTA
>JAFEBN010000120.1 GCA_018242645.1 Planctomycetota bacterium | reverse complement strand
CGCCCGTTGGCCACGGGTCCGCCCACGTTGGCCCACGTCGCGGCCTTGGCCGGGCGACGTATCAACCCCGCCACGGGGCCGCCCGGCGCTCGGACGGGCGAAACAAACTCTGTCGCCAAGCGCGGCTGTTCCCGCGGGCGTAGCAACGCGACGCGGGCGGGGAAGTACCTACCGACCCCCTCACCCCCGCCGTTAGGCTTCGGGCTGTTGGGCTCGTGGTAGGCGCTCCCTGGCACGCGACATGCATGGGCGCGGCAGGGCGGGAGGGGGGAAGTACATGATGAAAGAGAGAGATCTTTCAATCTTTCAATACCTCCCTTACGCCCATGCACCTGCCCGCGCGTACGCGCCCCGCGTGCGCGCGCGGTGAATGGATGAAGGATTGAAAGATCCGGTTCAGGGGAGCGCATACACCACCTTCGGCCGCGTCGCGGAGGATTCCTCCTCCTGCCGCAACTGCTGGGTTTCCAAGAGGTTGTCGATCACTTCCTGCCGCTCCCGCTGAGTTAGCCACTGCGTCTTGCGGCACAGTTCACTCCGGGAGATCTTTCCACCCGCCTTGCGCACCACCCGCACGACGCGCTTCTGCCGGGCGTCGAAGACGCCGTCGGCGACCCATTCGTGGGCGATGTAGAGCATCCGCCGCGTCAGGTACGACGACAGTTCGCATGCCCAGCGGGCGGCGTCCTCGTCGATGACCGGCTTCTGGGCGTTGGCGGAGCAGGCGTAGATGAGGGCGAGTCGGCATGCTTTCTCCTCGGCCCGCGCCCACAGCGACCGGCCCGCCTCGTCGGGCTTGGCGAGCTCGGCGTCCACCATCGCGGCGAGCGCATCGAACACCGCGCCAGCTTCCGGCGTGGCCTCGACCACGATCGGCTGGGGGTGCTCCGGGGCGAGATTGCCGCCAGGCTTGAACGATCCCCACCACTCGGCCGCCTGCTTGATAGCGTCGGGAACGCCCGTCGCCTTGGCGCGCTGCCGCGCCGGCGTCTCGGCCGACTCGAACACCAAGAGCCTGGCGATAAACCCATCGCTGAGGCTGTCGGCGGTGAGCGACTCGAAGAAGTGCTCGGGCACAGTGGTGCCGTAGACGCTCACGCACGGCTGATCGACCACCTTGTTCCGCTTCTTGTCGGCGTACGCCTTGCCCCGGAACACGGTGTCGGCGCTGCTGTAGAGCTTCATCAGCGCCGTCAGCACGTTGAACAGGTGCGGGGCCTTCTTCGGGTCGCCGATGGTGCGGAGGAAGCGTCCGAACTCATCGATCTGGAACAGGATCGCCGGCTCGGCCTCCACGGCGGTCACCAGCCCCGCATCCGACGCAAGATCCTCGTTCCCCTCGTGCTCGACCATGTCGGCGGCGAACAGGATGTTCTTGTTGACCTTGCGGGCGTTGTCCTTACCCGCGCCGGAAGGCGCGACGCCGACGCAGTAGACGTTCGTGCGGTTGCCGCGCTCGTCGCGCACCTTGCGGGCGGCGAGCACGGCCTGGAGGCAGATGGCGGCCGCGAGCGCCAGCACCGGCTGCGGCCGCGTGGCCGTCGCCAGGTTGTGCGCGACCACCTGCTCGATGAAGCCGGGCACGCGGAGCAGGTGATTGGGGAACGGGCCCGGGTCGGGCGGACGCTCGGAGCGGGGCCGCTCGCCAGTGGCGCGCCGGCGCTCTGGGTCGAAACCGGAGAGGTCCACATCGCTTGCTTCGGCGGGCCCGGCGTCGCGCAACCACCCGTGCGGGCGGTCGTGAGGCTTGCTCGCCGCGTCGTCGACCTTGTGGCGCAGCTCCTTCTCCGACCACGGCGGCTGGCAGCGCGGGTTGTACCGGTTCCACAGCAACCCGAACGCCGTCGCCGCGTCGAGCCCGAACCCGTGCACCATCGCCGTCGCGGCCGCGTACGTCTGGCTGTGCCCGCCCGAGCCGGAGATCGCCGGTGGGATGCGGTCGAGGTACGCCTCGGCACGTCGCAAGACGGTGTCGGGAGCGGGGACAGGCCTCGACACGGCGTGTCGAGAGGCCGGTCGCTCCGGCGGGGGCGCATCGCCATGCCGCTGCCTCGTCACCGCCTCGGCCAACGCCGCGACCGCCGCGCCGAGCGTCTCGGCATCGACTACGGCGGGCTCTCCCTCGAGCGGGTCGTACGGCTCCCCGCTGGGGTGCATACTCGGGCCGACGACCGTCTGAGCGCCGGTGCTGCGCATTTCGACGATCATCTTCTTCGACGCCGGGTCCTGGTGCTTTCGGGTCCTCGCCCTCCCTGTACAAGACCGTTTCGGAGGGTTGGCGGACCACTCTCGGGGTGGCCCGATGGGTGTGCGATCGACACGGGGCGTTCACGGGAATCGGCGGAAACCGCGTTTTCAGGGCCGCCAGCGGGGTACAAATACTCCGGCCCCGTCCATTGGCGTCGCGGGGTGACCTCCGCGCGGTCCCGCCGGGACGATATGGGCAACGCCCGCGTTCTGCCGCCGCGCCCGCCGGTTGCGGCCAGGCTGAGGAGTCTCACGCTGACGACTGATTGACACCGGATCGGGATGTCGGGCGGGCCAGAATCATGTGGTGGGCGCGGCTGAGTCTCAAAGTCGCACGTTTTGGCACCCTCCCCCCGTCCCCACGCGGGGCCGCGACGATTGAGGGATGCCGAACCTCTTCCGCCGCCTGTTTGATGTCCTCGCCGGGTCCTCCCAGGACGACCTGCGCCGCCAGATTCAATACCTGAAAGCCGAGAACGAGGTCCTCCGCTCGAAGATCGACGGGCCCGTCCGGGTCACGCCCGAAGAGCGGTCTCGGCTGGTTCGCCTGGCCAAGCCCCTCGGATCGACCATCAAGGCGCTGGTGTCGATCGTCAGTCCACAGACATTCCTTCGGTGGATCCGGGATGCCGACAAGTGCCGGCCCAGAAAGAAGACCGGGCGGAAGCCGGGACGGCCAAAGTCGCCTGAACAGATTCGGCGGCTGGTGCTGAGACTGGCGAAGGAGACCGGCTGGGGCTACACCCGCATCCTCGGCGAGCTCAAGAAACTGGGCGTGAAGGTCTCCCGCAGCACCGTCGTGAACATCTTGAAGGATGCGGGGCTGCCGACCGGCCCGGAGCGCGGCGAGGCGACCTGGGACCAGTTCATCAAGTCTCACGCCAAGACCCTGTGGGCGTGCGACTTCCTGCGGCACAGGATCGTCACGAAATGGGGTTTCCGCGACGCGTACACGCTCGTCTTCGTGAACGTCGCCACTCGCCGGGTCGTCGCCACGGCAAGCACGGAGCACCCTGATGCCGAGTGGGTCGCGGCGCAGGTCCCGCTGTTCAAGGCCGCGGCTGGCGACGGCGCAACCAAGTGCCGCGTGCTCACGAGGGACAGCGATACCAAGTTCGGGCGACCGTTCGACGAAGCACTGCGGGCCCACGACATCACGCCGGTGCGCCTGCCGCATCGCGCTCCGAATCTCAACGCCCACGTCGAGCGGTTCATTCAGACCGTGCAGAACGAGTGCCTCGACCGGTTCATCGTGCTGGGCACGCGGCACCTCGATCACCTGATCGCCGAGTTCCTTGAGCACTACAACCGGGAGCGCCCGCACTCGGCGATCAAGTTCCGCACGCCGGTGGGCAGGCCTCCCCCGCTGCGATTGGCGGGTCATCCGGGGACGGTCCGGTGTCGAACCCGGCTCGGTGGCGTGCTGAAGCACTACTACCGATTGGCGGCGTAGGTGCTCCGTCGCCGCGCGGCAGCAATCACCACGATCGGTTCGATCGCTTTGCCTCGAACGCGGCGGCGGTCTCCTCGAAAACCGCAACCATGTCGGCGAGGTCATCGCCGAACCCGTAGCCGATGTCGCGGGCAGCTTTGGCGACGGCTCGGACTCGAGGCAAGAACACGCCGGCCCACTTCTGCCCGCTCTTGTCCCGGCACAGCTTCGAGGTCTCCGCGGCCACCGCACCCATGCTGTTGTACGGCCGCTCCTCGTCCCAGCCGATCTCGTTCACATAGTTCGTGCCGACCTCGACGTAGTGCAGACCAAGGTCAATGGTGCCGCGGATGTCGAACCCGCCGAGCATCTCGGGAGCCGTGGTGACGCGGCGATACTCCTTGATGAGGCGTCGGCACAGCGCCAGATCGCAGCCGCCGTTGAGCCTCGGTCCTCCCCCCCGCCCACGCGATACGAACTGGGCCGTGATCTTGGCCTTGTACCCGTCAAGCAGTTCAACCGACGCATCCTCGTCGCCAATCCAGGCCGCCAGGAACGCGCGGTTCTCCGGGGCAAGTTTGTAGAGATCGTGCACCAGGCCACGCAGAGATCGATCGTCCATCTCATCGAGCATGGCAGCGATGTTCTTCCAGAGTTTCGGCTCGGGCGTCGGCTTGGGCATCGGGGGATGATAGTTTCCCGATGCGGCGGGACTGCTCTCGGCGTAGGCCTTCAGCACGAATACTGCGACGGCAACAGTTCATCCGGCGCGGACCGCGGGCTTTTTCAAGAGCCGGTCGTGCCGTTCGGCCTGTTTCGTCGCCCAAGTGGTACATTGATGCGCCCCAGTTCTCGAGTTTGGCCGTCCGTGTCTCCGACCTAGGCACGTCAGCCGATCACGCAGGCGCGTTCAGGTTCGTGACCGAACCCGCGGCGACGAGCACCATCAGAGTCGCCCGCTCCGGTATCGCCGTGGCAAGTCGGTAGTCTCCTCGTGCGAGGCAATCGGAGAGGACCGGCAACGCCGCGGCAAGGTAGAACCCAGCGCACGGATGGGGCCGATCGGTTGCGGCCAACACCGCCAGGCAATCACGTCGCAGTTCAGCGGCATGCAGAATTCTCCATCCGTCGTTCGCCGCGAAGCTCGGCATGTCGCCCGCCAAAACGAAGACCGGCCCGCCCCAATGCAGAAGCGCCGACACGATCCCGCCCATGGGGCCGACACCCGCGTGCTTGTCCGGGATGATGCCGTCGGCGAGCGGGAGGATACTCGGATCGCACTCGCCCACGAGTTTGACGCGCGGGCCGAAGATCGAACGCAGCGCCTCGATCGGGCGCTGCACGAGAACCCTTCCCGGCTCTCCCCACGGCTCGCGGAGTTTGTCGCGTCCGAAGCGCCGGCTCTTGCCGCCGACGAGCACGATCGGCTGGACGCTGGCGAGGAACTCGGGTGACACGGAGGCGTGCTCATCGCTCATGACGGATGACCTTCCCGGTGACGGCGGCGGCGTCGGGCCGGCCGTCGTCCTGCACTTCGCCGCGCAGCGTCTCGACGGCGTGGGGCAGGATGTCCAGCAGGGCTTCGAGATTCTCACTGGAGCCGCGCACGGAGCCCGGGAGCGTGAGGATGAGCGTGCGTCCAATGGTGCCCGCCACGCCGCGGGAGAGGAACGTGCGCGGTGTCTTGCTCATGCAGCGCAGGCGGGCGAGTTCCATCAGGCCGCTGTGCTCGCGCTCGAAGACGCGCTTGGCCGCCTCGGGCGTCACGTCGCGCGGGGCCAGGCCGGTGCCGCCGGTGCTCAGAACGAGGTCGATCCCGGCCTCGGCGCGGCTCCACTCGACGAAGCACGCGGCGAGGGCGTCTACCTCGTCGGGCAGGCAGCGCGTCGCGACGATCACCGCGTTCAGGCGCGACCGCAGCATCTCGCAGAGGCCGGGGCCGGAGGTGTCCACCGCTTCGCCGCGAGAGCAGCGGTCGCTGACGGTGAGCACGGCGGCCCGGATGGGGTACGCCTCGCCGCTCATGGGCGGACTCCCGGCGGCGTCGGCGCGGTGTTGTACGACCCGCTGCGCCCGCCGTGCTTCTCCAGCACGCGCACGCCCTCGATCACGAGCCCCTTGTCAATGGCCTTGCCCATGTCGATGACCGTCAAGCACGCGATGCTCACGGCGGTGAGGGCCTCCATCTCGACGCCCGTGCGCGATTGCGTGCGGACCGTCGCGGTCACGCGCACGCGGCCCTCTTCGAGGCTCGCCTGCACATCCACCGCCTCCAGCGGCAGCGTGTGGCAGAGCGGGATGAGTTCGTCGGTGCGCTTGGCGGCGAGAATCCCGGCGAGGCGGGCGACCTCCAGCACCGAGCCCTTCTTGACCGTGTTCTCTCGGATGGCCCGCGCGAGCTCCGGCGAGATGCGGACGAATCCCTCGGCGGTCGCGGATCGCGCGGTGATCGGCTTGTCGCCCACATCCACCATCCGCGCGGTGCCGTCGGGCGCGACGTGGGAGAGCAGGACAGTCGCGGGTGATCCTGGGTGGTTCGTCATCGATAAATCCTGTCTCTGCGCGGGCGCCGCGGCGCGAGTGAGGGACGTGTCGGCACAGGCACGGCGCATCCGTGCCCGCTACGTCGGCCACGGATAGAAGGGTACGAGCGCGGGCGTGGCCCGTGCGAACGCGGTGCAGTGCGCGGCCGTCGTCGGAGGCACCTCGATGAACCCATCGCTGCGCCCGCCGGCGATGATGTCCCCCGAGCCGCGTCCATCGACCAGTTCGGCCATTCCCGCCCCCCCCACGGCGTTGATCCGCACCAGCCGGTGCCACCACAGGTCGAGCGTCTTGCCGTCGGGATTGGCGAGGGTCACGAGCCGCGGCACGCCCACGACCGGCGCTCGATCCGCCGAAGCAGCCGCGAGCGAGGCGAGGACCGGGAGCACGATCCGCGTGCAGGTGACCATCGCCGAGATCGGGTTGCCGGGCAGGCCGAAGACGGGCACTCGCTCATCGGCGCTCGCACCGCCCACGCGACGCACCACCGCCCCGAGCATGGGCTTTCCGGGTCGCTGCGGCAGGCCGTGGAAGACGATCTCCGCCCCGCCCTCGGCCGCAACCGCGGCGCAGCGTTCCACCGCCGCCCGCACCGGGTCGCGGTGCCCCATCGAGACGCCGCCGGTGAGCACAACGGCATCGGCGTGCCCGATGGCGGCTTTGAGCACCGCGTCCAGCGCACCTTCCTCATCGCCCGCGTGCATGACCGTGCCATCCGGGCGCGTGACGAGTTCGATCCACGCGTGCGACCCGAGCACCGCGCGGATGACTGCAGCGTTGCTGTTGCGGATCTGGTATGGACCGGGCGTCGCCTGCGGGGACACGAGTTCATCGCCCGTGGTGATGACCGCCACACGCACGCGCGGATGCACGCGCGGCCACACGCACCCGACCGCCGCGAGCGTGCCGAGCGCAGCCGCGGTGAGCACGGTCCCCGCCGTCAGCACCGTCTCT
>JAFEBN010000011.1 GCA_018242645.1 Planctomycetota bacterium | reverse complement strand
GACCTGACGGACTTGGAACGGCTTGCGGAGGAATCCGTCGAAGCCCTGGCCCTTGAGGGCGTAGGCCTGACCGTCGGTGAGCTTGCTGCTCATGGCGACGACCTTGGTGATCTGGAGGTTGTCGTTCTTGCGGATGGCTTCGGTCAGCGCCTTGGCGTCGCCGTTGCCGAGTTCGAGGTCCATCAGGAGCACATGGGGCTTGAAGCGTTCGGCCTCGATGCCCGCGGCGAAGCCGTTGCAGGCCGAGCGGACTTCGTAGCTGGTCTGCTCCGAGAGCACTTTCTCGAGCGTCGAGGCGACTTCCTTGTCGGCATCGACGATGAGCACGCGGGTGCGGCCGCTGGCGATCCCTTCGAGCGGGATGTTGTGCGCCTTCATGAAGCGGATCAGTTCACTGGTGGGAATCCGGCGGTCGCGCGAGCCGGGGATGCGGTACCCCTTGAGCGAACCGGAATCGAACCACTTGGAGACGGTCCGGGGCGCGACGTTGCAGATCTTCGCCACTTCGCCGGTCGTCAGCACTTCTTTTTCCATGGCCATCGCTTCACCTCGTGGAGCACACAACGGGCTGCGGATGACTCCCACAACCTGTGGACGGAGGAAAATCGGTCATGTGCCGGGGCGGATTCACCCGTGGAGGAGTGCGGGAAGGAAGAAAACGAGAAAACCGGCGGAACGCTCGCGTTATCAGGGCTTGATGGCGGGCGAAAACGAACCGGCGGGTCGCAAAGCCGGGCCTGGGAGGCGCACTTGCAGGCGGGGACGGCTCCCCGTAGATTGGCTATCCTCTCCGTCCCAATGGTCCGGGGAGGGCTTCCCGGACCTCGATTTCGGTTGGCCGCAACCGCGCGGGCTCCGGGTCGAATGGACTTTCCCGTTTGAGGTGTGAAACTGGGGAAGCTGGGGGGGGCGTGGCCGGGTGGGGGCCGGATGGGGATGGGGTTGGGACTGGGTTGGGGGGTGGGGAAGTTCGCAGGACGCGTCTTGCCGGCCGAGCCGGAACGCCTGAACACGAGTTGCCTGTCAAGAGGATGACCGCGAGATGACCCGCTCTATCTACCTTCGCCTTTCACATTCCGGGATTCTGGCTGGGCTGCTCATGGGCGCCAGCACGTTCGCGATGAGCGATGCCGACGCGCGGCAGGCGAGCCCGGAGGTGAAGGCGGAAAGCGGCGCCAAGCCGATCTCGGACACGGACCTTCTGAAGGACTTCATCCATTACATCCGGATCGCCCGCTACGACGTCGCGGGCAGCGTCGGGCGCGAGCTGCTCTCGCGGAATCCGGCGCCGCGTGACTTTGTGAAGCTGGTGGATAGCGCGGGCGAAACGGCCCGGTTCGACGAGTCCGTCGGGCGCGCGATGCGCGTGGCCTCGCTGGAGCCCCTGGCCGGCGCGATGTACAAGCTGTACGAGACGGGCCGGCTTGAAGCGGCCCGCGACCCGAAGGAGATCGCGGAGAACATCGCGAAGCTGACGGGGACGGTGCAGGGCCGGATCCGGGCGTCGACGCGGCTCAAGGTGGCGGGCGAGTACGCCGTGCCGCAGTTGCTGACGGCGCTGATGGACCGCGACAACTCGGCTCTGCGTTCGGAATCGCAGCGGGTGCTGGTGGATATCGGAAGCCAGGCGGTGATCCCGCTGGCGACGGCGATGGTGCATGCCGACCCGGCGATGCAGGAACGACTGGCGGACGTGCTCGGCCTGATCGGGCATCGCTCCGCGCTGCCATTCCTGGCCGATGTGCGGATGAGCTCGACGATCCCGAACGTGAAGGCGGCGGCGGAGCGTGCGATCGGTCGCATCGACTCGGGCGCGCTGGGCGCGAGCGTCTCGCAGCTTTACGTGCAGCTCGCGAATCGTTATTACAGCCAGTCGCGCGACGTGACGAGCTTCCCCGGTGAGGAATTCCAGCTGGTGTGGAGCTATTCGCCGTCGTCGGGTCTGACGATGACGGGCATCCGTTCGAGCGTGTTCCATGAGGCGATGGCGATGCGTCTGGCCGAGCGGGCGCTCGAGCTCGATGCGTCGAACGAAGAGGCGCTGGTGATCTGGCTGGCGTCGAACCTGCGGCGCGAGATCCAGCAGCCGGAGGGCTACGACAATCCCGCGTATCCCAATACGCGTCGCGACGCGATGTACTTCGCGGTGACGGCGGGCGCGGGCCCGAGCCAGGGCGTGCTCGCCCGGGCGATCGACGCGAAGGACACGCTGCTGGCGCGCCTGGCGATCCAGGCGATCGAGAAGACCGCGGGCAGCAAGGCGCTGACGGCTTCGGGGGCGTTCGGCGGTTCGGCCTCGCGTCAGCCGCTGGTTGAGGCGATGACCTATCCGAATCGGCGCGTGCAGTATGAATCGGCGCTGGCTCTTGGCGCTTCGCAGCCTTCGGGCGCGTTCTCGGGCAGCGACCGCGTGGTGCCGACCCTGGCGGCCGCGGTGCGTGATGCCTCGAGCAAGTTCGCGGCGATCCTGGCTCGCGACAACGAGCAGTACCAGGCGGTCCGCAAGATCCTCGAGGCCGACGGCTATGTCGTGCTGTCGCGCGGGGCGACCCTGGCCGAACTGGCCGGGCCCATCGCCGAAGTGCCCGCGGTGGACCTGCTGATCGCGATCGATCCGAACCCGTCGGAGTTTGCTCCGCTGGCTTCCGAAGTGCGCGGCACGACCCGCACGGCGGCGACCCCCATCCTGGCGCTCACGATCGCGGAGGCGTATCCCGACCTGCGCCGTCGCTACGAGACCGAGACGAGCGTGGCGGTTCGCCCGCTGTCGATCGCCCCGGAGCAGATCTCGAAGTCGGCTTCGGACCTGGTGATGGCGGCTTCGGGCGGACCGATCGGCGCGGACGAGGCGCAGGCGTACGCGGCGCGTTCCCTGCGGACGCTGCGTGATTTGGCCCTGACCCGCAACGCGATTCTCCCGGTGGAGGAAGCTGTGCTTCCCCTGATCAAGTCGCTGGGTGAGACGACCGGTGACATCCGGATGAACGTGGCCGAGGTGCTGACCCTGATCCCGCAGCAGCGGGCGCAGGCGGCGCTGATGGATGCGGCGCTGGCGACTTCGGGCAACGAGCGCGTCCAGCTGCTGGGCAAGGTGGCGGGAAGCGCCAAGCGCTTCGGCAACCAGCTCGACGAGCGGCAAGTTCGGCGCGTGCTGGAACTGGCCAAGAGCAACGATCCGGCGGAATCGACTGCCGCGGCGGCGCTTGCCGGCTCGCTGAGCCTCCCCAATGCGGATCTGCTGCCGCTGATCCTGGGCACGGGCACGAAGCAGTAAGCCCGGTCTTGTCGGATTCTTAACGGGTTCGCCGGGCTCACTTTACCGGTGTTCGTTACAGTTTCATGCCTTGCGGGAAGTTCCCGCGGCAGGGAGCGGTATGAGCCGAGCGATTCTGCTGGTACTGGCGCTGGGACAGATGCTGGTTTCGCTGGCCGGCGCGGCCGATGTGCGTCTGAGCGGAGCGGGCGCAACTTTTCCGGCGCCGCTGTATACCCGCTGGGTGGCGGAGTACGAGAAAACGCATCCCGACGTGAAGATCGACTACCGGAGCATCGGCTCGGGCGGCGGCGTGAAGGCTTTGATCGATAAGACGGTGGCGTTTGGCGCAACCGATGCCCCGCTGACCGAAAAAGAAATCGCCGCGATGGGAGGCACCGACGCGGTGGTGCAGTTCCCCGCGACCCTGGGGGCGGTGGTGCCGGCGTACAACCTGCCCGGCGTGAGCAAGCCCCTGAACTTCACGGGGGCGGTGCTCGCGGATATCTACCTGGGGCGGATCAGCACCTGGGACGATGCCCAGATCAAGCAGCTCAATCCGGATGTGAACCTGCCTAAGACGCCGATCACGCCGGTCTTCCGCACCGACGGCAGCGGCACGACCCATGTTTTCACGAGTTACCTCGCGACGCAGAGCCCGGAGTTCAAGGGTGAGGTCGGCCTGGGTAAGCAGGTGAAGTGGCCCTTGGGACAGGGCGGCAAGGGGAACGAGGGCGTGGCGGCGGCGATCCAGCAGACGGCCGGGGCGATCGGCTACATCGAGCATAACTACGCGGTCGCGAACAAGATCGCGTATGGCGCCGTGAAGAACAAGGCCGGCAAGTTTGTCCTGGCGTCAACGCAGAGCGTGTCGGCGGCGGGTGATGCGAGTTCGGACGGGATGAAGGGCACCGTGCTGCGGGCCGACGCGTGGAACGCGGCGGGGGACGAGTCCTATCCGATCAGCGCGTTCACGTACATCGTGCTCTACAAGCAGCTCGACAACATCAAGTCGGCGAACGAAGCGACGGCGCTGCTGGGCTACCTGCGCTGGACGCTCGGGCCCGGACAGAAGTTTGCGCCGGAAATGGACTATGCACCCCTCAGCGAGAAGGTGCGAGCGGCGGCCAACGCCGCGATTTCTGCTTCCACGCACCAGGGCAAGGCGATTCCGGCCAATCCGTGATGGGCCTTCCATTCCCGCGAGAAACGAATTCATGACGACCGGATCCGCGACGACCGTGATGCCTCCGACTTCGGGGACGTCGCGCGGGTCGAAGGGAAGCGGTGCATCGAGTGTGCAGGGAGGTTGGCGGCTGGGCGACGCGGTGCTCGGGCTGGCTTGCCGCGGCAGCGCGGCGCTGCTGGCGCTCATGCTGATCGCACTGATCGGCGTGCTGCTGCACTCGGCCTGGCCGGCGATCAAGCAGTTCGGTCCGGGGTTCCTGGTTTCGAGCGAGTGGCGCGCGAACGAGATCGAGCGCCCGCTGCGCGACGCCGCCGGCGCGGTCGTGATCCGCGACGGCGAGGTGGTGACCGAGACACTGGCGCCGGCGTTTGGCGCGTTGCCGGTGATCTGGGGCACGGCGGTCAGTTCGCTGATCGCGCTGGTGGTGGCGGTGCCGATCAGTCTGGGGGCCGCGATTTTCCTCGTTCGCGTCGCGCCCAAGCTCCGGATCGCGGGGGCGGCATCGTTTCTGATCGAGTTTCTCGCGGCCGTGCCGAGCCTGGCGTTTGGAGTGTGGGCGCTGTTCGTGCTGGCGCCGTTTTTTCAGGAGCACATCGGCCCGTGGCTGCTGAGGACTTTCGGTGAGGTTCATGCGCTGCGCTGGATGTTCTACGAGAAGGTGACGGTGGCGGGCCGCACGATCGAACGCCCGATCGCGCTGACCGGCCGCGATCTTTTGAGCGGCAGCTTGATCCTCGCGATCATGATCCTTCCGATCATCACGTCGGTGAGCCGCGACGTGCTGCGGACGGTGCCCCGGGCGCAGATCGAGGGGACGCTGGCGCTCGGCGCGACCTGGTGGCAGAGCTGTATGGCGATGCTCCGCTACGGGCGAAGCGGGCTGCTGGGGGCGATCATGCTCGGCCTGGCGCGTGCCGCGGGCGAGACGATGGCGGTGACAATGGTCATCGGCAACAACAACCAGATTTCGCCCTCACCATTCGCACCGGCGCAGACGATGGCGAGCGTGCTCGCGAATGAATTCGGCGAGGCGACGGAAGGTTTGCACCGGGCGGCGCTGCTGTACATCGCGCTGATTCTCCTGGCGATGTCATTGGTGTTCAATGTGATTGCGCGGCGGCTGGTCGTCGGGCGGGCGGCACGCTCGCCGGGTTCGTGAGGAGCAAAGAGGGCATGCGGTCCATCGCGGAAATCCGGAGGCGCTCGATCAGCACGATGATGTTCGTGCTGTGCGCCGCCGGCGCCGCGCTCATCGTTTCTCTCCTCCTGCTGGTTTCCGGTTATCTGGTGTGGATCGGCATCTCTTCACTGTCGTGGGAGTTCTTGACCGCGGTACCGACGGGTGACGTCTCCAACCCCGGCGGAATGCGGCATGCCATCGATGGCACGATCATCCTCGTGGCGCTCGCTTCGGCGGTGGGCGTGCCGGTCGGCGTGCTCGCGGGTGTCTACCTCTCGGAGTATTCGTCGGAGCACGTGGCCACCGGCACGCTCCGGTTTGTCGCCGATGTGCTCACGGGCGTGCCGAGCATCGTCGTCGGGATCCTCGGTTATGAACTCGTGGTGGTGCCGGTTTCGCGGATGACGCAGAGCGCCGTTTCCTTCAGCGGATACGCGGGTGCCGCGGCATTGGCGTTCATCATGATCCCGATTGTGGCACGCACGACCGAAGAGATGCTCCGGCTGGTGCCCAGGACCTACCGCGAAGGCTCGCTCGCGCTCGGGGCGACGCGGGCGCAGACCATTTTCCGCGTCGTGTTGCCCGGCGCGTTCGGCGGCATCGCGACCGGCGTGATGCTGGCGATGGGACGCATTGCCGGGGAGACGGCGCCGCTGCTGTTCACGGCGCTGGGGAGCCGCCTGCTGACCCACAACCCGGCCGAGCCGTTCCCGTCGCTCACGCTGCAGATTTACACCTACGCCACCGGGCCTTACCCCGAGCAGAAGCGATTGGCATGGGCGGGGTTGCTGGTTCTGCTGGCGCTTCTCTTTGTGGTCAACCTGTCTATCCGCATCGTTGCGTCACGTCACGCCCGGACGCGGGTGGGGGCCTAGGACGCAAGGGAACTACGCTCTACCGGATCATCGCTCATGCCCGCGACGCCATTCATGACCCAGCCGCCCGCCATCCCGAAGCCGTCCGAGCCTCCGCTGGTGGAAATGCCCGCGCGCAAGCGTCCGGTCGTGGGTATCGGCGGGGCAGGGGGCGGGCAGAGCGGGCAGTATCCGATCATCGAGGCAATCAAGCGGGGGGAGACACCCGAGCCGCGGCGTCACGAATCGGTGATGAGCGCCAAGCACATCCTCGACATCCAGAATTTTCAGCTCTGGTACGGGCATTCGAAGGCGCTGCACGGCGTCACGCTCCCGATCGCCGACGGCAAGATCACCTCGATCATCGGACCCAGCGGGTGCGGCAAGTCGACGCTGCTCCGCTCGGTCAACCGTCTCAATGATCTGGTGGACGGCGTGCGCACGGCCGGATCGATTTCGCTCAAGGGTGAGGACATCTACGCCCGCGGGGTCGATGTGATCTCGCTCCGCAAGCGGCTGGGCATGGTCTTCCAGAAGCCCAATCCGTTCCCGATGTCGATTTTCGAGAATGTGGTGTATGCGCTTCGCATCTCGGGCGAACGGAAGCGCCGCGTGCTCGAAGAGGCGTGCGAGAAGGCGCTGCGCCAAGCGGCGCTCTGGGACGAGGTGAAGGACCGGTTGAAGTCTTCTGCCATGGGACTCTCGGGCGGGCAGCAGCAAAGGCTTTGCATCGCCCGGTCGATTGTCTGCGAGCCCGAGGTTCTGCTGCTGGATGAGCCCTGCTCGGCGCTCGATCCGATCGCCACCCTCCGCATCGAGGAACTGATCTTGGAGATCGGCCAGCGCTACACCGTGCTGATCGTGACCCACAACATGCAGCAGGCCGCCCGGGTGAGCGACTACACGGCATTCATGTACCTGGGTCGGCTGGTGGAGTACGGGCGGACGGCGGACATTTTCCAGCTTCCAAGGCTCCGCGAGACCGAGGATTACGTCACCGGGCGGTTCGGTTAAGCGTCGTGCCCGGCAGGAAGTCCCCCGTCCCCAAACCTACCATTGCGAGCCGCGTGCTCCCGCCTTTGGCCAAGGGAATGGTCGGGTGTTGGGGGCCGCTGCCGAAGAGGAGTCCGGCTCCGCCGGGCGCGACCGGATGACCGCCAAGGACAAGCAAGGCCAGTTGCATTCATCGTCCCCCTCCGTCAACGGCTGGCAGGGACCGTATTTGGAAGCGCAGTACGAGCAGTACAAGGCCGACCCCAACAGCGTTCCGGCCGATATGCGCTCGTTTTTCATGGGATTTGAGCTGGCCGGTTCCCCCGAGGGCGGGATGCTGATCAGCTCCGGCACACGCATCCCGATTACCGGCGAGGCTTCCCGCTTCCAGGCAGCGGTGGACGCCCTGATCGTGGCCTATCGCAAGCTGGGGCACCTGGCCGCCAAGCTCGATCCATTCGGTCGCCCCGAGCCCCGCCCGGAATCTCTCACGCTGGCGTTCCACGGCCTGAGCGAGGCCGACCTGACCCAGCCAGTGGACGTCTCCCTTGTTGGTCTGGAAGGCTCCACGTCGACCTTGGGGGCCCTGGTTGCTCACCTTGAGGCGACCTATTGCGGGACCATCGGCCTCGAGTTCGTCCACATCCAGGATTCGCGCGAGCGCGAGTGGTTTCTGCGAAAGTTTGAGGCCAAGCGCGGCAAGCGCGAGCCCTCACGCGAGGAAAAACTGCGGACGCTCGAGCTGCTCAGCAAGTCGGAGGGCTTCGAGCGGTTTGCCGCCAAGCGCTACCCGACCGAGAAGCGATTCAGCCTCGAAGGCGCGGAATCGCTGATCCCCATGATGGATCGTCTGCTGGAATACGCGACCACCGTCGGCGTGGAAGAAGTGGTCATCGGCATGGCCCATCGGGGGCGGCTCAACGTCCTCAACAACATCATGGGCAAGAGCTACCAGCAGATCTTCACCGAGTTTGAAGACAACTGGGAAGAGGGCTTTGCCGACGGCGGCGGCGACGTGAAGTACCACCGGGGTTACTCGGGCACGCGCACGTTCCCCAGCGGCCGCAGTCTGCAGCTCGCGATGGCCAGCAACCCCAGTCACCTCGAGTCGGTGGACCCCGTGGTGGAGGGACGCACCCGCGCCAAGCAGCGTCTGAAGGGCGATCTTGAGCGGCGCAAGGTGATGCCCCTGCTGATCCACGGCGACGCGGCCCTGCCGGGTCAGGGCATGGTGGCCGAGTGCCTGAACTTTTCGCAGCTCGAGGGCTACACCACGGGCGGCACGGTGCACATCGTCATCAACAACCTCATCGGGTTCACGACGATTCCGCAGGATGCACGTTCGACCCGCTACTGCACCGACATCGCCAAGGCGTTTGATTGTCCGATCTTCCACGTGAACGGCGAAGACCCGGACGCGATGCTGACCGTCGCGGAGCTGGCGGCCGAATACCGCCAGACCTTCCGCAAGGACGTCTTCATCGACATGTTCTGTTATCGCAAGTACGGGCACAACGAGCAGGACGAGCAGAGTTTCACGCAGCCCATCCTCGCGGGGATGATCAAGTCGAAGCCCAGCGTGCTGACGACCTACGCGCAGACGCTCGTCACCGAAGGCACCGTGACGACGGCCGATTACGAGGCGATCAACGCGGAGCTGGAGAAAGCGCTCGACAACGCGCAGGCGGCGGCGAAGAAGAAGCCGCACGATCCGACGATCGACCCGGGCTCCGCCCGCTGGAAGGGCATGGGGGCCGAGTACTCCCACGCGCCGGTGGAAACCGGCGTGGCGCTGAAGACGCTGGAAGAGGTGTGCGCCGCGCTGGGTCGCACGCCCGAGGGCTTTGCGGTGAACCCGAAGCTCAAGGCGTTGCTTCAGCAGCGCGCGGAAATGCCGAAGAAGGGCCGCGTCAGCTACGCCGATGCGGAAATCCTCGCCTTCGGCTCGCTGCTCATCGAGGGCGTGCCGGTGCGGTTGTCCGGGCAGGACTGCCGGCGCGGCACATTCACGCAGCGCCACGCCGTGCTCCGGGACGCGAACACGGGCACGCCGTACATTCCGCTGAACAACATCCGCGAGGTGGGCGAGCCGGGGACGGATCACCCGCTGGGAGAAAACGGCGCCGACGGGAAACCCCGCCAGGCCAAGCTGTGCGTGTACGACAGCCCGCTCTCCGAAGTGAGCGTGATGGGCTTTGACTACGGCTATTCGCTGGCCGATCCGAACATGCTGGTCTGCTGGGAGGCTCAGTTCGGCGACTTTGTGAACGGTGCGCAGGTCATCATCGATCAGTACCTGTCGTGTTCCGAGCAGAAGTGGGATCGCTGGTCGGGCCTGGTGCTGCTGCTGCCGCACGGCTACGAGGGCGCGGGCCCCGAGCACTCCTCGGCGCGCCTGGAGCGGTTCCTGCAGCTCTGCGCCGACGACAACATGCAGGTGATCTACCCCAGCACCTCGGCGCAGATTTTCCATGTGCTTCGTCGCCAGGTCCGGCGCGGCTTCCGCAAGCCCCTGATCGTGATGACGCCCAAGAGCCTGCTCCGCAAGGAGACGAGCACCTTCGACGAGTTCGTGAAGGGTTCGTTCCGCGAGGTGATCGACGACCCGCGCTTCACCGGCGAGTCGGGCGAGAAGGCGCTCGACCGCAAGGGCGTGCAGTCCGTGCTGGTCTGCTCGGGCAAGATCTACTGGGAACTGGCCGAGCGCCGCGACGAACTCGCGAAGAATTCAACGGCGATCGTCCGCGTCGAGCAGTTCTATCCGCTGCACGCCGAGATGCTCCGCTCCATCTTCGACAAGTACCCAAAGGCCGCGAAGAAGGTGTGGGTGCAGGAGGAGCCGCGGAACATGGGAGCGTTCCTGTTCATGCGCGACATGGTGCAGACGCATCTGGGCGTCGAGCTCGGGTACATCGGTCGCCCCGCGGCCGCCAGCCCCGCCGTGGGGAGCAAGCACATGCACAAGCACGAGCAGGAAGACATCATCGAGGAGGCGGTCGGCAAGGCGCCGGTGAAGGCCGCGGCCCCCGAGGCCAAGACCGCCAAGAGCGGCAAGCCTTCGGATGCTGTACCTTCGCGTCGCTGAATCGCCGATAAAGCTCTTCCCGCTCTTTTTCTCTTACCCCCGTTCAACTATGGCCACCAACATCACCGTCCCCAGCATCGCGGAATCCATCACCACCGGCGTGATTTCGAAGTGGCACAAGAAGGACGGCGACTACGTCAATCGCGACGAAGAGCTTCTCGATCTCGAAACCGACAAGGTGACGATGCCCATCCTGGCCCCCGAGGCCGGCGTTCTGAAGCGCGGTGCCAACGAGGGCGACACGGTCAACGTGGGGCAGGTAATCGGCAACATCGAAGCCGGCAACGCTCCCGCTTCATCGAAACCGGCCCCTGCAGCCGCCGCGGCCGCGGCAAGCGCCCCCGCCCCCAAACCGGCGCCCGCCGTCGCAACCGCTCCACCCCCGGCAGCTTCTGCTCCGAAGGCTCCCTCGCCCGTTGTCAATGGCAGTGCTTCGCACGAGGTGTTCGCGACGCCCCTGGCCAAGAAGCTGGCGGCCGAGCACAACGTTGACCTCGCCAAGCTCACCGGCACCGGCGGCGCCGGACGAATCCGCGAGCAGGATGTGCTCGCCTTCGTTCAGTCGCGCGGCGCGGGTATCGCGGCGGTTCCGGCGGCTGCGGCACCGGCCCCGGGCGCGGGCGCGACTCGGGAAAAGATGACGCCGCTTCGCCAGCGCATCGCCCAGCGCCTTGTGCAGGCCCAGCACAACGCCGCGATGCTGACGACCTTCAACGAGGTCGATATGGGCGCGGTGATGGACCTTCGGAAGAGCTACAAGGAAGACTTTGAGAAGAAGCACGGTGTGGGTCTGGGGTTCATGGGCTTCTTTGTCAAGGCCGCGGTGAGCGCACTCAGGGCGTTCCCGATGGTGAACGCGTACATCGTCGAGGATGGCGGACAGCTCCTGATCGAGAAGCACACCACCTGCGACATCGCGGTCGCCGTCAGCACGCCCAAGGGGCTGGTGGTGCCGGTGCTGCGCCAGTGCGAGGGCCGGTCGATCTCGCAGATTGAATCGGGGATCAAGGATTTGGCGACGCGCGGCCGCGAAGGCAAGCTGGGGCTCGAGGAAATGCAGGGCGGCACGTTCACGATCACCAACGGGGGCGTCTTCGGCAGCCTGCTGAGCACGCCGATCCTGAACGCTCCGCAGAGCGCGATCCTGGGCATGCACGCCATCAAGAACCGTCCGGCCGAGTATCCCGCGGGCAGCGGGCAGGTGGCGATCCGTCCCATGATGTACCTCGCGCTGTCGTACGACCATCGCATCATCGATGGCGCCGAGGCGGTGCAGTTCCTGGTGCGGATCAAGCAGTGCATCGAAGACCCGCAGCGCCTACTGCTCGAGGTCTAATCGGAGGCTCGGATGGCTTCATCGCGTGTGCTTCTCGTGGCGCTGGGGCTGCTCGCTTCCGTGCATGCTGTGGCCGTCGTCTGGTGCATCACGGGTGGGCTCGATGCCAGGGCTTCGGATATGGCGGCGTTTCGCGCTGTCGCTGACCCGCTCAGGAGCAAGGGCGAGGTGAGCGAGGTCGGCATGTCGACCCTGGAACGAAACGTCGAAAAGCGATCGGGCGTGCACGCGACGGTCATGTTCACGTACGCGGCGGTGCACGCGATCACCGCGATTGCATTGTTTGCGGGAGTCGCGGCGTTGAGGCGAGCCGCCAAACCCCGGGCGTGACCGAGGCAACTAGCGAGATGTGCGAAGGGCCGTCTCGAGGAAGCCGGCGCATGCCGACTCGAGCATGTTGTACACATGGTCGAAGCCGTCGGGTCCGCCGTAGTACGGGTCGGGCACGATCAGCCGGTGATCGGGCTCGTCGCGCAGTGCGGGGTCGAACGATCGCATGAGGAAGACGCGTTCTGCCGGGGCCCCGGCGTGGAGCAAGTTCTCGCGGTTGTCGGTGTCCATCGCGAGCAGGTAGTCAAAGCGGGTGAAGTCGGATGGAGGCGCCAGGCGGCGGGCGGTGTGATCGACCTGGATGCCGCGGCTCAGTGCGACGGCGGTGGAGCGGGGGTCGGCGCCCTTGCCCACATGCCACGCGCCGGTGCCGCAGGAATCGATGAGGAACCGGTCGCGGACACCCCGGCGGACAGCGAGATCGGTAAAGATCCACTTGGCCAGTGGGCTTCGGCAGATGTTCCCCAGACAGACAAACAGCACGCCGATGGGGGACTGTGCGGGAGCGGTCACGCGCCGCTCCCGACGGGCGATTCGCGCACGAGTTCCGGGCGGTGACGGAGCAGATGCTCGTTGAGCGCGCGGGCGATGTGCACCGCGAGGCGCGAGCGGGCGCGGACGAGGCGGTTTTCCAGCCAGGTCTGTTCGAAGCGATCTTCGCCGGGCCATGCGACCGGGATACCCAGGCGGGCTGCTGCTGCGGCAATGAACCGCTGAGCGTTCGCCGGGCAGGAACGGGGATGCGAGCCCTCGATTACATCGGGGATGATCGCGTCGGCCGCGGGCAGGACGGTCCAGATGGGGGCTTCGGACATGATGACACGCACCGGGATGCCGGTGGTGCGGAGCGTGGTCTTCATGCGCTCGATGTCGGGCGCCTGGCGCGGAACGATTGCTGTAACGCGTCGCCCGACCAGGGCGATGAGGGCGCAAGCGCGAATGAAATCGTGCGCGCTGAGGGCGTCGGGCGGATCGGCGGCGAGCGTGATGACGCACTCTTCGTCTTCGATTTCGAGAAGCGAGCGGATCTGGCCACGGGTGGGCGCCGGCACGCGGCGAGGCAGCGGTGCGCCGCCCCAGGCACTGAGCACCGGCACCGGGCCCGGCCAGGCGTCCCGGGCTTCCTCGACCAGCATGCCGATCCAGGCGTCGTTCCAGCACAGCACGCGAGCGGGCGGAATCAGGTGGCGGAGCGTGGCGGAGAGCGGATCGTTCCGGGGGTGCCAGCGGAGCGCGGACGGGGGGAGCACCAGCGGGGTGCGGATGCCCATGCTGACCGCGCGGCGCTCGCCCTGTTCATCGGCGATGAGCAGAACACGGTCGAGCGGCTGGGCTCGGGCCAGCACGTGCTCGGCGCAAGCGGCGAGCGAACTGTCGGTGCACTGAGCGAGGCGTTTGTTCGCTGACCAGACTCCCAGGATGTGCAGTTCGCCTTCGTTCATCACTTGCGGTTTGGGCGCTTGGCCTCGTGCTCGAAGAACAACTCGGCGACCGCGACGCCGACCTCATTCGCCAGTTCGTTCTCGGCCTGCACGATCTGTGACGGGCTCGTGGGCCGGTATCCGGGTTTTTCGTGCATGTTAATGTTGAGGGGGGCGCCGCCTTCGATCTCGGCTTGCGGCCACAGGCGGGTGTCGTTCACCGCATCGACGACTTTGACACGGACACGCGCCGAGGGCATGTATGCCACACCACCCGGGGTGAGCGTGAACCCGTCGACCACGACGTAAATCACCACATCGGCCTTGACGGCTCGCCCGACGGCGACGACGCTCATCGGCTCGCTGTCGCGATCCCGTGTCGCGGCCATGATGGCGCCGCGGCTGTCGATCATGTCGTCCACGAGTTTCTCGGTCTGGATCAACTGGGTAGCGGCCGAGGCGATCTCCATCCGCAGCGAGCGGCGGGGGAGAATGCTGTTCTGATCATCAACAAACACGACCGTCGAACGCTTCTTGTCGAGCGTGAACGCCGCCGGCGTCTTCTCCGGCCCGTGGATGAAGTAATAAGCGGGGCCGACGATGTTGCAGCCGCCGGCGGACCCGATTGCGAGTGCGGCCAGGAGCAGGGCGACAACGGAGGGTTGAACGCGGGCGTGCATGGATCAGTACTTCGGGTAGTAGGGTTCTTGGTGCGTGATGAACGGCCAAGTCGCGCGATCCACAAATCGACGCATTAGCTCGGTGCGGACGGCGGCCTCCGGAATTTCTTCGGGGCGTCTTCCCTGCTCGTCGGGGTACTTCACAAGGATGGAACGCTCGAACGAGTAGTAGTCGGCGAGCTTGGAATCGGCTTCCACCACGGCGATGGAGCCCGCGGCGACGCCGTCGTAGATGTACTTGTTGCCGGGTTCGGTCGTGCGGAACTCGGTCAGTTCGACGAACACCAGGCGCTGCACGCCGCCAAGGTCCTTGGCGAGGTCTTCCATCGATCGGGCGCGCCAGCCGGGGTGGTCGTACATGTACTGAATCACCATCGGCGGGGGGACGACCCCGGTGGTTCCGGCGTCGTTCCGGGTGTCCGCGAGAATCGCCGTGATGCGCGTCAGCAACATGGCGGTGATTCCTGGAGCCGCATCTTCGATCGCGCGGTCGGCGGTCACAAGCACCGCGAAGCTCTTGCCCTCGAGGACGTTGGTATCGGGCTTGACCGTCTTGGTGCTGGACCGCCGGTAGGACTCGGTCATGCCGCCGATGAGGGCGGGAATGGCGCAGCCGCCGAGCAGCAGCGAACCCAGTGCGATGGTTGCGGCGGAACCGAGAGCAAAGTGCCTGTTCAGCGAGCGCGTTCCCGACATCCGTTCGAACCTTCCGGTCTTAAAACGTCACGATCTTGTACGCCCACGCCGCCAGCAGCACGGCGCCAACCAGCCAGAGTGTCCGTGGCCGGGTGATCGCGTCAAGCAGGGGTTTGGGGCTGATGGCCGCGACCATCGCGTGCAGCCCGAACCACACCCCCGATGCTAGCACAACCGCGAACAACGCTCCCGCGGGCTGGACCCGGAAAGCCTGCAGCAAATGCCCATGGGCGGCCAGCGTGACGGCCGTCGTCATACCGCAGGTGGCACAGGGGTAGCCCGTGACCAGCAGCCAGCCGCACGCCGGCAGGCCGAGCTGCTCGTGGGTGCCGTGGCCCTGCGTCGCGGGCGTCAGCAGCAGGCCGGTGATCAGGGGCGCGGCGCAGGCGATCGCGACGGCGGCGCCGATCAGGCGACGATTGCGCAATTCCCGCGACATGGCGGGCGCCACCGAGGCACCGGTTTGGGCCATGCGTAGAGGCTACGCCCCGCGCAGGCGTGGTGTTGCAGAATTCTCAGGCCGAGGCGCGATGCCGCAGAACGTCGGACTGGGCCGACACGATGTTGAACTCGCTCTGGGCGGAGATCGGGCCCGGTTCGCGGTGCCACTGGTCGCCCAGGCGGTAGAACATCTGCACACCGGCGATCCATTTGTTGACTTCAAGGGCCAGCACCACGCGCAGGCGGGGGATCGTCGCCCCTGCTTTGCCGGCGGCCAGCAACGACTCCCGGGCATCAAATTCTTTCAGGAACAGCTCGAGCGCGGGCTGAAGCACGCCCGTCGGCGCCGTGGCGAGGAAGCGATCGTTGCCGACATGAGCGAAGAACACCTCGGGATGATCGGCGCGGACGCGGGTGCGGAACAATTCGGCGACGCGCCGGAGCAACTCGTCGCCGAGTTCAAACCCCATGGTTTCGTTGTAGCGCGAGAAGCCCCGGATGTTGAGCAGCGCCACATCGTGTGTCGTCGAGTTGATCTTGCCGGCGATGGTGGGATCCCCGGGCGACAGCAGGCGGGTGAGGTGTTCATCGGCGAGAACTCGCCCCGGCAACCCGGTGAGGGGCGCGATCCGGAGCTGTGTCTCCTTGGCGAGATCGGCCGCGGCATGGAGGAGATCGCCGATCGAGAGCAGCCCGAGCACGCCGGTATCGTCGGCGACGATGAGCGGGCTGCCCACCACGCGCTCCTCGCGGCCGGAGGCCAGTTCGAGCGCATCCGGAATGGTGGTGTCCGGCGATGCGCAGACCACGCCGGGGCGGACCACGTAGCCGATCTGCTGGGCGTGCATGTCGTCGGCGGCATGGCGCAGGAGCGCATCGCGCTCGCACCACGCCACCGGCTGGCCCGCCTCGGTGACGACCACGCCGCTCACGTTGCTCCGGCGCATGACTTCGGATGCCACGTCGATGGTCTTGCTGTGCGAATCGACCTGCATGACCGGGCGCACGTAACGGCGGATGTCGTTGGAGCGCGGGTCCTGGCTCTGCCCCCGGTTGCCTCGCACATGCCGGGCGCGGATGAAATCACGAACTTCGGGGCTGAGCTTCTGCTCCCGCGAGCCGGGACGGCCGAGGAAGTAGCCCTGTCCGAAGACGACGCCCAGGTCCATCAGCGTCGCGAGTTCGTCTTCTCGCTCGATACCCTCGGCGATGAGCTTGACGCCGCTGAGCGTCGCGAAACGCAGAAAGAAGCGGATGAGGTTCTGACGCACGCGGTCGCGGCTGATCTGCTCGATGAGTTCGCGATCGAGCTTCAGCCAGTGCGGGCGGAGGGCCATGATGCGGTTCAGGCCGCTGGTACCGGCGCCCACATCGTCGATCGCGACTTCGAAGCCCGCGGCTTTCACCAGGCGGACCTGTTCGTCGAGCGATTGATCGTGCTGCTGGGCGGTGCGTTCGGTGATCTCGAGGACGATGCGCGTCGGCGTCAGTCCCGGCGTCGCCCGGACGGCGCGCAGCAGCTCCGAGCAGAAGCGGGGATCGGCGAACACCTGGGGGGTCGTATTGAGGAAGAGCTTCGCGCCCGCGGGCCAGCGGACCGCCGAGTCCAGCGAGGAGCGGCGCGTCACTTCCTCCACGGCCCATAACTGACCGGTTCGCTCGGCGGCATCGAACAGTTCACTGGGCGAGCGAAACTCGCTGGCGTCCGAGAGCCTCGTCAGCGTCTCGAAGCCGGCGATTTCGCCGCACTTCAGATCGACAATCGGCTGGAACACCGTGCGCACGGCGCCCGAGAGCACGGTCGCGTCGAGTTGCGCCCTCAGCCTTTCGACGTCGATGGTCATATCTGCCTCTGCTCCGTGAGCGCACCTCGCGGACTCTCCTCCAGCGGGGACGCGGAAGGATTCATCGGAGCTTTGCATTCGATTCTCGCGGCGGCGGGATGCGACCACGGGCGGGCGCGACGATTGCGCGAATGCGCCCGAATGCGCCGTCGAGTTACAGCCCCTGGGGCCGGGATTTCGGACGGAGAACCAGCGCCCGATCCGCCTACCGGACCTGCAACGCGGCTTCGCAATTTGATGAAAACCCGCTTAATCGAAGCGGAAAACGCACTTGCGATAGCCGTAGATGTACGCCACGACTGTTGTCAGCAGGAAAAAGAAAATGCGTCCGAGCCAGATCAACCCTTCGTGGCTCTGCGGCGCGATGTTCGGGAACGTGGTCGCCCACGGATACAGGAAGACGATTTCCACGTCGAAGACCAGGAAAACCATGGCGATCAGATAAAAACGCACGTTGAAGCGTTTGCGGGCTGTTCCCACCGGGTTCATGCCCGACTCGTACGACTGCGCCTTCACCAGGCCGTCCCGCTTGGGGCCGAGCACGAGCGATCCGATCACGTTAATCGCGCCGAACGAAACGGCCATCAGCACGATGATGAGGATCGGGAGATAGGTCGTCAGATCGGTCGTGCCCAGCAGAGATATCGGAGCCGTGGTCATTGGTGCGATGATATCGGGTTCGGCTCCCGGTTGTCTGCAAGCCCGCGAATTCGATCCTCCCAACTATCCGTGCTCACCCGAGCCCGCTGCCGGCCCGGCTTGGTCGGCCCGGTTCGACTCCACGGTCCCACTCAAGCGCCGTCTCGCGTTCTCCAGCCCCTTGGATTGAGCGGGGGCGGTGGTGCCCTCCGGCTTTGGATGGCCGACGATTGCTTCGTGGGACTCTACGCGATGGCCCCCCGCACGAGGTAAGGGGCTGCCGAACTGGCAGACGGGTCAAAAGCGCGTGTCCTGAAGTGTCACGGCAAAGCCAAAAATGGCGACAGCGAACGGGAAACCGGTGCCTAAGGAGTGCCAGCAGGGCCGGAAACTCTGGCACAGGCGTTGCCCTAGCACCAGCAGCGTCCGGTGCGGCGTACCCGCCCGGAGTGCCTACTGAACGCATTTATGCCCCGGGGAGCCCCCGGGGCCACATTGCAGGGAGATCTTCAGAGATGGCCGCCAAAGAACTTTCCTTCGACGTCGAAGCTCGTCAGTCCCTCCTCGCGGGCGTGGAGAAGCTCGCCAAGGCCGTGAAGGCCACGTTGGGCCCGAAGGGTCGCAATGCCGTTCTGGACAAGTCCTGGGGCGGACCGACCGTGACCAAGGACGGTGTTTCGGTGGCGGAAGAGATCGAGCTGAAGGACAAGGCTCAGAACATCGGCGCCATGCTGGTCAAGCAGGCGGCTTCCAAGACCTCCGACGACGCGGGCGACGGCACCACGACGGCAACCGTCCTGGCCGAGGCGCTCTTCCGCGAAGGTCTGCGGCACATCACGGCGGGCGTCGAGCCCAACACGCTGGTTCGCGGCATGAAGGCCGCGGTCGAAGTCGTCGCCAAGTCGATCGACGACATGGCGACCCCGGTCAAGGGCAAGGCCGATATCCAGAACGTCGCGACTATCTCCGCCAACAACGATCCGGAGATCGGCAAGATCATGGCCGATGCCTTCGAGAAGGTTGGCAAGGACGGCGTGATCACGGTTGAAGAAGGCAAGAACATCGACACCGAAGTGACGGTGGTCGAGGGCATGCAGTTCGACCGCGGCTTCCTCAGCCCCAATTTCGTGACCGACGCCGACGCGATGAAGGTCGAGTTTGACAAGGCGCTGGTCCTGATCCACGAGGACAAGATCGACAACCTGTCCAAGCTGGTTCCGCTGCTCGAGAAGGTGATGGCCTCCAAGAAGCCCCTGCTCATCATCGCGGAGGATGTCGCCGGCGAGGCGCTTGCGACGCTGGTCATCAACAAGCTGCGGGGCACGCTGAATGTCGCGGCGGTCAAGGCGCCGGGCTACGGCGATCGGCGCAAGGCCATGCTCGAGGACATCGCCATCCTGACCGGCGCGACGCCCATCATGAAGGACCTGGGCATCGAGCTGGACAAGGTCGAGCTCAAGCAGCTCGGCATGGCCAAGAAAGTCGAGATCGACGCCGACAACACCACGATCATCGAGGGCGCCGGCAACACGAAGGACATCCAGGCTCGCATCGCGCAGATCCGCGCCGAGATCGAGAAGACCACGAGCGACTACGACCGCGAGAAGCTCCAGGAGCGCCTCGCGAAGCTCGCGGGCGGCGTGGCGCAGATCAAGGTCGGCGCGGCGTCGGAAGCCGAGCTCAAGGAAAAGAAGGCCCGCATCGAGGATGCGCTGCACGCGACGCGTGCGGCGGTGGCCGAGGGCATCGTTCCGGGCGGCGGCGTCTCGTTCATCCGCTCGCGCAAGGCGCTCGAGGGCATGAAGGAGTACAAGGCGCTGTTCGGCAAGGGCGGGGACGAAAAGTCTTCGGACGATCTTGGCCGTTACGCGTTCGACTTTGCCGCGGGCATCCGCACGGTGTACACGGCGCTGGCGCTGCCCCTGCAGACGATCGCGGACAACGCGGGCGCGAAGGGCACCGTCGTGGTCCAGAAGGTTGCCGAAGGCAAGGGCAACAACTTCGGGTACAACGCGCTGACCGACACCTACGGCGACCTGATCGACCAGGGCGTGATCACGCCCGCCAAGGTCGACCGTTCGGCCCTGCAGAACGCTTCGAGCGTTGCGACGCTGCTGCTCACGTCCGACTGCATCGTCACCAGCAAGCCCGAGCCGAAGGAAGCCGCGCCCGCGGGCGGCGGCGGCATGGGCGGGATGGGTGGCATGGGCGGGATGGGCGGCATGCCGGGCATGGGCGGGATGGGGTTCTAAGTCGCTCCGGCTGCGTGACGCAGGCATAGCGATCCAGACGCATGTCCGACCTGATCCACAACATCCTCCACATCGACCAGGCCCTGAAGGGGCTGGTCGATTCCTACGGCGTGTGGGTCTACGCCATTCTTTTCGCCATCGTCTTCTGCGAGACGGGGCTGGTGATCACGCCGTTTCTGCCCGGCGATTCGCTGCTGTTCGCGGTCGGGGCGCTCGGGGGCAGCGGCGTGCTTCGCGCCGAGGTCGCGGCGCCGCTTCTGCTCCTGGCGGCCGTCCTGGGCAACACCAGCAACTACTGGATCGGGCGCTACATCGGGCCGAAGGTGTTCAGTCACGCACCGGAGGACGCGCGGTCGTTCTTCGACCGGCTGCTCAACCGCAAGCATCTGCTGAAGGCGCACCAGTTTTTCGAGAAGCACGGGGGCAAGGCGATCAGTCTCGGCCAGTTCGTGCCCATCGTGCGGACTTTCTGCCCGTTTGTGGCCGGCGCGGGCTCGATGAACTACGGACGGTTCATTTTCTTCAACGTGGTCGGCGCGATCGCGTGGGTGGGGGTGTGCACGGGTGCGGGCTACGTGTTCGGCAACATTCCGTGGGTGAAGCACAACTTCTCCGTGGTGGTGCTGGGCGTCGTCGCCGTCTCGCTCATTCCGCTCATCATCGAGTTCGTCAAGCACAAGCTGAATCCGGAGCAGCACGTGTCTCCGGTTGCCGCGACCCTGGAGCCCCGCAAGTCCGACGCGGCCTGACGCGTCGAGAAGGAACCCCATGGCAGGACACCAGCAGGAGTGTGAGATCTGCAAGCGCGTGGCCGAGTGCCGCGCCGGGAAGCACCCCGGGTTCATCGCCGAACTCGAGACGGGCTTCGCCGTGCTGGGAGATTCGCAGCAATTCCGGGGTTACACGCTGTTTCTCTCCAAGACGCCGGCGACCGAGCTGCACCAGCTTGCCCGCGCGGCGCGGGTGCGGTTCATCGAGGAGATGACGCAGGTTGCCGAAGCGGTGCACAACGCGGTGCGGCCCCACAAGCTCAACTGCGAGTCGCTGGGCAACGTGGTGCACCACATCCACTGGCACATCTTCCCGCGGCGCAAGACCGATCCCGATCCGCTCGCGCCGGTGTGGGGACAGATGCACAAGGAAGGCACGAGCGAATACGCCTCGACCAGGCTCGATCCGGCCCGGGACGCCGAGCTGATCGAGACTATCCGGACCGAACTGACCAAGATCCGAAAGGCCGCGCCGACGGGCGCGGCGAACTGACCTGTTCCGCGGGCAGAGCGCCCGCACGAACGACACCGACGCGATCGAGCCGATCGCGAGCAGATTTGAAGGAGACCTTGCAATGGCCGTGAAACCTCTCGAAGACCGCGTGCTTGTCAAGCCCATCGAAGCCGAGACCAAGACCGCTTCGGGCATTTACCTCCCCGAGACCGCCAAGGAAAAGCCGGTCAAGGGCAGCGTCGTGGCCGTGGGCCCCGGCAAGCGCCTGGAAAACGGCAAGCGCGCCGAGATGAGCGTCGGCAAGGGCGACACCGTGGTGTACGGCAAGTACGCGGGCACGGAAGTCGAGATCAAGGGCGAGAAGCACCTGATCCTGCGGGAGAGCGAGCTGCTCGGCGTTATCGAGGGATAAATCTCAAAGCTCAAAGCAGCAAAGCTCAAATCGAGCCTGCTTGCCGTGAGCCCTGAGTCTTCTGCGTCCTCTCCGATTTGAGCTTTGAGTTTTGCGATTTGAGATTTCTGGAGCATTCCATGTCCACCAAACAACTGATGTTCTCCGACTCCGCGCTGGTCGAAATGAAAAAGGGCGTTGACGCCCTTGCCGACGCGGTCAAGTGCACGATGGGCCCCAGCGGCCGCTTCGTGGTCATCGAGAAGACCTACGGCGGGCCGCACGTCACCAAGGACGGCGTTTCCGTGTCGAAGGAAGTCTCGCTCCCCGCGCCGTTCCAGTCGATGGGCGCCAAGATGGTGAACGAGGTCGCCAAGAAGACGGCCGACAAGGCCGGTGACGGCACGACCGCGGCCACCGTGCTCGCCCAGGCCATTTTCTCCGAAGGTCTCCGCCACGTCACGGCCGGCGCGAATCCGGTCCACCTGCAGCGCGGGATCAACAACGCCGCGGCCGCCGCGGCCGAGTTCATCGACTCGATGGCCATCAAGTGCAAGGGCCGCGAGGACTACAAGAAGATCGCCACGGTGTCGGCCAACCACGACGCGAACGTGGGCAACCTCATCGCCGAAGCGATCGACCGCGTCGGCGCCGAGGGCGTCTGCGAGATCGAAGAAGGTAAGACGGCCGAGACCACGCTGGATTACGTGGAGGGCATGCAGTTCGACAAGGGTTACCTCTCGCCCTACTTCATGACCGACCCCAAGACCGCCGAGTGCGTGCTCGAGGATGCGTACATCCTGCTCTACGAGAAGAAGATCAGCAACCTGCCCGACCTGCTGCCCCTGCTGAACAAGGTTGTTGCGACGGGCAAGCCGATCCTGCTCGTGGCTGAGGAAGTCGAAAACGAGGCGCTGGCGACGCTGGTGGTCAACCGGCTCCGCGGCACGCTCAAGATCTGCGCCGTCAAGGCCCCGGGGTTTGGCGACCGCCGCAAGGCCATGATGGGCGACATCGCCGTCCTGACCGGCGGCACGTTCATCGCCGAGGACCTGGGCCGTTCGATCGAGAGCATCGAGCTCTCCGAGCTTGGGCGCGCCAAGAAGATCATTGTGACCAAGGACGACACGACGATCATCGAGGGCGCCGGCAAGAAGGCGGAGATCACCGCCCGCGCCAACCAGATCAAGAGCCAGCATGAAAAGTCCACGAGCGACTACGACCGCGAGAAGCTCATGGAGCGTCTGGCGAAGCTGACCAGCGGCGTGGCGATCATCAACGTGGGCGGCGCGACCGAGATCGCCATGAAGTCCACCAAGGACCTCGTGGAAGACGCGCTGCACGCGACCCGCGCTGCGGCCAAGGAGGGCTACGTGCCCGGCGGCGGCGTGGCGCTGCTCCGCACGCAGGACGCGATCGTGAAGGCTGCTTCCAAGGCCAAGGGCGATGAGAAGCTCGGCTTTGACATCGTGGCCCGTGCGGTCGAGTCGTGTGCCAAGCAGATCGCCGAGAACGCCGGTTTCGACGGCGACCTCGTCGTCGAGAAGGTCAAGGAAGGCGGCAAGGGCGGCAACTCGTTCGGCTTCAACGCCGCGACGGGTGAGTACACCGACCTGGTCAAGGACGGCATCATCGATCCGGCCCTGGTCGCGAAGACTTCGCTGATCAATGCCGCCTCGGTCGCCGGCCTGATGCTGACGACCGACGTGCTGATCACCGACCTCAAGGAAGACGCGGAAGTCGCCACCGGTGCGACGGCGTGATCCGAATTTCGACATCGCGTGATGAAAATCACTCGGTGTCCTTTTTACCACAGAGGCACAGAGGCACAGAGATGGAAGAGGGATCTGTGATTCAAGGCGACGATCCCTTGACCCGCGAGATCATCGGCGGGGCCATTGAAGTCCACCGGGCGCTCGGGCCTGGTCTGCTTGAGTCAGTGTACGAGGAGTGTCTTGCGCACGAACTTGCCGAGAGGGGATTGCGCGTCGCTCGCCAAGTTCCTTTGCCGGTGGTCTACAAGGGAAAGCGGCTTGACTGCGGATATCGAATGGACCTGATCGTGAATGATCTTGTGATCCTGGAAATCAAAGCAATCGAACGAGTGCTGCCGGTCCACGAAGCGCAACTCCTGAGTTACCTGAAGCTCAGCGTCAAGAAACTTGGGTTGCTGCTCAACTTTCACGTTCCGTATATGAAAGACGGAATCATGCGACGAATACTCTGATCCGAATTCGGCTTCTCCTCTCGGTGTCTCTGTGCCTCTGTGGTTGAATTCAAATGTCCTCCGTCACCCGCGACTATTACGAGATCCTGAGCGTCGAGCGAACCGCCGACGGCGAGGAGATCAAACGCTCTTATCGCCGTCTGGCGCTCAAGTATCACCCCGACCGCAATCCGGGGGACGCGGAAGCGGAGATCAAGTTCAAAGAGGCCGCCGCGGCGTACGAAGTGCTCTCCGACCCCGAGAAGCGCAAGCTCTACGACCAGTACGGGCACGAAGGCCTCCGCCAGTCGCGCGGGCCCGCGGCACACGACTTCAGCCGCATGAACGTCGAGGACATCTTCTCGATGTTCAACGACATTTTCGGGGGGGGCGGGGGCGGAGGGTTCGGGGGCCAGCGCCGGGGCGTGGCGCGCGGGTACGACCTGGAGACCGAGGTTGAACTGACATTCGAAGAAGTGTCGACGGGTGTCGAGCGCGAGGTGCATTTCACGCGACTGGATGTGTGCGAGACCTGCACGGGCACGGGCGCGAAGAAGGGGAGTTCCCCGATCAAGTGTCCGACGTGCGCGGGCCAGGGGAAGGTGCAGCAGACCGGCTTTGGCGGGATGTTCCGGATGGTCACGGCCTGCCCGGCCTGCCGCGGGCGCGGGCAGATCATCAAGGACTTCTGCGAGGCGTGCAAGGGCAAGGGGCGTATGCCCCGCAAGCGAACGATCAGCGTCAAGATTCCTGCCGGCGTGATGGACGGCCAGGCGGTGCGGGTGGGCGGGGAGGGGGAGCCTCCGCCGCCGGAGATTTCGCCGGGTGGCGAGGGAATCCGTGGCGACCTGCACGTGGCGATCCGCGTGGCGCACCACGAACTGTTCGAGCGCGAGGAAGACAACCTGCTTTTGAACCTGCCGGTGAGTTTCGCGCAGGCGACGCTGGGCGCCGAGATCGAAGTGCCGACGATCGGCGGCAAGGCCGCGCTCACGATTCCCAGGGGTACGCAGCCGGGCGAGACGTTCTCGGTGAAGGGCAAGGGCCTGCCCAACCTGCGATCGGGCAGGCCGGGCGATCTGGTCGTCACGGTGATCATCGAGGTGCCCCGCAAACTCACCAAGGCGCAGGAAAAGCTCCTTCGCGAGTATGCCGCGAGCGAGGACCAGGCTGTGCTGCCCGAGACGCAGGGCTTCTGGAAGAAGGTCAAGGAGATGATGAACGGCGCGTGAGCGCCGGGTCACGTCCGGCGGCGAGGCCGTCGCCGGGCAAAGATGTCGCAGGTGCGAACATGAACAGCGATTCCGACATGCCGCAGGAATGGGATATTTCCGATACCGGCGAGGGCGAAGTGCAGGAGCTTCGCGATCGCGTGGCCAAGCTGGAAGGCGAGGTGGCGGACGCCAACAGCCGCGCCCTGCGGACCATGGCCGACTTTCAGAATTATCAGAAGCGTTCGTACTCCAACGAACAGATCGCCAAGGCGACGGGAATCGCGGGCGTGGTGAGCGGACTGGTGAGCGTGATCGATCATTTCGATCTGGCGCTGGGCCAGGACACGAGCAAGGTTTCCGCCGAGCAGATCGTCGGAGGTGTCAAGGTCATCCGCGAAGAGATGATCCGCGTGCTCCAGGGATTCGGCCTCACGGTGATCAACCCCAAGCCGGGCGACGACTTTGTTCCCGGCATTCACGAAGCGATCATGCAGCAGCAGGCGGAGGGGATCGCGCCCGGCAAGATCGTTGCGACGTTCCAGGCGGGCTATTCGCTCGCCGGTGCGGCCGCCGGCGGCGCGGACAAGGTGATCCGTCCCGCCAAGGTCAGCGTCGCGCCTTCCGCATAGCTGCTCTCGGACCGGCCCTGGTTTGCGAGTTGGCTTGCTGCTGATTTGAGTTTTCTTCATGCCCACCTACGACTACAAGTGCAAGGCGTGCGGACACGAATTCGAAGAGTTCCAGTCGATGACCGCGCCCGTGCTCAAAAAGTGCCCCAAGTGCGGCAAGAACCAGCTCGAGCGGCTCATCGGCACCGGCGCCGCCCTGATGTTCAAGGGCTCGGGCTTTTACATCACCGACTATCGCTCCGATTCGTACAAGAAGGCGGCCCAGGCCGATTCGGGCAAGCCGGCAGAGGCGGCGAAATCGGACGCCAAGAGCGCCGACGCCAAGCCGGCGGCGCCCGCAAAGGAAGCGGCGCCCAAGTCTTCGAGCGCCGACACCAAACCCAAGTCGAAGAAGTCGTCCAAGCCCGATTGACGGAGCGAGCGCATGCCGATCGTCGGGCACGGAATCGATATCGCGAGTGTCGAACGCATCGGCGAGATGATCGCGGATCACGGTGAACGCTTCCTGCAGCGTGTCTTTACCGGCGCCGAGCAGGCCGCGGCCGGGCAGCAGGCGAACAGCGGCAAGCGTGCCGAGCATCTGGCGGGGCGCTTTGCCGCCAAGGAAGCGGCGCTCAAGGCCATCGGCACGGGCTGGCGCGACGGGATCGCGTGGACGGATGTTGAAGTCGTCAATCTGCCCTCGGGCGCGCCCAGCCTCCGTCTTCACGGCAAGGCGGCGGAGATCGCGTCCGGCCTGGGGGTGCGATCGCTCCACGTGAGCATCAGTCACGCGGCGGGCCTGGCGACCGCGTCGGTCATCCTGGAAAGTTGAGCGTCACTCGCCGCTGACGGCGGTCACCTTCGCCTCGGGGCCCATGGATTTCTGCACGGTTTCCGCGGCGCCCTTGGTCGTGAACCGGCCGACGCGCACTGCGTAGACCTTCGTGCCCTGCTGATTGGCCGTTTGCACGATGCGCGGACTGGCCAGCCCGGCCGCCTGCGCGCGGGCGCGATAGCGATCGGCCTGGACCTGGGCACGCTGCCAGCTCGAGAAAGCGCCGAGCTGCACGGTGAACTGCCCGCTGCCGACCGACTGATTGCCGCTCACGGCGGCGAGGCGGTCGGAGATCAGCACCTTGAGCGTGCTGTCGTTCTGGAGTTGTGCCTGGGCCTTCTCGTAGCTCGCGCGGGCCTCGCTGGTGCGTCCCTGGGCGCGGAGCGCGTCGCCGGCGTAGAGCAGCGCCCGTGCGGCTTCGTCGCCGGTGAGTTTGGTTGCCGCTTCGGTCAGAAGTTCAGAGGCTTCGGCGTACCGGCTCTGCTCATACGCGATCAGGCCGAGCTGGGCGCCCGCCTTGCCGCTCACCGTCTGGTCGCCGCTCTTGAGCAGCGGGCGGAGGATTTTCTCGGCCTCGGCGTTCTTCTGCAGCGCCGCGGCAGACAGGCCCGCGATCAGCGCCGCCTGCTCCTTCTGCACGCTCGAGCCCTCGGTCTGCGCTTGCAGCGCCGCGTCGTAGGCCTCCGCGTACTTGTGCTGGGTGTACAGCTCCTTGTAGTCCGCCTGCGCGGTCTTCTGCGAAGAGGAGCACGCCCCGGCAAAGCACGCCGCGGCAGCGACCAGGCCAACCCACACCATCTTGAATGAACGCATGCGATCCGTCATGAAAAATCCTCTTCCCACGGTCCTGTCGCGGGTTCGTTATTATCGTCGCCCATGGCGGCAAACAGCCACTTTCCGTGCGGGAGCGCCCCTTGAGCGTCCATCGACCGATCCTCTGGCAACTTCTGAAGCACCCCCGTTCCGTCGCCCTGGTCGATGACCGGCGGACGACCCGGAACTTCGAACTCCTGGTCGCGATCGCCCATATCGGCCAGAGGCTCGAAACCCTCAACCAGACCCAGCGGCTCGGCCTGCTGCTGCCGACGGGGGGCACCTTCCCGGCCGCGGCCCTGGCGGGCATGTCGCTCGGGCGGACGATCGTCCCATTGAACTACCTCCTGAAAAAGGAAGAGTTGCAATACGTGATCGACGATTGCGGCACGGACACCGTTGTCACGGTCCGGCCGATGCTCGAGCACCTTGGATACGCGCCCAAGGTAAAGAACATCCTGATGCTGGAGGATGTCGATTTCTCCGGCTTCCCCGATTTCCGCTGGCCCGCTCCGGCGGCCGACGACGACCTGGCCGTCCTGCTGTATACCTCGGGCACGAGCGGCAAGCCCAAGGGGGTCATGCTCACGCACGGCAACCTGAGCGCCAACATCCAGCAGATCCGCGACTGGGTCGATTTCTCGCGGGCGGATTCGATGCTGGGGGTGCTTCCTCAGTTTCATTCGTTCGGGATGACCGTGCTGACCTTCCTGCCGCTGAGCGGGGGCATCCGGGTGATCTACACGGCCCGTTTTGTTCCCGGAAAGATCGTGCGGCTGCTCCGCGAGCATCGGCCCACCGTGCTGGTGGCGATTCCATCGATGTACAACGCGCTGCTGCACGCCAAGGACGCAACAGCGGATGATTTCCGCACGCTGCGGTACACCGTCAGCGGCGGGGAGCCTCTGCCCAGCACGGTGCGGGAGAAATTCCGCGAGCGCTTCGGCGTAACGATCAACGAGGGGTACGGCCTGACCGAAACATCGCCGGTGAGCAACTGGTGCCGTCCGCACGAATTCCGGCCGGGGTCGGTGGGAAAGCCGATCCCGCTTGTCGATCAGCGGATTGTGGATTCGAACGGTCGCAGCCTCCCCCCGAACACCGACGGCGAGGTGTGGATGAAGGGCCCCAACATCATGAAGGGGTACTACAACCTGCCCGAGGACACGGCCAGGGCGTTCAGCCCGAACGGGTACTTTCGAACCGGCGACATCGGACGGTTCGATGACGACGGCCATCTGCACATCACCGGACGATTGAAAGAAATGCTGATCGTGGGGGGCGAAAACGTCTTCCCGCGCGAGATCGAGGAAGTGCTCGATCGTCATCCCTCGGTGCACGCGAGCGGCGTGGTCGGAATGAACGACCCGATGCGGGGCGAACTGCCGATCGCGTTTGTCGAGATCAGGGAAGGTCAGAGCTTCGATGAAAAAGAGCTGATCGCCTGGTGTCGCCAGAGCCTTGCCGGTTACAAAGTGCCGACCGAAATCCGCCGGCTGGACGCGCTGCCGCGGAATCCGACGGGGAAGATCATGCGGCGCGAGTTGCGGTCGCTGGCGGCCAAGTCTTGAACGCCGCGTTCAGGTGAGTTCGCAAACCAACTCCACTTCCACCGGCGCTCCCCGCGGGAGGCTCGGTGCGCCGACCGCTGCGCGGGCGTGCTTGCCGGCTTCGCCGAAGACCTGCTGCAGGAACTCGCTCGCGCCGTTGGCGATCTGCGGGTGGTCGATGAACTCGGGCGTGCAGGCGACGAAGACCCCCACGCGGACGATCTGCTTGATGCGGGCGAGTTCGCCCAGCTCGGCCTTGAGCGCGGCGAGCGCGTTGACCGCGCACTGCCGGGCGCATTCAACAGCGGTAGCGGGGGGGACTTGCGAGGGCACGATGCCCTGGGCGATCAGCTTGCCGTCGCGCATCGGGATCTGGCCGGCCACGAACGCCATGCCTTTGGCGATGCGGACGGGGATGTAGGCCGCAACGGGCGGGACGGCGGGGGGGAGCTGGATGCCCAGCTCGGCGAGTCGCTGTTCAGGGGTTGGCATGATCGGTTTCCGTTTGGATGCTCGTCACCTGCGGAGGCAGGAGAAGCGAAAAGGTTTTCAAGATTTGAGCGTACTCATAACTCGCGGGAACCGTTTTGCTTGACGCCCGAATCGGGTGACGTACCTTTGTGGTGCGGCCGGGCCTTCGGGCACGGTCTGACAACTCGACTGGCAGGACGCACGCGTCAGGAGTCCTCGATCGGACATCTGATCTGCACCGGTTGGAAGTTTTTCCACGGCGTTCTCATCTGGGGTCTTGCACCCCGACTTGTTCCGCCCGCTCGCTTGATTCGGGGCGTGAGCGACCTGCCGACAATCTGGAAGCCGGAAAACGGTGCTCGCGCGGGACTCGGACGACCCGCCGCGGGGGCACGGTTTCGCTGGCGAGACGGTTTTTGCGGCGCCTTCGGGCGGCCGCGGCACGTCGTCAAGTCGGTCGTCGCAGAACGCGAGCGGAAAACCCACCACAACACAGGGTTGAACCGCTCAGGAGTTTCGAACATGAAGTCTCGTAAGTCGGCATTCACGCTGATCGAGCTGCTGGTCGTGATCGCGATCATCGCCCTGCTCATCGGCATCCTGCTCCCCGCCCTCGGCAAGGCCCGCGCCGCCGCCCGTCAGATCAAGGACGGCACGCAGGTCCGCTCCGTGCACCAGTCCATGGTGACCTGGGCCGGTCAGAACCAGGACAACTACCCCCTCCCGAGCTCGATCGACCTCAACGACACGATCTACGTGAACGGCACCAAGATCGACACCTCGGGCAACAACTCCAAGAACAAGTTCTACAAGGACCTGCCCCGTTACATGATGTCGATGCTGATCTACAACGGCGCCTTCGGCACCGAAATTCTGGTCAGCCCGGCCGAAGTCAACGGCAGCATCAAGGCCAACCCGTACTACCAGTTCAGCAAGCCTGACGCTGTCAAGGACGCGACCAAGAAGACCCAGGCGATCTGCGACCCGTCCTTTGCCGCTTACCCCAACGAAAAGGGCGGCGATGAAGGCACCCCGGGCGCCGGTAACCTGACCCCGGTCGGCGGCTGCTCCTATGCGTTCGTCATGCCGTACGGCGCGCGCCGTTCGCTGTGGTCGAGCACGTTTGATGCGACGCAGGCGGTGCTTGGCAACCGCGGCCCGTGGTACAACGCTTCCAACGGCAGCTGGGCTCTTGCCGACAACGGCGATATGCGTGGCGCCAACAGCGACCTCGTCGCCAACGCCTCCAACACACTGCTCATCCACGGTTCGCGTTCCGCTTGGGAAGGAAACGTGGCTCGCAACGACAACTCGGTCGCTTTCGAGACCAAGCCCGACCCGGACAACATGCCCATCCTCTACCCGGGCGTGACCACCGGCAACCCCCCGCTGAAGTACGACAACCTCTTCGCCAACGAAGACGAGTCGGCTCAGACGAACACGACCGGTGCGTCGTACACCGCCAAGAACGATGACGACATCAAGGCGAACAACGTCAACGTTCGCCGCAACAACTACCTCCGCTGCTGGGGCAACCAGGGCGGCGCCCTGACCTGGATGACGCCCAACGCCCAGTCGGGCAATGTCGATGCCATCCAGCTCAGCAAGCTCTGGTTCGACTGATTCAGCTCCGGCATTTGAACCTGAAGAAGGCGGCGGGTGAGAACCCGCCGCTTTTTTTCGAACCGACCAAGCCTGAGACGAGCCTGCGCAAGGGCGGCGTGCTTTTCTTTGCCTCGCACACAGCTGGCTCGTGATCACCGAAGATGCCTCGACGCCGGAGGTCGCGGAGCAGGAGCATGGCTTCGACGCGATGCGCCGCAAGCGAGCTTCTCGGGCAGATCCATCGTCGGTCGGGTTGATGTGGGGAAGGGAGATCGCGTTCAGGTATCTGTGCAGGGGATACGAACGGCTCGCCGGTCCGCCGGGGGCATCGCTCCTCGTGAGGTCCCTTCGACGCTTTCGCGGCTTATCGAGCGCCCGGGGTGAGTCGGGCTTTCGCCTGATCCAGCACCACAGCCACCACGATCGCGGCCCCTTTGACGATCTGGGTGTAGCTCTGATCGATGTCGAGCACGAGCATGCCGTTGCCGATCATCTGCACCAGCAAGGCACCGAGCACAGCTCCAAACGCCGAACCCCGGCCCCCGGAAAGCGATGCGCCGCCGATGACGGCCGCGGCGATCACGTCCAGTTCATAGCCCTGGCCGGCACCGGGAGCGGCGGCACCGTAATACCCGAGATACATCGCGGCGGACAGGCCTGCGAGGGCGCCGCTGACAATGTAGACGATGATCTTGACGCCGCCGACGGGGATGCCCGCGTACTTGGCCGCGATTTCGTTGCCGCCGATGGCGAAGATCCGTCGTCCGAGCACGGTCTGGCTGAGCACGAACATGCCGGCGAACATGGTCAGGATCATGATGATCACCGGCACCGGATAGACGTTGCCGGCGGGCATTTTCATGAAGCCTTTGGTGAATGCTTCGGGGAAGCCCGTGATCGATTGGCCCCGGGTCAGCACGAAGACCAGGCCGCTGAGCATGGCCATCATGCCCAGCGTGATGATGAACGGATGCACCCGCAGCCCGACAATCATCGACCCGCTGATGCCGCCGCACAGGGCTCCCACCAGGCAGCAGACGCCGATGCCGACGGGAATGGCGGCCCACCAGGGGGCTCCACCAGCCGCGGCGTTGAGGGAGTTGGCATCCGGACCCAGCGCCCGCAATTGAAGAGCTTGAAGTGCGAAGGCGCCGATGACGGCCGCGAGTCCGTAGATCGAGCCGACGGAGAGGTCGATCCCGCCCAGGATGATGACTGCGGTCATTCCGACCGCCATGACCGCGATAAAACTGGCCTGTGTCGCCAGCAACACCAGGTTCTGCGTGTTGAGAAACTTGCTTTCGGAACGGGAGATGAGCAGCGTGGGTCCGCTGGCCCCATCGATGACGCGGGGATTGCTGGCGCTGAGTGCCTCGAGCTTGGTCGAACCCGAAACGATGCGCACGTTGGCGCTCCCGGAAATCGCTTCGCCAAGAGCCGCACGAACGGCTTTGAGCGGAGCGTCATCAGGCGTGGTAATAACCAGCGTGCCCGAGGAATCGTCGGTGGTCGTTCCTTGGGGCAGAGCAATCCGGAGGATGTCGCCCGGCTTGGTCCCGCCTCGGACCGTTAGAATCGCGGCAAGCAGGAGGATGACGAGAATCAGCCCGGATTCCTGCGCGCGAAAAAGACGGCGGATCAGCGAGGAATGTTGTTCCCGTGGGGGTGTCAAGGGGCGTTAGCGTAGCAGGTGGCGGGCGGATCGAGCCAGCAATTCGGAGGATGAAACAACCGAAGAATGACGTCGCTTCTGCGGAGCGGAAAGCGCCGCGTCCCCCGCGTTGTCCCCTTAGTCGACGGCCTGGATCCAGTTGCTTCGATACGGGAGGATGGCGTTGACGTTGCGCGCGGTATTGACCGCTTTGCCGGAGGTCATCGGGTCGAAGAATGTCGACTGGATGTTTCCGTTGATCAACTCGCCGTGCCCATCGGAGAACATGAAGTTTCCGCCATCACGACCGTGGTTGTCCACTTTGCCGTAGTAATTGGGGCCGATCGACTGAGCGCCCAGGTATCCGTTGTCTGCACCCTTGTTGTTGCCGCTGTTGTAAAACGCGAGCGTTCCGACATCCGGGCCGTTGGTGTCGTCGCCCCAGATTGGCACGGCGGAAACGACGTTGGGTTCATCCGTCTTAAAGCCCGCGTAATACATATAGCTGAGGTTGTACGCCGCGATCTCATCAACGGTCGAAGGCACCTTCGGAACATACACGGAGTTCGCTGCGGGTGCGCCCATGTAGTAATCCTTGTTCCCGTCCCAAAAATCGGAAGTCGCGAGGTGATAGGAATATCGGCGGTCCTCGCGGTCCGACGGGCAAATGAGAGCCCCGAAGCCGTCCATGTACTTGGCGAGCACGGGCTTTGTCACGCGGTCGCTATAGAACGGATCAGGCTGCCCGAATCGCTTTCGCACATAACAAATGGCGGAGGTGTTGTCCGGGCCGCCCTGGCCTTGCTGATTCAAAGTGAAAAAACCGGCGAGCCCGCCGTACTTGTGCTGGCGACCCCAGCGTTTCTTGTTGTGAGCGGCGTCCTCTTTGTCCATATCCGTTTCCGACTCGCCCGAATTTGCCACCGGCACGACGGGATACCAGCTCTTGTACTCACCGGCGTAGAGCGCGAGACTCGTCGCCATGGATTTGACGTTGGAGAGACACTTCATCGTTCGGGCTGAATTGCGGGCTTTTCCGAGCGCCGGAAGCAAGATCCCGATGAGCAGCGCGATAATCGCGATGACCACCAGCAACTCGATCAGCGTGAAGCCGCGACGGGAGTGGTTGGCGGACACAGGCGAAAATGCCGGCGCAGGAGAGCGCTCGGTGAACGACGGGAGAGTGCCTGGCATCAGGTCGGTCCTTCTGACACAACGGGCGGCGGAAAAGCCCGAACGGGCCGCGCTACCTCGTGAAACGCTTGCAATCCATACGACAGAATCCGTCCGTCGTATCCCTTTTCCCGGAGGCAAACTAACGGCAAAGTGAAAGAGCGTCAAGCCGTGTTTCATTGAATATGGAACACTCCTGAGAACCGGTGCGGGGGATTCCCCTGCAGGCTCTGGAATGCGCTGCCAGCGCCTCGATTCGGCTTTGCAAAGTCTTAACGAAAACTGCCCGGGCGCAAGCGTGACAGAGGGCGTCGCGCGTGGCCTCGCACAGGCCGTTCGAATCGGACCTGGGGGTCAGGCCCTAAAACGGGCAAAAACGCGGAAATCGTGAAAAGAACGGCATTTGGGCGCGAACAAGTGCCGGTCAAAGGAGGTTTGTGGTACACTTGAAAACGGTGTCAGAAACAGTTCAGCCCGGTATTGCTTGGGCTGTTTCTGCGCCTTTTGCCGCACGCGGCGACCGGGCCGCGCAGCGGGTTTCCGGAGTTTTTTGAGGGAGTATTCCAAGATGCGTCAGCGTTTCCTTGCCTCCGCCCTGATTCTCGCGGGCATGAGCGGCCTTGCCGTTGCCCAGCCCCTGTCAATCACGGGCGTGAAGAAGCCTGCGTACGGCAATCCGCGTTGGGTCAACCTGATCCCGACCAATGCCGGCGACAACAACGTCATCAACTGCGATAAGAACACGCTGAACGGCGCCACGGTCAACACGGTGACGACGGGTATCGAGCTCGCGATTCCGCTGTCGGCCCTGGGCAATCCCACCACGCTCCGCGTGACGGCCTTCATCAACAACCAGGACGGCAGCTTCGCCTCCAACCACTTCAGCGGCACCTCGCTGGTCGGCGTCGCGGGCGAACTCGCCCAGCCCGCCAACTTCGGCGAGACGCGCGCGATCAACCTCGCGACCGACACGCGGGCCGCGGGCAACCAGTTCTTCACGGTCAACCTCGCGGCCTCGGGCACGGCCCCCGTGATCGATGGCACGCGTGACTCCTCGGGTTGGACGACCCGCTTCCAGCAGTCGGCCCGCACCGGCTTCGGTGACGCGGTCGGCGGCACGGTGGATTACGCCGGCGGCTCGGAAATCGACGGCGGTTACGTCCGCATCGCGGGCGGCGTGCTGTACATGTTCTTCACCGGCAACCTCGAGTCGAACCACAACACCCTCGAGATCTTCTTCGACACAGGCAGCGCGCAGGGCCAGAACCGCCTTCGCGCCGACAACCCGGCCGTGGGCGGCGACGGCAACCATCTCATCCGCATGGGTGACGACGGCACCAACAACGGCCTCACCTTCGACACCGGTTTCAACGCCAGCTACTGGGTCGGCCTCAACTGCGGCGACGGCCCCTTCCAGCTCTACGTCGATTACGCCAAGCTCTCGAACAACGACGGATCGGGCGGCGGCGCGGGCTACTACTGCGGTTCCACCGGTGCCGCCAGCAACGGCGTGCTGACCGGCGGCGCCGTGGACGCCCCCGCGATTCTCGCGACCATTAACAACTCCAACGTTCTGGGTGTTCCCGCGTTCTGCCCGCCCCCGGCCGGAAACCAGAACGTTTCAAACGGTTCGGAATTTGACGCCCTCTACAGCTACGTCGACAAGCTGAACAAGCGTCTGTACATCTTCACCTCGGGCAACATCAAGACCGACTACTCGAAGATCAACATGTTCGTCGATGTCGGCGGCTTCCAGACCCCGGGCGGCGAAGAGCTCGGCCAGAACCAGCTCCGCAACGACAACTCGGGCTTCGACTTCGGCCACCTGAATTCGATGGGCGGCCCCGGCACCGGCACCAACCCCGGCCTGAAGTTCGACAGCGATTTCAGCCCGACCTACTTCATCGATTACACCAACGGCGGCAACGTCGACAACTACTCGCACTCGACGGTGCTCCGCACCAACGGTCGCGCGACGGTGTGCGATGCCATCATCGACTACGGCATGTTCGACGGCGGCCCGAAGCTCGCTCCGGGCGGCAACGGCCAGCAGTACGACGTGATCAAGTACAACGGCCTGCAGGGCTATCCGGGCGGTACGACCGAGCCGTTCATCGGCATCCAGGAGCAGGACGGCACCAAGACCGAACTCGAGGGCAACTTTGCTCCCTACGCTGGCCACAAGTTCATGTCGGCCTACGTCGGCGAGCCTTGCAATTCGATCGCGGGCAACCCCAGCACGCCCAAGCCCTCGGCCGGCATCATCCTGATGCGCATGGATCAGTCGAACCTCGCGGGCGTGACCTCCGCCAACGGCGGTGCGGCCTTCACCGAGGATGATGTGATCGCGGTCAACACCGGTCTCGAGTGGTCGATCGACCTCGCCGAGCTCGGCTATGACGGCACCAGCGACATCAAGCTCGCCGGCTTCATCGAATCCAGCGGCAACGTGACCAACCAGGTCATCGGCGGCGTGCCGGCGTCTTACGGCACCTCCCCGGGCGCCAACGTCGGCATCCCCAACCAGGTCGACTTCTCGGCGGTTGCCGGCAAGCAGTGGGTCCGCATCTTCCAGAGCTGCCCCGCCGACTTCAATGGCGACGGCCTGGTCGAGGACTCGGACTTTGTGATCTTCGCAAACAAGTACGACCTGCTCATCGCGGACTTCCGCTATGACACGGGCGATCTGAACGGCGACGGATTCGTGGACGACACCGACTTCGTGATCTTCGTCGGTTCCTACAACGACCTGCTCTGCCCGAACATCATGGAATAATTGAATCCGACCGGCAGTTGCGCAAGACCGTTCCGGGGCCCGCCGTTTGGCGGGCCCTTTTTCTTTCGGGAACGTGCCATGCCCCGACGCCGGGGGCGGTTTGTGATACCATTTCCACGTCAGAACAGCACGCACGCGACGGCGATCCGCCGCTCGCATTTTTCAGGGGATTGATGCATGAAGATCGGGCTTCAACGCAAGGGTTTGCTCGGCGCCGCGGCGCTGCTCCTGGCCGGAGCTTCGGCCATCGCCTTGATGGGCGCGAGCGAGGCCCCGAAGAAGACGTACCGCATCGGCGTGATCGCCAAGAGCCAGAGCAACCCGGTCTTCCAGGCGGCCCGCACGGGTGCGCTCGATGCCGGTGAAGACCTCAGCAAGAAGCTCGGCGCCGATGTCAAGGTCGAGTGGCGCACGCCGGTGAACGAGGACGCGCAGCAGCAGGCCCAGTACGTCGAGCAGCTCGCCAGCCAGGGCTTTGACGGCATCGCGATCAGCGCGAGCGACGCCAATGTGCTCACCGCTGCCGTCAATAGCGCGATCGATCGCGGCGTGGTGGTCATCACGTTCGACAGCGACATCCCCGCCAGCAAGCGCCTCGCCTATTACGGCATCAACGACGAAGAAGCCGGCCGCTCGGTCATGCGCGAGCTCGCCAAGTCCATGGGCGGCAAGGGCGGCAAAATCGCCATCCTGTCGGGCAACCAGAACGCCACGAATCTCAACGCCCGCGTGAAGGGCGTGAAGGACGAACTGGCCACCCTCAAGGACAAGGGCTTCACGCTCAAAGACGTGTACTACACCAAGGAGACCGCCAGCGACGCTGCGGCACTGGTGCAGCAGGTGCAGACGGCGAACCCGGATATCGTGGGATGGGCGATGGTCGGTGG
>JAFEBN010000119.1 GCA_018242645.1 Planctomycetota bacterium | reverse complement strand
TCGGGCGCGGACCGATCGACATACACCACGAGCGGGGGCGTCGCGTGCGCAACCGCCGCGGCACACGCCAACGCACCAAGGCGCGAACCCAATTGCATAAAGCCATGCCCGCCGCGATCGCATTCGCTCATTGTGTTCCGTCTCCGATGAATAGAAAGCAATCGATCACCCAACACAAACCGCGACACATTTCGGTGCAGCCCGTCCTCACCGCGCCCGCCGCGCCACCCGCGGCGCAAGGATCGCCCGGCACCGCGCAGATTGAGCAAGTCGTCGCGCAGCATTGAGGGCGTCCAAACCTCGGGTATTTGCCCGGGATCGAAGGGCTCCACACCCCTTTGGGCGCCTCAGGAGGGCGTACGCTCTTTGGTCGCAAGACCTGGCCGCCGCTTCCCAAGAAGGCACTGTCCACCACAATGATCGTGCTCGCCCAAACCCCGCCGCCCGATCCCGTGCCCGGCGACGCGGAAATTCGTTCGCCTGCTTTCTGGCTGGCGCTCGTGCTGCTGGCGACGCTGTCGTGCCTGCTCATCTACGGCATTTTCGAAACCCGGCTCCGGATGGCCCTGGCCACCGGTGCCGCGGCCGTCGACCTGCTCCGACGCAACACCCGGCGACTCTGGATCCTCATCGCGGGTACCGCGGTGATTCTCTTCGGCATCCTGATCGCTCCTCTTCCCGGCCCGGGGCCGGTGATCCTCGTGCCGATCGGCCTGGGAATCCTCGCCACCGAGTTTGCGTGGGCGCGAAGACTGCAACTGGAACTGAAACGCCGCACTTCTCCCCTCGGTAACGCCACCAAGCACGTGGTCGACCACACGCCCCGCTGGGTAGTTATCCCCGCACTGCTGATCTACTGGTGCATCCCCGCCGCGGTCGCTTCGTTCACCAACCTGCCCCAGAAGGCGGTGTGGAGCGTGGCGTCAATGATGTTCGCGCCCTTCCTGCTGTGGGCCTGGATGGTCTACAAGGCGGCCTGGGTTGGCTCCAAGCGCGAGTCGCACGCACCCGAGGCAGAGCCCGCGAAGTCCGGCGGATCCGAGCAGCCGTCATAACCGCGCAGGCGCGGACCGCTTTGGGTCCGGGCTCTGGTCAGAGAATCTCGTCGAGCGCGCGACACACCACCCCGATCTCTTCCGGCGAGTTGTAGTGCTGGATGCTGAGCCGCGCGACACCCAGAGCGGGGTCGATATGCAGGTCTCTGTCGGTCGCGAGCTGTTCGACGAGCCGTTTGGAATAGGCATGGCCTTGGCGCATGGCGACATTGCGCGCGCCGAGGTGATGCGAGATCTGCACCGGGGTCGACTTTGTGCTCGTAAACGAGATCGTGCCGACCCGGCTCGATTCCGCGTGCCGCGGCCCGACAATGCGCACGCTCGGCTTGCTCTTGAGATAGTCGATGAGCTGCGCCGTGTGGCGGTCTTCGAGATCGCGGACGATCGCGAAGGCGCGATCAAAGACATCGCGCGTCGGCGGCGTGGACCAGTCGCGTTGTCCGAACCCCCCCTCCCCGAGGGAGGGGGTTGGGGGTGGGTTGCGTGTGGCGGACGCCTGCCCACGATCGCCGCGATGAACAACGTCCATTGATCCCACTCCCTGCCCGCTCCGTCCCCCCACCGCGGAAGGAAATCCGTCGAGGCTCGCGAGCTGGCACACGAAGTCCCACAGCGCCGCGATGCCCGCCGCGGCCTCGTGGCTCGCGTTGCCGAGCTCCCACTTGTAAGGCACCTTGCTGTCCAGGAAATAATGGTTCGGGCCCACCAGTTCGCCCATCGCCTCGTGCGTGCCGAACATCGCGGCCATGTGCGGGCCGAACACTTTGTACGTCGAGTAAACGTACCAGTCGCAGCCCAGCTCGCTCATCCGCGGAGCGCGATGCGGGGCGTAGGCGACGCCATCGACGACAATGCGGGCGCCCGCCCCGTGCGCGATCTCCGCGGCGCCGCGCACCTCCCACACCTCGCCGAGAATGTTCGACACCTGCGGCATCAGCACCAGCAGCGTGCGGCTGTTCACGAGCTTTTTGAGCGTGTCGAGCGACGGACGCCAGTTTGTGCCGCCGCCCCCGTCGCGGGTGGGCTCCACATGCCACGGCACGATCGTGTAGCCCCGAAGCGCGAGTCGCATCCACGGGCCGACGTTGGCTTCATGGCCAGCGGTGCAGACGACGATTTGATCGCGGGTGAGCAACCGATCGCGGAGCGAGCCGTGGGCGCCGCCCAGGACGGAGCCGGAGGTTGTGCCGACTGCTTTGGCGAAGTGCTCGCGCAGATCCGCGGGCGCCGCATCAAGATTGCGGCACGCGTCCCGTGCATCCGCATACGCCGCGGCAAGTTCGTAGCAGAGCACAGTCGATGAAGACCCGAAGAACACCTCACCCAGCCCCGCGCCAACCGCCGCGCCCGCAGGCCTTGAAGCCCCTTCCCCGAGGGAAGGGGTTGGGGAAGGGCGGCCTTGGCGTGCATCGCCGCGATCACCCGGAGATTCATGGCCCCCCAGAAACACCTTCACCACCTCGCGTGCCCGAGGAATCACAGCCGTCGCACACTTGGAGAGTGGATAGTCACCGTGCAACTGCACGAACGACTTCTCCATGTACTCCCGCATGGCGTCGATGACGCAACGTGGCAACTGCGACCCGCCGGCGTTGTCGAGCATGATCGTGCCCGTGGAGAGGCCGGGGAACATGGAGCGGATGGACGGGAGAAATCGGCGTGCGTCGGGCATGCCGGATTATCGCGGCTCAAACCAGCGCCGGCGATCGATGCTGCGGGCTTCGTATCGCGTTCGAGCACAGTCCCACGGCATGACCAAACTTCTGTCATAAACATCAAGCCTTGGCAGCGAAGACGCGCCGCGGTAGTCTGTTGCGATGTCCACCTCCCTCATAATTCAGGACGAGACAACCGCCGGCGCGATCACCAACCGCCGCACGCTCGAGTTTCCGACCGAGAACGTGACCGTCCGGGAGATCATCCGTGCGCGGGTGTACGAAGAAGTGCAGGACTACAACCGCGCCCGGGCACATCCCAGCGGCGGCGTGTTCCACGGCCTGGTGCAACCCTCCGACGGCGAGATCGCACTGAACGGCGTCAAAGCGCGCGGAGGCCGTGAGATCGACTGGAAAAAACAATTCGACATCGCATGCGACGCCTACGACCGCGCAGGGTTCATCGTGCTGGCGGGGCAACACCAGACCGAGTCGCTGGACGAGGTGGTGGAGTTGAAGCGGGTGGATGAGGTCACGTTCTTGAAGTTGGTGCCGCTGGTGGGAGGATGAGGTGACGCAAACAGCCGAGGCTCTAATAGCGGGTTTTCTTCGCGCCCATCATCTGCGCCGGTCTTATCAAGATCTTCGTCGCTCTTCGGAAGCGCAAGCGATTCGAACACTATCTGCGCACCAACGTAAAGCAATCCTGTTTCGAAGCCTGGAGCTGATCGACGGAGTACCGGATGATCATGATGCATGTGCCCGCTGGCTGCACGCCGAGGGCCTCGTTCCGGAATCGGCGTCGCATGAAGCAACCCACGGGTCGTATTGGGCGATAAGAATTGCGATTCCAAGACTTGCGCAAGATCTCTTGCGAACGCGACTGGATTTTGATGAAGACGACCTGCGGTCTCTGGCGATCGCCTTCGAAAAAATGGAACGCGGAAGCCGACTTGGAGGATCAAGCATTGTGTGCCTGTCGCCTGCAGGACTTTTCGCGCAGGTGGTAACTCGATACTCTGACGTCGTACGCGATAGCAAGTCGCTACGAGATGCCCTTTCCGCTTACGTTGCGGCCGTACACGATCGCCGAGCGGCGACGAGAATCAGTTCAGTGATCGCAGGTGGGGAAGACCGTGCAGATTTCACGCAAAAGCCGGAAACGCTCCATTTGATGCTTCTTGGCGAAAAGGACCCACATACACAGTTTGAGCCGGCCCTTTGGAAATCGTTGAAAGCCGGCCTCTGGATTCCTCCAGAACATGACGCGATCGCCCCCGTCCGTTTCTCAAATCATGAGGACGTTCCGATTGATCGGATCGAACTCCTGAATCGCATTCTGGCAGACGCCCCTGAAACTCCGCCCCGTCGTCGAGTTACCCAAGACCTCTACTCAAGACACTTGTCGATCGGCGCTGAAGCAGATGCGGGCATTCTCTTGGCGGCGGCGGTTGCGCTCAGTCACGTCGATATCCCGTGGGTGTATGAGAATGAGAGGTCTCAGCGCTTTCACAGGGGACACGCTGCGATCATTGAACTGTCCGAGATCCTGTTTGATTCCATTGAACGGCCTTCGGAACACTTCGTGCGGACAGTGTTTATGGCCCACTCATGCTGGGTGCCGGACTCTTTTCGTCCATCATGGTGCCACCGTGCGATACGTCTTCTGGAGCGAGTCACGCCAAGTGATCTTGTTGAATGGCGGACTGACACTCGGTGGTCGCTTCTTCGATTTCGAGAACACGTTTGTCGCTGCGAAAATGCACATTGGCTTGAACAACTACCTCCTATTGATGCCCAGCTTGGGATCGGGGTCGATCTCTCATTTCCTCTGGGCGAACCTTGGACGCTTTCGGCGGCCAAGTACCTCCGTGCATTGAAAACCGAGCACGCGGCGGCTTGGCAGTCGATCCTTCGGTCCTCGCTTTCTGCAAAGTCGGCCACGCCAAGCAATAAGTTCCTGAAGTCATCAGATGAAGCAATCCATGCCATAGGGCAAACGCTTGCGATACGCCAAATTCTCGAATGGATAACTCTGTTTGCGACACCGCGAAAGTGCCTGCCAGGCGGGGACATTGAAGGCCAAGACAGCTCGATTCCTTTACCGGGCGCGGCTTCGGTCATGCGGGGGCTTGTTTGGATACTCGGGCGCAAAGCAGATGGTCGGAGCGCTCGCAGCTTGGGGGAACTCGCTTTGCGCTGCTACGGAAAGGTCGCTTCGCGAGGCCCTCGTTGCATTTTGGTTGGCAACGCCGCCATCTGGGCCCTCAGCCAAATCCCCGGCCCCGACGCCCTCGGCCAGCTCGCGATGCTTCGGGTCAAGGTCAAGTTCATCCCGGCGCAGAAGGCGATCGAGAAGGCGCTCAACGCAACGGCGGCGAGGGAAGGGCTGCCGCGGGCCGAGATCGAGGAACTCGGGGTGCCGACGTACGGCCTCACCGAGGTCGGGCTGCGACGTGAAGAACTTGGCGATACGGTTGTTGAATTAACCGCGACCGGCGGCGATGTGTCTCTGAGATTCTTCAAGAAGGCAGTTGCTGCTGAGGACGCTCTGGGCGCGCGAAAGAAAAATGGCAAGCAGCGCCGCCGGGAAAGCGCGGCGGACGGAGTCGCTGCGAAAGGCAAGGAAATCAAGAGCGTTCCCGCGAGTGTGAAGAAGAACTTCGCCGAGGACCTCAAAGAGCTCAAGGCCGCGGCCAAGGATCTCGCCTCGATGCTTTCGGCCCAGCGAGATCGCATCGACTCGATGTTCCTCGACAGCCGCTCGTGGCCCCTCCCGGCCTGGCGGGAGCGGTATCTGGACCACCCGGTCGTGGGCGTTATCGCGCGGCGCGTGATCTGGACCGTGACCAGCCGCGGGACGGGCAAATCCGTCCTCTACCACAACGGACACTTGGTCGATCACAGAGGCCACCCGCACGAGCCCGCCTCAGACGGCGAAGTGCGGCTGTGGCATCCGGTCGAAGCGCCCCAAGAGGAGGTGCTTTCATGGCGCCGCTTCGTGGAGGAGAACCGGATTCGCCAGCCGTTCAAACAGGCCCACCGAGAGGTCTACCTGTTGACCGACGCGGAACGTCGGACCAACACCTACTCAAACCGCTTCGCGGCTCACATCGTGCGGCAGCATCAGTTCCACGCGCTCTGCGGACAGCGGAACTGGCGCAATCGCCTGCGGCTGTTTGTCGATGGCGAGTTCCCCCCGCCCACCAAGCACCTGCCGCAATACGGCATGCGGGCGGAGTTCTGGGTGCAGGAAGCGGGCGAGGAGACGCTCGACTCAGGTGCGTTCGTCTATCTTGCGACGGATCAAGTGCGCTTCTACAGGGCTGATGCGGCACAGATCACGTCGAACCCGCAGGGCGGCGGTTTCTCGATGACCAGCGCGACGCCGGATCAGGAGCCGATCGCTTTGGAACAGGTTCCGCCGCTGGTGCTGAGCGAGGTGCTCCGCGACTGCGACCTGTTTGTTGGCGTCTCGAGCGTCGGCAACAACCCTGCTTGGAACGACGGCGGGCCAGGTGAGTTCCGCGACTACTGGCAAACCTACTCCTTCGGCGACCTCTCCGCGACCGCCCAGACCCGCCGCGACTTGCTGTCGCGTCTGGTTCCCCGCCTCAAGATCGCCGACCGCTGCTCGCTCTCGGACCGCTTCCTCATCGTCCGCGGCAACATCCGCACCTACAAGATCCACCTCGGCAGCGGCAACATCCTGATGGAGCCCAACGACCAGTACCTGTGCATCGTGCCATCTTCGAGCGGCTCCGTCGGCGGCACAAAGGCCGCGGGAGCCCCCGGCGTTTTCCTGCCCTTCGAAGGCGATCGCACGCTGTCGATCATCCTCAGCAAAGCATTCTTGCTGGCCGCGGATGATGCAATTACGGACACGACGATCACGCGGCAGATCGCTCGCTAACGGGCACGGACGCGCGGGCTACCGCGCCCCCGCCCCCACCGTCATCTTGACCGGCACGAACGTCGGCTTCACGCGCTTCTCGAACTCGCCGCGGTACTTGTTCATGATCGTCCGCACGGCCCAGTTGTTGCCGTCCGCTAGGCCGCAGATCGTCGTGCCGGGCATGCTGCCCATGCTGGTCGCGATCTCGAGCGCCAGATCCAGATCCTTTGTCTTGCCGTTGCCTTCTTCGATGCGCGTCAGCAATTGATACAGCCAGCCCGAGCCCTCGCGGCACGGCGTGCACTGTCCGCACGATTCGTGCTTGAAGAACCGCGCGATATTGCGCGCCACTGCCACCATGTCCGTGTCCTCGTCAAACACCGTCGGGCACGCGGTACCGAGCCCCAGCACGTTGTTCTTGCGGCCGATGTCGAAATCCATCTCCGCGTCCATCTGGTCCGGACCGAGGATGCCCATCGAGATCCCGCCCGCGATCGCGCCCTTGAACTTCTTGCCGTTGCGCATGCCCGCGCACAGCTTGGGGTCTTCGATCAACTGGCGGAGCGTGATGCCCAGCTCGAGCTCGAACACGCCGGGCCGATTGACATGCCCGCTCACGCCCATCAGCTTGGTGCCGTGGCTCGGCGGCGTATTCGGGAAGGTGCTCACCTTTCCCTGCTTCATGAACCAC
>JAFEBN010000118.1 GCA_018242645.1 Planctomycetota bacterium | reverse complement strand
ATCCGGGAAAGCCTCGCTGATCCGCCTGATTCCGTTGATCAGCTCCAGCGCCGAGCGACGGTCGCTCTCCATCCCCGTCGAGATCGGCAGCACCAGCGGGTCGAACATCACGTCGCTCGGATCCATCCCGAACTTCTCGACCGCCCGCTTCAGGCCGCGCTCCGCGATCGCGTATTTGCGCTCCGCCGTGCGCGCCATCGAGGCCTGCTTGTCCTCATCGATCGAGCCGATGAGAATCGCCGCGCCGTAGGTGCGGCACAGTTCCAGGATCTGGTCGAACTTCTCGTCGCCTTCCTCGAAGTTGGCGGAGTTGACGATGCACTTGCCGCCCGAGTGCCTCAGCCCCGCCTCGATCGTCTTGACCTGGGTGCTGTCGATCATCAGCGGCGCATCCACCTGACGCACCACGCGCTTCACGATCTCCGTCATGTCGCGCACGTTGTCGCGCCCCGCGTAATCCACGTTCAGGTCCAGGACATGCGCGCCTTCCCGAACCTGCTCGCGCGCCAGCGAGACGATGTCGTCCCAGGCTTCCTTTTCCAGCAGTGTCTTGAACGCGCGGCTCCCGCTCGCGTTCATCCGCTCGCCCACGATCAGGAACGAGTTGTCCTGCCGGTAATCAGCAACGCTGTACAGGCTCGTCGCACCCGCCTTCGGGCTGTTTTTCGCGATCGTGTACGCCGGGCGCGAACCCACCGCCTCCGCCAGCAGCTTGATGTGCTCGGGCGTCGTGCCGCAGCACCCGCCGACGATGTTGACACCCGCCTCCTCGACGAACTTCAGCATCGCCTCCACAAAGGGCTGAGGCTTGAGCGGGTACTCCGTCTTGCCTTCGTGCAGCACCGGCAAGCCCGCGTTGGGCAGCACGCTCACACGCCGCTCTTCGCCGGTCAGCGTCCGGCGCCCGCGCACGTTCGCCCAGTTCTTCCCGAGCCAGTGCACATGCTCGGCCATTTCCGTTGGTCCGGTGGCGCAGTTCAAGCCGAGCGACGTGATCGGATACTGCGCCAGCGCCGTCGCCGCCGCTTCAATCGAGGAACCCACCAGCATCGTCCCCGTGGTTTCGATCGTCACGCTGCACAGAATCGGTATGTCCGCCGTCGTCTTGCCCGCTTCATCGAGCGCCGCAAGACACGCGTTGATCGCGCACTTGACCTGTAGCAGATCCTGGCACGTCTCGATCATGAAGCAGTCGATCCCGCCCGCAATCATGCCGCGGCACTGCTCCCGGTACGAATCAAACATGTCCGCCCAGGTCGTATTTCCCAGCGTGATCAGCTTCGTTCCCGGGCCCATCGAGCCCGCCACAAACCGGGGCTTGTCGCTCGTCGAGTGCTTGTCGCACGCCGCCCGGGCGACCTCCGCCCCGCGCTTGGCCAGGTCGTAACACTGCGCCGTCAGATCAAACTCGCTCAGCACCAGCTTGTTGGCGCCGAACGTGTCCGTCTCCACCACATCCGCCCCGGCCCGCAGATACGCCTCGTGGATGTCCTGGATAACGTCCGGGCGAGTCTTCACCAGGATGTCCGTGCAGTTCTCGCAGCCGCAGTAGTCCGCCTCAACCGACAAATTCCGGGCGTAAATCTGCGTGCCCATGCCCCCGTCAAAGACGAGAACGCGTTTGGCGAGTTCCTGCAGGAATCTGGAAGGCATGCGTCGCTCCGACGGAGTTCCGGTCCGGTAAGTGGGGGATTCAGTGCGTTCGGCTCACCAAAGACACCGGCGAGTATATTCATCCGTTCATCCGGATCAATGGATGAATGCTCCGGATTCAGTACCCCTCGCACCGGCCCCAAAGTTCGATTCGACTCCGTTCATCGGAGCATCGCTCGAACCCATGAAGCCCCTCCGGGCCCCCAAAGCCAAACTGAACCGGCCGCCGGAGCGATAACGGCACCCATTGACCCAGCCGACCGTCTCGCCGCGGCTCATGTTCCATGCCCGAGATGAGGGTTTCTCGGTCCATTCCTCGCTTCAGAGGAATCCCGATCGCTCGGCAAAGGAGACCCCATGAATATCCATCCCCGTGTTCAAAGAGCCTTCTTTGTGCTTGCCCTGGCATCGCTGGCCACCGGTGCCTCCGCCGCTGTCACCGTCGCCGCGGGCCCTTTTTACAACGCAACAACCCGCTCCCGGTACTACCGCATCGAAGGTGGCGACTGGAACCAGCTCCGCGCCTTCGCCCTGCAGATGGGAGGCGATCTGGCCACCATCGATGACGCCGCTGAGAACACGTGGGTGCGTGCCAACATTGTCGGCAACAACACCAAGCCATTCATCGGCCTGAACGACGCCACCACCGAGGGCACATTCGCCTGGGTCGATGGTTCATCAAGCAGCTATCGAAACTGGGCCGGAGGCGCGCCCTCGAACAACTCTTCCAGCCGCGATTTCGTCCGATACGACGGTCAGGCCGGCGGGACGTGGGAAGTTGTCACCGTCGCATTCTCCAACGACGCCATCGTGGAGATCAAGCCCATCAACGGGGTGCAGGCCCCGATCCGCGTTCCCTCTGAACAACCCACCCTTGTGGGCGCGATCGACGCCATCATCGCAACAGGCGCCAATCAAGTAGATGTCGCCGCAGGCACCTACGCACTGCCCGGTCCCTTCTCATTCGGAAATACCCAGGTCCGCGGCGCAGGCATCGGCGCCACGGTCTTTCAGGGGCCGGTGAGCGGCAACGCTTTCTATCTCACGGGAACCGGTTCAGTCCGCGACTGCACGATCGTCAATCGTTCGACGAGCCCCAGCATCATTATGAACAGCGGCACGCCGCAGCTCATCCACGTCGAGTTAACCTCGTTGCCGGGAACCGCCGATGCCGAACTCGTGCAAGTGCTCTCCAGTGGGGGAGTCGCCACGATCGACGGCTGCTTGTTCAATACCAGCGAATTCGCCATCCGCATGTACGACGGCGACGCCAATATCACAAACAGCGTGTTCCGCGATCTTGGCGCCATCACCAAGCTCGGCTACTCGTTCACAAATGCGAAATTCAGCAACTGTGTCTTCACCCGCTGCGGTCCGACACAGCTCTTCGACTCCTCGTCCCAGGTATCGGTCAGCAACTCGATTTTCTGGGACAACTCCGGCGACTTCGGCTCGCCTCTCGTCTCCTACAGCATCGCGCCGGCCGCGTTCGGCCCAACCAACCTCAACAGCGATCCCAAGTTTGTGAACGCCGCCGCCAACGACTTCCGGCTTCAACCCGGTTCCCCCTGCATCGACCGCGGCAGCATCGCCGCGTTCATCGCTTGCCAACCTCCCGATCTGACCGACGCCGCCGGGAACTTCCGCGTGATCGACGCCCCGACGGTTCCAAATCTCAATTCACCGGTTTCGCCCCTCGACCTTGGCGCCTACGAGTGGGTGCCGGCCGCCTGCCCCGGCGACCTCAACGGTGACGGCATGGTCGCCGATGACGATTTCACCATCTTCCTGGTCGGATACAACCAGTTGCTCTGCCCGTAATCCACGCCCCAAAGAAAAAAGCCCCGGCCAGTCGGCCGGGGCTTTCTAATTTCTGAACCAGGAAGCCCTTAGGCCTTCTCTTCGGTCGCCGGAGCTTCCGCGGCCGGAGCAGCAGGGGCCGCTTCCGGTGCCTTGGGCTTCTTCGGCTTGGTGGCTGCCGCGGCAGCGCGGGCAGCCTTGGTGGCCGCACGCTCTTCCGCCGCCTTCTTCTCCGCGGCAGCGATCGCCGCCTTGCGGTCCGCCTCGGCCTTTTCCTTCTGGGCGAAGTAGCCGGTGGCGAACTTCTTCTGGAACTTCTCGACGCGGCCGGCCGAGTCAACAAACACGTTCTTGCCCGTGAAGAACGGGTGCGAGCCCGACCACACTTCGACGTGCATTTCCGGCACCGTCGCGCCCACGGTCATCACGACCTGGCCGTTGTGGTAGATCTTGCAGTTGTTGAAATACCGGGGGTGAATGTCGTTTTTCATGGCAACTCTCGGAAGGCCCGGCACTTCGACACCTTCAGCCGAAATCCAGGGCCAAGATGATAGCCCGCCCCCGCCCCCCGGTCAGCCGCCGCAGCCCAAAACCCGTTCCCTCACCGGCAAAACAGGCTCCACTTGCCGCGGCCCGACTCCCCCTCCCCGCCCCAATCTCGCCCCAAAAGGTCCGGTCGCCCGCCAAGCCGCCGCGCTCGCGACGAGCCCCGGCCACCGATTTTCGGCTTTCGCGCCCCCAACCGCATCCGCGGCCACAGTACCCCCGCGCCTTGACCGATGCTCTTTCGTCGCTAGTCTTGTTCCCCCGGACCTGGCCCTCAGGACCGGAAAAGTCTCGTTTCCCCGATAGCTCAATGGTAGAGCGAGCGGCTGTTAACCGCTAGGTTCTAGGTTCGAGTCCTAGTCGGGGAGTTCAAAAAACGCCTGAATTTCAGGCGTTTTTCATTGGTCCGCACCGGGCCACACACCCGCCGCGCACCACCAAAATTCCGCCGCGCACCACCACGCCGCGCCGTACCATCCCGTCCGTGGCGCGATCTCCGCTCAAAACGCCCTCGCTCCAGCGGCATGTTCGCGGCCAGTACTTCATCAAATTCGGCGGCGAGCATCACTATCTCGGCACCGATCCGAAGGAAGCGGAAAAGCTCTACGCCGCCAAGCTGGTCGAATGGGCCGCGTGGCGCGAGCAGAAGAAAGAACGCCAAGCGCGCGTCTCGAGCAAGCTCACCTTCGCCGAGCTGGTGGAGCTCTTCGAGAAGTCCCGCTTCCCCGACGTGTCCGCCGACATGCACCGCTACTACAAAAACCACCTCCGCCGCGCGGTGAACGTCTTCGGCCGCATGCCCGCGGCGATGGTCACGGGCAAATACCTCGCCACCTACCTGGTCGATCTCCGCCAGGTCGTTTCCGACCGCACCGAAGCCCCGCTGGGCCCCAAGACGGTGAAGCACGAGATCGCGGCCATCAAGGCCGTTCTCAACTGGGCGATGGACGTGGAGCTCGTGCCCGAGATCCGGCTCTCCGGCGTCAAGCCGCCACGTGCCGCGCCGAAGCGGAAAAAGGCTCTCACCCTCGAGTTCATCAAGGGCATCGTGGCCCGCGCCCGCGCCGAGGATCCGAATCTCGAATGCTGGATCGCCGTTCACTACCTCGCCGGCTGCCGTCCGAGCGAGCTCCCCCGGCTCGCCGCACGCGACGGCGAGATGGTGCACCAGTCGGCCGACGGCGCCATCTTCGACATCGTGGGCAAGAGCACCTGGAAGACGGGAGAAATGCGGCACGTGTACCTGTCCCCGGAAGCGTTGATCTACTTCAACGCGATGAAGCCTCAGTGGAAGACGTGGCAGGCGTACGCACGCCGCGTGTCGGCGCTGTCGCCCGGCGGGTCCCACCCGCTCCGCCATTCCGCGTACGCCCACCTTCGGGCCATGGGGGTGGCGGAGGAAGAAATCGCTCAGTTCGTTGGGCACGCGCGAACCGACGTAGCGCGCTCGTACGACCCAACAGCGCGTGCGACTCTGCTTCGCTCAGCGGCTCGGCTAACGCTGCGATGAGGTTTTCGAGTTGCCGCCTGGTCACGTCACGCTCCGAACAAATCTGCATCGCCCTTGCGTGCGTTGATCAGCGCCGAAGTCTCCTGCATGATCTGCCAGAGCCGACGCCGATTCAGTTCCTCGATCGTGAGCGCCCGCAGCCCGCTCGCACGCCGCTCTTCGTTCAGCACGCGGTAGGCCGTCGCCCGCACAGGGCTGAAGCGAGACCGCCGCGGAGCATCGCCTGGAGAAACCAGTCTCATGTGGAAGAATCCCCGCCGAACAGCGGCTGCGTGTGCTTCGGGTCGTACCGCTCTTTGAGCGTCCGATCGAGCTCTTCCTGCGATTCGCGCTTCCGGCAATCCGCGCACGCGGTCTTGCCGCCCTCGATGATCTTGCCGCACTTGCAACGGTTCGTCATCACGCACCGCCTTTCAGGGCAGCGCGTTCGGCTTCAGCGGTGGAGTAGCACTCGCTCGCGGGAATGTCCTCCCAACCGCCACACACCTCACGCGCGATCGGGATTCGGCCTTCATAAACTTGGAAGCTCATCTCGTGCCACGAAACCCAATCTCCGTCTTGAACTATCACGCCGTCTTTTGTGTGACAGAGTGGGCGCAGCGTCTTAAGCGGCTCGCCCTTCTCGTCCGCGAACGCTGCAAACTTCGCACGCTCGGCGGTGCAGGCTTGTTTGATAGCCTCCGCAATCCACTGCTTAATCTCGTCTGCTGCGCGTTCAGCAAACGCGTCGCCTCCATTGAGTGGTCGAAGTTCGTAGCCCTGCAAGTCGGATTCGCCGTTGCCAACGACGATGCAGGCGTATCCATTGATGGATTCGGGGACGGCACAAACCATCTTGCCCGCAATCTCCTCAAAGGTGTTCGTCATCGCCGCACCCCCGTCTGCACCAGCGACCGCTTCAACTCCGTCGCCTGCTGGATCACGTCATCGATCGCATCGACGATCGCCGCCCGCTCGTGCCCGCTGATCCGCGCCCCCGCCTCGCTCTTCTTCCCGCACGCCGCCCGCACCTCGTCGGCCACGCGGCCCAAAGGCGCGAGGATCTCCGCGAGCTGATCGGCAAAAGGCTTGCGGTCCTCGCTCCCGCCGTCCACCACCGTGAACCCGCCCAGGCGTGCCAGTTCATTGATCAGCTCGCGCCGCGCCGCCGCCGGCAGCACGTCATCGCGGATCACCAGCTCAAAGAACGCCGAAGACGTGATCGAAACCACGTGGCTCGGCGCCGTCCAGCAGTTGACGCGGTCGACGCTCACCCGCAGCCGCGCCGCGATCGTCTTGCGCGTGACGCCCTCTTCCTCGGCCCGCAGAAACGCGCGGTGAAGCGCTCTGATCACATCCTTGGAATACGTGCCATTTTTGAGGCAGTCCGCTTGAAGAAGTTTGCCGGAATCCTTCATACCACACTCCGTGTCACACTGTGACAATGTGAACATGGCCGATCAGGCGCACGCCCACACAACCACACTGGAACGCGGAGCAGATCCTGCAAGACCTGCGCCACGCGAGCCACGGCGACGCGCCGAAGCAGCACCAGGCCCGCGTTCAATCAGCGAGCCGAAGAATGCGGAGCACGCGCAGCTACGAGCGTGTTCCACGGCCCAGGTCCCGGCGATGCCCCTTCGCCGCGACGTGTCTCCTCACGAGCGGAGGGGTTGGGGTGTGGCGGGGCCGGCCTTGGCCCTCGCCTCGATCCGGTCGGCCGCCGCACGCAGCGATTCCGCAAGCTCGTGCGCGGCCACCGGGTCGGCATCCCTGCCCATCGCCCCAAACTCCACCACCCGCTCAACTGCCGTCCTGGCCTCGGCGACAAGGGTGGCGAACGTCATCTGCTCGCCGGAGCACCCCATCTCGCCGTCGTCCTCGGCCTCTTCGCCGAAGTTGTCCTCAAGTGCCCTGGCGAGCTGCTCGGCCTCACGCATCGAGTCGAGCTCGCCGTCGTACGTTCGGGAATCCCGAACATCCAGTTGCGCGCGCGCAACT
>JAFEBN010000117.1 GCA_018242645.1 Planctomycetota bacterium | reverse complement strand
GCCGCTACGACGGCAAGGGGTTCACGTGGTTTCGCGACAAGGACCTCGGGAAGCCGGCGGTGCGTGCGATCCTGATGGATTCACGGGGTGACGTCTGGTTCGGCAACAGCGGGGGCGGGCTCTATCGCCTGCACGATGGCACGCTGAGCAATTTCAGCGTTGAACAGGGGGTCGACAACTTGTCGTGGCTGAATGGCGTGTTTGTCCGCATGCCGGACAAGCTTGCCGATCCGCAGGCGATCGTGGAAGACAAGTCCGGGACGATCTGGATCGGGGCGTTTGATTCGGGCGTGTGGCGGCTTGAGGGTGACAAGCTGACACAGGTCACAACGAGCGGGGCGCCGGCACGTATCTCGTCCATCCTGCAAGGTCGCGATGGGAAGATCTGGTTCGGGACGCTTGAGGGAGTGTGTACGTGGGATGGGACGCGCTTCTTCCGGTTGGAAAGCTCACCGCCGGCGCCTGGACGGTGATGGCCGAGCAATTCATTGTGAATCGAACTCGGGAACTGTTGAGGGATGATCGCCGAACGGATATTACGGGGCACGACGGGTGGCGGAATGACCGAAGCCAAGTCGACAAGTTTGAACAAATTGGGAAAGGCTATTGCATGGGCGCTCCCCCTGTGCGTCGCCGCATACATGGCGTTTCGCGTGATCGACGAACAGGGCGCCTTCGATACGACCTTTTGGACCCGGGAGAATCCGCTCCAAGGCGCGATCCAAGTTCACGAAGTGCGGGACGGCGTTCTCAAGCTTGTTGACGGGCGTTCGTTCCGTCCCGCCGGGGTTTGGCGCGGCGCGTGGATGACGACTGAACAATTCGATTCCGTACTTTCGGTGATGGCGGCGCAGGGCGTGGTGATCGACCGTGATGTCGGCGATGGCAGCGCGTTCATGACTGTCGAGCCAAAGTTTTATAACTGGTGCGGCACACGCGGATGCGGAGGCCGAAATCGCCACGAGCGGTGGGCGGGCGGCTACTTCGTGTGCCCGATGAGCTACCTGCTCATCCAGGCGTGCTATGCCGATCCGGATGTTCAGCAAGCCGGGCTTTCCGCAACCGATCAATGGCGGCTGCAGGGAACAAACAGAATTTGCGAGCGGCGCGGAGGCCCGAACAACTGGTCCCAGACCAATAAAGCTTTCAGGTACGATGTATTCGTCCGCGACTTCGCCAATCTGGATGAAACCATCGAGCGCGAGTGGAAGCCACGACCGGTGGATGCAGTCGGGCGTGATGCGGAGAGGGCGAACTGACGTTGCTGCCCAGAAGTTCACCCGCGTTGCAGGTGACGAGGTTCAGGTGAACTGGCATTCCGGGGTTTGGGGGACAAGATGGAAAATGAAAAGAGGAATAACCTGCGAACGAATTCCGCGTGGTTGACGAGTTGGTCGACGCGAGCGGCGATCCAGATCGCAGGGAGAGCAAAGGTCAGCCGCATCGGGGCCGCGACAGGTAGCGAGATCCGAACCGCGCGGCCATGATGGCAAGAATCTGAACTACCTCGGAGCGGCGAATTGGGCCATGATTTCGAAAAGGTCTGGGGCATGGCCTTTGGGGCCTTATCCGCGGCCCCAAAGGCCTCTTCGATGGGGTTTTTTCAGGGAGTGCGGCGCTTTCCGGAGGGGCCCCTGTGCGCTATCCTTGCCTCCCCCTTTTCCGGCCCCATGGCGGGCCGGTGCCGGGGTGTTGAAATGGTCTCGCGAGGAGTCTTCATGGCCACCAACGGCACGATCACCCAAGTCATCGGTTCGACCTTCGACGCGCAGTTCCCCGAGGACTCGCTCCCGGAGATTTACAACGCTCTGGAGATCAAGGCCCAGACCAAGGCCGGTGATCTGTACCTCGTCGGCGAGGTGCAGCAGCACCTCGGCGGCGGACGCGTCCGCGCGGTGGCGCTCGGCTCGACCGACGGCCTCCGCCGCGGCATGGCCTGCACCGACACCGGCGCTCCCGTCAGCGTCCCGGTCGGCGAGCAGGTCCTCGGCCGCGTGTTCAACCTCCTGGGCCAGCCGATCGACAAGCTTCCTGCTCCGCAGAACGTCAAGCGTTCTCCGATTCACAAGGAGCCGCCCGAGTTCTCCGCCCTCAACCCCAAGACCGAGATCCTCGCGACCGGCATCAAGGTCATCGACCTGCTCTGCCCGTTCGTCCGCGGCGGCAAGATCGGTCTGTTCGGTGGTGCAGGCGTCGGCAAGACCGTCGTCATCCAGGAGATGATCGCCCGCGTCGCCAAGAACTTCGGTGGTTACTCGGTGTTCGCCGGCGTCGGCGAGCGCACCCGCGAGGGCAACGACCTCTGGCGTGAAATGAAGGAAGCCGCCTACACCGACGAGAACGGCAAGACCGCTCACGTTCTGGACAAGGTGGCGATGGTGTTCGGCCAGATGAACGAGCCGCCGGGCTCGCGTCTCCGCGTCGCGCTCTCCGCGCTGACCATGGCCGAAGAGTTCCGCGACGCGTCGGGCAAGGAAACCCTGATGTTCGTGGACAACGTCTTCCGCTTCACCCAGGCGGGTTCGGAAGTGTCGGCTCTTCTGGGCCGCATGCCCAGCGCCGTCGGTTACCAGCCCACCCTCTCGACCGAGATGGGCGAGCTGCAGGAGCGGATCACTTCGACAGCGAAGGGCGCCATCACCTCGGTGCAGGCCATTTACGTGCCCGCCGACGACCTGACCGACCCGGCCCCCGCGACGGCGTTCAGCCACCTGGACGCGTTCATCGTTCTCTCCCGCGGCATCGCCGAGAAGGGCATCTACCCCGCCGTCGATCCGCTGGCCTCGACCAGCCGCATCCTCGACCCGGGCATCGTCGGCGAGAAGCACTACCGCATCGCGATGCGCGTCCAGCGCATCCTGCAGCGGTACAAGGATCTGCAGGACATCATCGCCATCCTGGGCGTTGACGAACTGAGCGAAGAGGACAAGCAGACCGTGAGCCGCGCCCGCAAGATCGAGCGCTTCCTGTCGCAGCCGTTCCACGTCGCCGAGCAGTTCACCGGCTTCAAGGGCGTGGACTCGGGCCTGGAGCAGACGATCGACAGCTTCGAGCGTCTGTGCAACGGCGAGGGCGACAGTCTCCCCGAGGGTGCCTTCATGTACGTCGGCACGCTCGAGGACGCCAAGGCCAAGGCCGCGAAGATGGCGGCGGGTTAAGTCGGCTGCAGCCTGACATCAATCAGTTGTCAGAAGAGAACCGAGCACCTCGAAACCCCCGGCCTAGGCCGGGGGTTTTTCTTGGACGTTTGAGATGCCGGCGATCCGTGTTAGGCTGGCGATATCCCGGAGCAACGCATGAACTCGAAGGCATTGGCGTGGTGGGCGGTGTGTGTGCAGGTCGGAGCGGCTGCGGCGCTGGGCGTCGGCCGCGAGGCGTGCGAGAAGGAACGTCTCAAGGCTTCGGGTACGGTCAAGGCGATTCGCTGCATCAAGGATGACACGAAATTACGTCGCTCAACCGCTGCGTTCATGGACCCGTGGACGGACACGGTGTCGATCGAGTGGGAAGCGACGACGGACGATCCGACGCACGGTACAAGCTCGGTGAACTTCGACGTTCGTGCGACAAGTTCAAGCAATCAGAGGCTCCTGAGCGCTCTCAAGGCCGAGGTCGCGAGCGCAAGACCGAGTCCGGGCCATGTGCTGGAGTTCACCTATTCCGAGCCGGTTCTGACGACTCGCGGCGCTTCGTACTCCTTCGTTCCGCACGATCCGCCTCCTGGGATGTATTCACGCGTCGTGCTGATGGGAGGCGGGCAAATCCTGGCGATTCGCGAACTCGGCGCTCTCGGCGCGGGGCTGTCGCTCGCGACACCCGGGGCCTACACGATCGTCCTGGAAACATCGTTCGACACGGGCGATCTTCCCGTTGGGCTTTCGATCTTTAATTGGGATCCGATCGATATTGAAATGATGTTCCAGGACGGGGCAAGTTGCCCGGCCGATCTGACGGTGGATCAGCAGGTCGATGACGCGGACTTCATTGGCTTTGCCGGTGCGTACAACATCTTGGACTGTGCCGACCCGTGGATGGCGCCGGGCTGCCCCGCCGACCTGAATCTCGACGGGATCGTCGATGATGGCGACTTCGTCCTGTTCGCCGCGGCGTACGACGCGCTCCTGTGCGAGTAGTTCAACGGGCAAGCGCCGGCACGGCCTTGCCGCATTCGGGGCAGGGTGCGTCGCTTCCTTCCAGTTCTTCAAGTCCCGCAAGCGAATAGCCGCAGTGGGGGCAGCGGGCCAGCCTGCGCCAGCGGCGGATGTCGAGCGCGCGAAGCCCGATGCAGCCCAACATCAGCGCCGCCGCAGGCATCCAGAGCGGCCAGCGCGAGAACGCCGGAAAGCCGGTGAGATCGGGCTTCCACCAGATCCGGGGCGACTGATACCACGCCGATGTCAGTGCTTGGACGTTTCTCGGAATGGGATCGGTGCCGACGAAGTACCGCTGCGCGAGCGGCCACTCGCGCCCGACACGCACGTGTCCCGGCCTTGCCTGGGCATCGACCGCGGCGCCCGGCGGTGCTTTTTCGGGCAGCTTGAACGCGATGCTTCCCTCCCCGAACGAAACAAATCCGTACTGGGGCAAGGTCAGGAACACTTCGCCAAAGGCGGAAGCAAGGGAGCAAACGAGCACTGCGACCGCCGCTGCGCCCAGCAAGAGCGTTCGCAGACGCCAGGGAACGCCTGCGGCGACGCTCCCGGTCGGGATCGCTTCACTATTCTCCGCCATGGCCACGCACCTGTTCGTCTCCACCGAGAAGGCCCTGCTCGACCTGGATGCTATCTACGGATTCCTCAGCACCTGCTACTGGTCGCCTGGAATCGCCCGTTCGCGGCTGGAACGCGCCATCGCAAACTCGATGTGCTTTGGGGTGTATGAACGAGCCGGACAGGGGTTGCAGAGCCGCCAGGTCGGCTTCGCGCGGGTCGTGACCGACAAGGCGACCTATGCCTACTTATGCGATGTCTTCGTGCTCGAAGGCGCCCGCGGACGTGGTGCCGGGAAGCTGCTGATGCGGACCATCCTGGACCATCCCGAAATCCAGGGCCTGCGGCGGTTTTGCCTCATGACACGCGATGCCCACGGTTTGTACGCTCAGTTCGGTTTCGCACCGATGCCCGACCCCTCCCGGTACATGGAAGTGACAGATCGCGAGTCGTACAAGCGCGATTGATTGTTCTCGACATCGCGTGGCCGCGTTCGCCGACCACATCCTCAAACCCTCTGCTTCCTGGTGTTCCTTATGGCCACGAAATCCCAGCACGCCCCGCGTTACGACAAGGCCCGCTCCGCGGATATCAATGCTGCCGCACGGCTCGTAACACTTGCCTTCGCCGGATCGATGGAGGTCAGTATCCGCTGGATCAAGGCCAACGGCCTGAAGAACTGGCGGCTCGTGCGGGATGGAAGGAACGTCGTCGCCTGCCTGCGCCGGATCGAGATGGGGCAATTCTTCGGGGGGCGTCGAGTGTCTTTGATCGGTATCGCCGGCGTTGCCACGGCGCCCGAATCGCGTGGCCGGGGGCACGCCCGAATGCTCATGGAGTCGTGCGTCCGCGAGATGCACAAGGACGGCGCGGCGCTGGGCGGGCTGTACGCCTCCACGCAGGCGCTCTATCGCCAATCGGGCTTCGAGCAGGCTGGACACCGGTTCGTCGCGCGCATACCCGTGGCCCGTCTGGCGATCGGACCGAAGAAGCGGAGCATCGTGGCTCTGACGGAGGCCGATCAGCCCCGCATCGTGTCGTGCTATCAGCGTTTTGCGCCCACGCACAACGGCCTGCTGGACCGGGGCGAATACATCTGGAAGCGAATCCGCGAGCGGCCCGATACCAAGTACCTGCCCTACGGCGTTCCCGGCGAGCGAGGCCAACTCGACGGCTACCTCTTCATGGCCCAAGCCCGTGATCCCCAGACCATGCGGCAGGAGTTGATCCTGTCCGACCTGGTATTCCACTCGGCGGATGCCGCCCGCCAGCTCATCGCGTTTCTCGCCGATTTCGAGCCGATGGCGGACACGCTGGTCTTCACGGGCGGCCCGCTCCATCCGATTCTCACGCTGCTCCCCCAGCAGCGCTTCGAGGTGAAGCTTAAAGAGTACTGGATGCTGCGGATCGTCAACATCACGAAGGCGCTCCAGGAGCGCGGATACTCACCCGCCATCGGGGGGAGTGTGGTGCTCCGCGTGACGGACGACCTCATCGACGCCAACGCCGGAACTTGGCGGTTGGATGTCGAGGCGGGCGAGGGCCGCCTCCGCCGGGTCGCTGGCGGCTCCGCCGTGTCGTGCGACATTCGTGGTCTTGCCGCTCTTTACACGGGCCTGTTGACGCCCCGCCAGGCGGCGCAGATAGGGTTGTGCGCCGGTGATGATCGCTCGCTGGATGCGTTGGGTGCGATCTTTGCCGGGGGGACGCCCTGGATGGGTGACCAGTACTAGCCGCGTCCGAGTCGCGTTCCGTCGGTACGCTACCGGCATGAACTTCCTCACGCTGACGGCTGTTTGTTCGCTCGCGGGGTCCTTCACGCTCACCGCCGCGGCCCAGAACATGGCTCCCGCATCACCCGACAACTTCCTTGAGCTCTACGCCAAGACGAATCGCTTCCGTCTGGGTGAACCGGGGGCAATCAAGGTGGCTCCGGATGGGAGCGCTGTGCTGTTCCTCCGCAGCCAGGGACCTGAGAGCTTTACGCAGGAGCTCTGGGTATTCGATGTCGCCACCGGAAAGGAACGCCGGTTGCTTGCCGCGGCAGATCTTCTGGGTAAGAGCGACGAGAAACTCTCGCCGGAAGAACTCGCCCGGCGCGAGCGCATGCGATCCAGCAGCCGGGGCATCGCCTCGTACGACCTCTCGAAAGACGGCAAGACGCTGCTGGTCCCGCTCAGCGGGAGGCTCTTTCGTGTCGTGATGCCGCCCCTGGAAAGTGAATCAAAGCTCCACATCACGGAAATCAGTACCGGCGGCTCGGCGATCGATCCGCGTCTCAGTCCCGACGGAAATCACGTCGGGTACGTCCGCGATGGCGCTCTGTGGGTTGCCCCCGTCACCGTCGGGGAACCCCGACGCATCAGCCCCGAGGCCAAAGGGACGGTCTCCTATGGCGAAGCAGAGTTTGCGGCGCAGGAAGAGATGAAGCGGATGCACGGCTTCTGGTGGTCGCCCGATTCTCGTCGGGTGTTCTACCAGCAGACCGATGTCGGACCGTTGGAGACCTTCTTCATTCCGGATCCCGCCGACCCGGCCAAAGCACCTCAGCCGTGGCGCTACCCGCGGGCAGGGAAGAACAACGCGGAAGTCTCGCTTTGGATTTCGCCGGAAATCAGCAACCCTTCCGCTCTCGCAACCGCAGTGAAATGGGATCGCGTCAAGTTCCCCTATCTCGCCCGCGTCGAGTGGCCCAAGCAGGGCCTGCCCACGATCCTGGTGCAGAATCGCGAACAAACCGAGCAGGTGCTCCTCCGTGTGGACACCGACAGCGGCGAAACGCGCCCCCTGATCACAGAAA
>JAFEBN010000116.1 GCA_018242645.1 Planctomycetota bacterium | reverse complement strand
CCGAGTTCGCCTCCGGTCTCAGCGTGCCCAAGGACGTCTCCCGCGCCAAGCGCATGTCGCTGCTCATGGAACGGGCGTACGACCAGATGCCGATCCGCAACCTCCCCAAGATCCTCGGTCAGGACCAGCAGGACGCACGCAACACGCTGCAGAACCACCTCGACGCCGACACGTCCGAATCCACCCCCGACAGCATGATCGAGAAGCCCACGCCGACCAACCCCGGCACCGCGCCCGCACCGTCGCCCAAGCCGCAGACCGGGCCGTATTGATCACGCGAGCGCCGCGCGGCGCCGCCGGATCACCATCCACACCAGCGCGATCAGCACCAAAGCGCCCAGGCCCAGCACGATCGGCGCCAGAATCGCCAGCACGCTCGCGACGGTCGCCAGCATCGACTCGATCGCGCCGTAGATCGGGTTCGCGAGTCCGCCCGTCGTACCGGTCGAGATCAACCGTCCGCCGGCGCTCGTGAGCCGCACCGCGCCCGCCGTCGCAACGCCCGCGCTCGCCGCCGCCGTCAGCCCACCCGCGTACACCGCTTGCCCCAGCAGCGAGTGAATCGTTCCGTCAGAAGTCAGCGACGAGTGCAGTTCCGGAGCAATCAGCCCGATCGAGAGCAGCGCCCCCGCCAGCCACCCCGCCGGGGCGCTGAGCGCGTCGAGCGCGTGGTCCACGGCCGGGATGCAGTACCCCACGCCCTCCGCCAGGCAGAGCAGGCCAAGCAACCCAAGCGCCGGCCACGAGGCTGTCCAGGCCAGCGCGGGCGCCAGGTGCACCAGGTCCAGCCGCTGGGCCAGACCCGCGATCAGAAGGGGCACAAAGACCCGCAGCCCGCCAGCGGCTGATAACCCCAAACCAATACAGATCGCGCCCAGAAGCTCCATGGTGGAGCTTTGTTGGTAATTCCCCAGCTCCACTTTCACCGCACGCCGCCGGACGACTTGAGCCGGATTTCATGCGGTCAAACCGGGGGTTCTCCGGTAGACTCGCCCAACGGCATCTGAGCCGGACGGAGAGGGAAACCATGAAGACGTTGTGCGGGCTGCTGGTGGCGGCGGTGGCTGGTCAGGCGCTGGGAGACTGCAGCGCCAAGTTCACATTTCCGGATTTCAGCACCACCACCGACCTCACGTTCGTCGGCACCGCGCTCGCCTCATCGGATCGGATCTTTCTGACGAGCGAGGGCGAGGGCGGCGCCGGCGCCGCGTGGTACACCACCTCGACCGCGGCGCTCACGAGCGGGTTCACCACCAGCTTCCGCTTCCTGATCGAGAACGGCCAAGCGGACGGATTCGCGTTCGTCGTGCAGTCCTACGCCCCCGACGCGCTCGGCGGCGGCGGCTCAGATCTCGGCTACGCCGGCATCGAGCGCTCGCTCGCGGTGGAGATCGACACCTTCCGCTTCGAAGACGAGTTCCAGGTCGCCCACATCAGCGTGCAGAGCCGCGGCAGCGCCGCCAACGACTTTCAGGATTCCGCCTCGCTCGCGCACGTGGTGCTCCCCGACAACCTGGAAGGTGAGCACACCGTCAAGATCGAGTACACGCCCGGCGTGATGTACGTGTGGCTCGACGAGAATCCCGTGCTCTTCGTTCCCGTGAACCTCGACAACATCGACGAGTCCAGCGTGCTCGACGGCGGCTGCGCTTGGGTCGGCTTCACCGCCGGCGCGGGCGCCGCAACGGCCGATCAGACCATTCTCTCGTGGGATTTCAACGACTTTTCCCAGGACGAGTGCGATCCCGTCCAGCTCGGCACCGGTTGGTACACGTCGAACCCCGAGACCGGCGATCGCGTCGAGCTCGAGTGGACCGTCACCGGCCCCGGCCCCATCTTCTACCAGTGGTACCAGCACGAGGACATCCCGCTCAGCGATAACGAGCGCCGCCTCGGATCGCAGACCACCAAGCTGATAATCGATCCCTGGACCCCCGCCGACGCCTTCGCCTACGACTTCGGCGCGAGCAACGACTGCGGCGGCTTCCGCGTCAGCTCGTTCACGCCGGGCATCCGCTGTCCGGGCGATCTCAATTACGACGGCCTGGTCGACGACTCGGACTTCATCGAGTTCGTCCCCGCGTACAACAACCTGGTCGTGCCCGAAGCCGACAGGCGCTGCGACTGGAACGGCGACCGCTTCGTGGACGACGCCGACTTCCTCTTCTTCGTGAGCTACTACAACAACCTGCTCTGCGAATAAACGTTTCGAGCGTGATCGATGCCGGAGCGAGCGCCCGAGCGGCGCTCCGTGCAGTTTCATGCGAATTCGCCGCTGTTACATGAACGAACGCCGCGGACCGGGCGGTACGCTTCTCCGTCGGGGCACATCCCCGCTCCACTGGAGAAACACAATGCTTCTGACCCGCATCGGTGTGGTTGCCTCCCTCCTCTTCGCCTGCGGCCTGTCGATGGCCGCGCCGGTCAAAGTCGAACTCGTCCAGAAGGACGGCCGCTGGCAGCTCCTCCGCGACGGCAAGCCCTACGTCATCCGCGGCGGCGGCGGCAGCGGCAGCCTCGACACACTGAGCGCTGTCGGTGGCAACTCCGTCCGCACCTGGGGCGCCGACAACCTCGAAAAGCAGCTCGACGAAGCCCACAAGAAGGGCATCTCCGTCGCCGTGGGCATCTGGCTCGGGCACGAGCGCCACGGCTTCAACTACAGCGACGAGAAAGCCGTCCGCGAGCAGTTCGAGAAAGCCAAAGAAGCAGTGATGAAGTACAAGGACCATCCCGCCGTGCTGGTGTGGGGCATCGGCAACGAGATGGAGGGCTACGCCAAGGGCGACAACCCCAACATCTGGAAGGCCGTCAACGACATCGCCAAAATGATCAAGCAGGTCGATCCCAATCACCCGACGATGACCGTGATCGCCGAGATCGGCGGCGAAAAGATCCCGTCGATCAAGAAGTTCTGCCCGGATATCGACATCGTCGGCGTCAACTCGTACGGCGGCGCCAAGTCACTCCCCGAGCGCTACGCCGCGACCGGCATCAAGAAGCCCATGATCGTCTGCGAGTACGGCCCCCCGGGCACCTGGGAAACCGAGAAGAACGCCTTCGGCGTCACCGCCGAAAAGACCAGCACCGAAAAGGCCGCCATCTACGGCGACTGCGCCGCGGCATACGAAAAGAGCCCGCTCACGCTCGGCTCCTACGCCTTCATCTGGGGCGACAAGCGCGAGGCCACGCTCACGTGGTTCGGCCTCTTCCTGCCCACGGCGGGCAAAGAACGCCTGGGCGCCGTCGATGCGCTCCAGCAGGTCTGGACCGGCAAGCCCCCCGCCAACCGCGTGCCCGTGGTCGAGCCGCTCAAGCTCCAGGGCAGCGACCAGCTCAAGCCCGGCGACACCGTGCGCGTCTCGCTCAAAGCCTCCGACCCCGACAACGACCCGATCAAGGTGGCGTGGGTGCTGCAATCGGAACTCGATCCCAGCGAAGGCGGCGACGCCGTCTCCGAGCGCCCCTCGCACCCCGAAGCCATTGTCCAGTCCACCAACAGCGACATCACGCTGAAGATGCCCGCCGAAGGCGGCGTCTACCGGCTCTACGCCTTCGTGACCGATGCCCACGGCGGCGGCGCGACCGCCAACGTGCCGCTCCACGTGAACGGACCCAAGATGGGCGGCGCGGTGAAAGCCAAGCTGCCCCTGGTCGTCTACGCCGACGGCGCCCCCGGCGCCTTCACCCCCTCGGGCTGGATGGGCAACACCAGCGCCATCTCGATGGACCCGGGCTCATCCGACAAGCCCCACACCGGCGCGACCTGCCTCAAGGTGCAGTACACCGCCGGCGACAACTGGGGAGGCGTCGCCTTCCAGAGCCCCGCCAACGACTGGGGCGACCAGCCCGGCGGCTACGACCTCACCGGCGCAAAGAAGCTCACGTTCTGGGCGCGAGGCCAGGCCGGCGGCGAAAAGGTCGAGATCAAGGTCGGCACCATCGGCCGCGAGAAAAAATACCACGACACCGCGATCGTCTCGAAGCAACTGGTCCTGACCAGCGACTGGAAGAAGTACGAGATCGACCTCTCCGGCAAGGATCTCACCTGCATCAAGACCGGCCTCGTCTGGGCCCTCGGCGGCCAGGGCAAGCCCGTGACGTTCTATCTGGATGATGTGCAGTACGAGTGATCAGCCATCACCCAACCGCACCACCCGCTCCATCGCCTGTACGGGCGTCGGCGGGTTCGAGAGATCGACCGGCAGGTACACGCCCTTTTCGTGGTCGGTGTTGAGCACGACGGCGTTGGGGGCGACAAACGCGGCCCCCTCCGGCGCTTTTTCGTGGCCCAGAATGAACAGGTTCACGCCCCAGCGTTCCACAAGGTCTTCCAGTTGCTCCGCGTCGTAGCCGCGCCCCCAGATCATGATGTGCGCCGCGCCGGTGCGCGGTTCATAGTCCTCTTTGGTCAACTCGCGCGAGAGCACGGAAGGGTCGAACCGCTGCATCATCGCCAGGCCGGGCAGCGAGTGCGAGCAGAGGATGTCGATGCCCCGTGAGCCGTCCGGCTTGTTGCACTCGCAGCGCAGCGCCAGCGGCATGGCAAGGACAAACTCGCCGATCGCCTCCAGCACGCGCGGTGCGTCAGCCCCAAAGACGTTCTCGAGCCCCGCGTTGAACGCGTCCACCACCTTCACCCCGTCCTTGATGATGCCCGCGCCCATGATCTGCGAGAGTTCGTGGTTGCCCAGCAGCACGTGCACATGCTCCGGGAACTCGGCCTTGAGCGCCGCCACCCGCGCCAGGGCGCGGTACGAATAGTCCACCCCGTTGAGCAGGTTCGGCGGGTGGATGATCTCGTGGAGCGTCAGGTGCGCGGGCCCGTCTCCCCCCAGCCCCGCGATCTCCACCAGCCGCTTGAAGTTCATCGGATGGTCGTGCAGGTCGCCCGTGGCGATCAGCCGCCCCGGCGCGCGGATCAGCTCAATCGAGCCCCTGCGGCAGCCCGCCTCGCGACACGCCTTCGCCCCCGCCCGAAACAGCGCGACCACAGCATCGGCATCGGCGAGCGAGAGCGGGTTGAGCGCGTTGGGCGTCATCGGACAGGGCACTTTCATCGGCAATCGGCGCGGTCGAGCCTCTGCGATACGCCGCGCGCGATCGGCAAAGGGGGGATCTTTGCAGGCCCCGCGTGCGATACCCGGCCTCGGCACGCGGAATCGGACAAATTCCGGACGCGCCGGCGACGGGCCTGCCCCGCCGCGGCATCGGTACTCTGGGCACGAAGGAGCTGTCATCATGATCCTCCGAAGAGTGGCACACCTGGCCGTGCTTCTGCTGGGCGCGGCCTCCGCATCCACACCCGGTCAGGCCGGCGAGCCCGCGCGGATCGAGCGGCCCGTGCAGCGGCTCGACGGAACAACACTGCCACCCGAGTCGATCGCGCGCTCGGTCGAGTCGCTGATGCACGCGGCCAGGGTCACGGGCCTGGGTATCGCAATTCTGAACGACAACGAGGTCGTGTACCAGCGTGCTTTCGGGCTCCGCGACGCGGACAAGAACCTGCCGCTGAACGAAACCACGGTGACCTACGCCGCCTCGTTCACCAAGGCGATGTTCGCCTACTACGTCATGACGCTGGTGGACGAGGGCAGGATGGATGTTGACCGGCCGATCGTCTCGTACTGCAAGCGCTCGCCGGCGGAAATCGAAAAATACGCCGACCTCAAGGGCGATCCGCGCCTCGACCGCCTCACGGCTCGCCACCTGCTGAGCCACACCTCAGGATTCGCAAACTTTCGATTTCTCGAGCCCGACGGCAAGCTGCGGTTCCACTTCGAGCCGGGCGCGCGATACGCGTACTCGGGCGAAGGAATCAACCTGCTGCAACTCGTGGTCGAGGAGATCGCCGCGGCCGAACTCGGGGGACAGATGCAGGCGCGCGTGTTCGACGCGCTCGGCATGCCGCAGACGCGGATGATCTGGGATGCGTCGTTCGAAGCCGACTTTGCGTCCGGTCATGATGCCGCCGGCAAGAACCTGGGGTACCAGCGCCGCACCTCACCCCGCGCCGCCGGCAGCGCCGCCACCACGCTGCGGGACATGGCGGTTTTCCTTCGCGCCGTGATGCGGGGCCAGGGGCTGAGCCAAGCATCCAAGACCGGGATGCTGCACCCATCCATCCGCATCCGCTCGGAGCGGCAATTCCCGACGCTGAACGAAGCGGTGACCGATCGCGACGACGGAATCAAGCTGTCGTACGGCCTCGGCTGGGGCGTCATCGACACGCCGCACGGACGGGCCTGCTTCAAGGAAGGCCACGCGGACGGATTCCAGAACTACATGATCGCCTTCGGCGAGGCGAAGACCGGGATCGTGCTGATGTCCAACAGCGACAACGCCGAGAGCATCTTCGAGGAGCTTTTGGCGACGCTCATCGGCGACACATGGTCGCCCTGCGAGTGGGACGGATACACGCCCTACAACGCGAAATCGAAATAGGCGGTGGGGGCGAGCGGGATGGAAGACGCGCCGAATCTTGGGCGATGAGGGCGTCAACTCAACCTCTCGCGTGCGCGAGAGGTTCTTGCAAATGGGCGGGCTCAGCAATCAGGCCGCGGAGTCTTCCTGGCTTTCGGCGGTTTCGGCGGCGGGGCCGTTGCGCATCGCGATGAGCTTGGCGCGGATGAGGTTGAGCCGGTTGGAGACCAGCTTCATATCCGCCGGGCGCTTCTCGGGGTCGATCTCGAGGCAGTTCATGATCAACTCGCTGAGCATCGGCGGGATGCGCGGGTTGAGCGCGATCGCGGGCGCGGGCTTCTCGATGAGATTGTCGTCGATCTTGCCGAGGAGGCTGTCGCCCTTGCCCAGCGCCGTGGGGATGTGCTTGCGCGTGAGGATCCAGTACATCGAAGCGCCGAGGTTGTACACGTCGGTCTTGGGCGTGATCGGGCGGCAGTGCACCTGCTCGGGCGCGATGTAGTCGGGCGTGCCCTGGATGCGTTCCTTCACCGTGTCGATGCGGCACGACTGGCCGAGATCGATGATCTTGGCGGTGTCGTCCGCGGTGACGACGATGTTGTTGGGCTTCATGTCCGCGTGGACGAAGCCGCGGGTGTGCATGTGGTGGAGCGCTTCGGCGGTCTGCTCGAAGATGAGCACAGCTTCTTCGAAAGTCTTGGGCGGCTTCACCTCCATCGAGACGCCGTCCACCAGCTCCATCACCAGATACAGGTGCGTGGTCTCGAGGCTGAGCAGGCTCTTGCCCCGCTTGATCATCTTGACGATTTTGCGGATGGATGGGTGATCGAGAGCCTGGGCGACGTGGTACTCGGCTTCGGCCTGATCGAGGAAGCGCTGGTCCTTGGGCTCGATCTTCTCGACGTGCTTGAGAGCCCAGATGTGGTTCTCTTTGTCCTTGACGAGATAGATGGCGGAGGCGGCGCCGCGGCCAAGATCGGAGAGGACTTTGAATCCCTCGACCGTGTCGCCCTTCTTGTATTCGGTCCCGCCGCGGCTCATTCGACCAACATCTCCACTTCACCGGACTCACGCGGTCTGCCGAGCAACGCACGGCGCTTCCCAGCGTGTCGAAACTCCCGCCGA
>JAFEBN010000115.1 GCA_018242645.1 Planctomycetota bacterium | reverse complement strand
GAACACCAGCAGCCGCCCCGACAATGTCCTCACGTACGCGGTGTTGATCATGGTCCGCCGGAACTTTCTTTCGGCGCTCGCGCGCAGGCCGCGGCGCCGGTGCTATCCAGATCTTCAAACGCTCGCCCGTCCTGCTCGCCCGTTTACGCCTGTTCCCGCAGCTTGAACTTCGCCACCGCGTCCCGCAAGAGCGCGATCGCCGCCTGCAGGTCTCCCGCCGCGCGCCCGAATTCCTTCGCCGACTGCACCGTCTGGTTCGCGTTGCTCACCAGCGAGCCCATCGCCTCGCTGATCTGCTTCGCGCCCTCCGACTGCGCCTGCATCGACTCGTTCACCTGCTTGAAGCTGTCCGTGCTCCGGTTCACGCGATCGATGATCTCCGTCATCTGCGAGCCCGCCGACACCACGTCCCGCACGCCGCGACGCACCTGGTCCGCAAAGCGGTCCATCTCCATCACGCCCGCCGACACCGCCGTCTGCATCTGGCGCACCATCTGCTCGATGTCCAGCGTCGCCGACGCCGTCTGGTCCGCCAAGCGCCGGATCTCCCGCGCGATCACCAGGAAGCCCGATCCATACTCCCCCGCCTTCTCCGCCTCGATCGCCGCGTTGATGGACAGAATGTTCGTCTGGTCCGCCACCTTCGTGATCGTCGTGATCACCGTCGTGATCTTCTGCGAGCGATCATTAATCGCATTCAGCTTGTCCGCGATCGACGAGGTCGCCCCGTCCAGGTCGCGCATCACGCCTTCCATGCTCTGCAGACCCGCCCGCCCGCTCGTCGCCAGCGAGGCCGATTCTGCCGCCATGCGGCTCACCGACTCCATCGTCCGCACCAGGTCCTGCCCCGTCGCCGAAATCTCCTTCACCGCCGCGGCAATCTGGTTCGACGCCGCCCCAAACGTCGCCGAACTCGCTTCCTGCTGCTTGCTCGTCGCCGCGATCTCCGTCGCCGTCGAGTTCAGCCGGATCCCCGCCTGCTTCACGTTGCCCACCAGCGTGTTCAGGTTCCCATCCATCATCTGCATCGAACGCATCAACTGTCCGGTCTCGTCCGACGCGCGGGTCTCGCCCACCGGGCTCGTCAGGTCGCCCCGCGCGATCCGGTCCGCCGCCTGCGCCGCCGACCCCACGCGGCTCACCACGCCCCGCGTCACCGCGAGCAGCAGCCCCGAGACCAGCAGAATGCCCAGGACGCCCATCACCGCGTTCCGCTGCACCGTCTTGTTCGCGTCCCGCATCACCTCCGACACCGGCCGCCGCGTCACGATCGTCCAGTCGCCCACCGACGTCCGCTCCACGGCGTACATCGCGTCTTCGCCCAGCACCGGGTCGTGTTCTTCGAACGTGTCCACCGTCCCGCCCGCCGTCACCTTCTGCCACTTCGCAAACAGCGGGGCATAGGGCGTATCCGAAACGGGCTTCATCAGCAGCGAACCGCCCTGGCCCATCTCGCTCGTGGCCGCCAGGAACCGCCCGCCCGCGCTGATCACAAACACATCCGCATTCGATCGCTGTTTGATCGCATTGGTAATCTGCCCGAGCACGGCCAGCGTGCGATCAATCCCCGCCACGCCCACAAACTTCCCGCCCACGATCACCGGGAACGCGTGCGAAACCACCACCTCGCCGTCCACCGTCCGCGGCTCGGAGATCCACGGGCCGGCCTTCCCCGTCTTTTCCCACAGCGACTTCGGGATCAGGTACACATCCTGGTTTTCAATCCCCGCCACTTTCTTCAGCAGCGAGTTCTCGCCGCGCGAGTGCCACAGGGCCAGCAGTCGGCCGTTTCCGTCCATCGACTCGCGCGCCAGCTCGCCGTTCTTCAGCGCCGCCGCGTCGCCCCCGTCGGCGTTGGGTTCCTGCAGCATGAACGCGTTGTCCAGCAGATCGCTCGAGTCGGCCACCTGCTGGAGCAGCCCCAGCGTTTCTTTCCGCTTCCCGAACAGCCCGATCCCCTGGCTTTGCGCCAGGATAGTCGCGACGTTGTTCCAGCGGTCGTTCCGCGTGCTCATCTCCGCCGCCGCCCCGCCCGCATCGGCCACCAGCACCTGCTCCTCCGCCTTGCGGACATTGCGGTAGCCCTCGACCGCTGTCCATGTCACGATCCCCGCGATCAGCAGCACCGTGGGCACGACCCCCAGCAGCAGCAGGCGTCCGGACAGGCTTTGCACAAACGATGGAGATTGCATGAACCGTGATTCCTCGAGCGCCCCGTTCGGGTAACCCCGTCCAAGGCGATCCCGGTGGCGAGGATGTCTTCTTCGAAATTATACGAGCAAACGCCGCATTCTCAGACGCCTTCCTTCGGTGCTTTCGGGCCAAAACCGGCAAGAATTGCGTGGTTTCCGCCTCTTCGCTCACAGTTTGACGTCACAACCAACACCGCGCGCCGCTTCCGCGCTCCGCCCCTGCTCCACCCCCTTCCATCTCGCTCGTCGCACCGGCGTCCAGACGGGCGTGATCACTTGGATGGGCTGGCGGCGAAGATGGGGCTGAAACAGGTTTGCGCACTGGTGTGCTTTTCGAGTGGGCTCGCGGGGCGGCCCGGCTGTGTGCTTGCGCGCCGCGGGGTGGAGTTGATGGCGCGCAAGAAAAAGGCCCGGCGCTTGCGCCGGGCCTGGTGTGAACTGCGTGCCATTTGCTCTGAATCAGCGGCGGCGGCGTGCGAGGAGCGCAGCGCCTGCAAGGCCGAGCGTGAATGTGTGGGGCGCGGGGACGGTGATATCGGCGACGAAGTTGGCGACGCCGTAGGGGCCGGAGCCGAAGGAGAAAAGGCTCCAGGAAGAGCCGTCGTAGAACGAGGCGTTGTTGGTGTAGAAGCCGGCGGTCTGGCCGAAGGCGGAGGAGCACTGGAAGCCGAGGTTGCCGTTGCTGTCGAAATTGCTCACGCCGATGGACCAGCCGACGTTGTTGAATCCGCCGGTGGTGGAGACGCCGGGGAGCGGGATGGTGAGTGAGAAGTAGACGGGGCCACCGATTTCGGAAGCGTCGGGAAGCTCGACGTTGTGGATGGTGGTGGAGTAGAGAACGGCGCCGGTGCCGAAGACGAGGTGGCTCGGGTCGCCGTCGTTGAAGGTGAAGTTGATATCCGTCGAGCCGAGGCGGGTCGAGTTGGTTATGACCAGGCCGAGGGTGATGGATTCGAGGCCGACGGGCGCATCGCTGCCGCTGCCGAACCAGCCGCTATCGCCATAGCGGATTGATGAGGAAGTGGAGGAGTTGAACGGCGTGAAGTAGCCGTTGTCCTGCACGTTTTTAAAGACGCTGGGGCCGGCGAGTGCGGCGGAAGCAATGGACAATGCGGAAACTGCGGCGGTGCGATACAACATTTCTCTCTCCTAAGGATGCGGATGGCCCGCGATCGCCGCGGGCTGCGGGTGTTGAGATTACAGGATGAAGGGCGAGTGATAAAGAGGGTTTCATGCCGAAGGGGGCAAGGGGGGAGAGAGTGGGCCCGATAACGGGGGGTGTGTCTCCTGGCGGCCGGGCTTTAAGTGATTTCTGGGACGGGATCCGCATTCCAAAGCTCGATGCGCCGACCCCAAATCCGGTAGAGCCTTTGACGACATGCGGCTCGTTCACGGGTGGTTGGCGGCGTGTGTTGTTGCGGACGCCGGCAATCGTTCACCAGTTCAGGCGGAGGCCGCAACCGCCTGATGCTCTTTCACCACAGTCCGAAAGTCCTGGGCAAGACCACTTCGTCGCGATGTCGGACGCCGGACTTCAGAATCCGTGTCCGAAACCCCCTCCCCGATGGGAGCGAGGGCCGGGGGTGGGGGGTGGGTGGATGTTCCACCGAAGCACCGGCTTTCCATCCCGTGTCCGTCCGTTCCCAGATGAAGTCCGCCCAGATCGCGGAGCGCGTGAAAGCACGCGACGATCAGCACCAGAAGTTTGGGGGTGTAGTCGGGCTGCTGCGGGCGGCGGTGTCCAAGGAAGAGACGGACGATGGGGATTGGTGGATGACGGAGGAGGAGCGGGGGAGGGCGAGGAAGTGGCTGATGGTCGCGAAGGGGTAGCGTGATTCGCACCACTCGCGTGGGAACGCGAGTGGTCGTCCTGTCGTTTAGAGTCGCCAGGAAACTGAGCGGTGCCACCCGCCAACCCGCCGTCGCTGTCATCTGCCTCCCGTATCGGTTGGTGGATAAGCTCATTGCGATGCGGCACGGATCAATTTCAATTCCACAATGGCGTTGGATTATCGTTTGCGCTCAAGGACTAGGCGCGGGCGCGATTTGTTTCGTATTGGTCAAGTCCGTTGACGGTACGTTTGAAGCCATTAACTCGCGACTCGCCTTCGCGGGGTACGAACCACTGGCCTTCGCTGCGATGCTTGCCACCGCGCTTGCTACTTACACGATTGCATCAAGGCGAGTGAAGGCAGCGATAGGTTTCAAGCATTTTTTCTGCTTGCCGCCCATTAGCACTAGCCTGTTCCTTGGGATTGCAACGTACTTGCTGTGCGATTCGACGACACGTTCCTTTTCTTCATTGTTCGACGCGGAGTCGCTCTGGGGCGTTGTGCCGCCAATTGTCGGAGTGGCACTCGGAATGGCGCTAGGAGGATTAGCGCCGGACTATCTCGCAGGTCCGGCGAATCCCGCACAGCCGCTGCGATCGAAGCGGCTAGATCCCGCTTCCGACGATCCACGGACTTCTGAGTTTGAAGAGAACTTCAGTATCGATGATTGGCTCGATGCCGACGACCGCCCCATTCAACGACCCGAAGACGACATGTTTGGAAGAACGATAGTTGCCGCCCGATTGCTAAACAGGCTCGCGGGACTTGGTGAGCCGACGATCGTTCTGCGTGGACCCCGTGGAATAGGAAAATCCTCGATACTTGAGCTCATGAAGTCATACTGTACCGACCCATCCGCGCTGCCCCGTCGCTTTCGGGAAACAGAACACGTGTTCTCAACAGACGCCGGTCAGAGGCGAATTTGGTGTCGAGACTCGCATGGTTGTTTGAAACGACTTCGCTTCCTCCAGGTTAGCGCGTGGCGGTATTCCAGCACCGAGTCGTTGATACACGCGGTCATCGAATCCATTGTGGAAGTCCTGCACAAGGAAGCCGACGTCTATTTTCTACGTCGACTTCCGGATCAGTACATAGATGCCATGCGCAAAGGCGGCGGCTTCCTGACAACGCTTTCTTGCCTGTTGTTCGTCTCCCCAAACGACCAGAAGGCTGTTGTTTACAGGCTTGCGGCGTTTCTTGGAGCGGCGGATTTGCGCGTTATCGTTTGGCTTGACGACTTGGATCGATTTTTCGCCTCGTCGACGGACGCACAACAGGAAATGCTCGCACTCTTGGATCTGTTCAGAATCATCGACCACATCTCATTCGTGCTCGCAGTCGGAACTGATTCATGAAACTCGACATCGATTACTCACGCTTGGCGTCCTACGTCGAAGACTTGGCGCCGCTAGAGACTCGGGAAGTTGCCCGGGTGGCAGTGCGGTTTCGCAATGAGCAGTTGCGCCGCTTCCCAATTGTGCTGGCACCGGACCAATTACGCGACCGTGCGCTCGCGAAATTTGATAACCCATTTGGCTTCGACTCGTTGATACCAGACGCGGCGGCTGGTATTGCAGAGATTCTGTGCACGCCGCGAGCATTGAAGTCGGCGCTTCGAAGATGCCGCGCAGCGTGGCAATCACTTCACGGCGAAGTCGACTTTGATGACCTATTCATGATGTGTGCTCTTTACGAGAGCGATAGACGGATCGAGATTCCATCGAGGCGATCGGCTAAGCCCAACGGTGACGGGGCGGAGACTGTGAGGGCAATTGACGCCTTAAGGCTGGGCCGTGCCGCCCTTGCCGATTTGGGATCCACTTTGGATTCGGAGCGAAAGTACGCGGAGGCATGGAAAAAGATGCTCCTGTCGGACGCGAGCTCGGAACACGTGATTCTCAAAGAGTTGTTGTCGCCAAAGATGGGGTCTGGCACGTCCCGGCTCCAAGGAGTGGCCACTTCTCATCCGACAGACTATCTGACGCGGATTCGGTCGGAATCGCACGACGATGTTCCGCGTGATCAAGCAGTGCTGGGCGTCCTAAACACCTATCGGCAAGAGAAGCTCGAGTTGGGAGTCAGTAACAGGAAGCAAATCGCGAAGTGGCTGTGCCAGAATGATCTCGCATCGAAGAAAGTGGAACAATTCTGCGAGCTATTGGGCGGCGACCGCCTGCTGTTGTTGATTGACGAGACGATTTCTCAAATTCTGTCGGATCAACGATTAAAACCGATCGTTCACGATGGGCCACATCGCGATGCACCATTGAGTGCTTTGATCGAACTGGCCCGCATTCTTAGGCGGCGACGCATACGTCTTGAAAAGCTCGTCGCGCTCCTTCGTAGACGGCTCGCGGATGCAATCCGCGTTGACCTAAATGCGATGACCGAAATTGAATATTGGCTGGCCCCACGCTCGGAGTATCGTCCGGAAGACCAAGGCGTAGTTCATAGAGCTGCCTGGGCACTCGAAGAAGACGTTTGCACAATCGCATGTGAGTGGTTTTCTGGCCAGGAGGGTCCTGATCGGCTTCGTCGGTCATTTACGCCAGGAGTTCCGTGGTGCTTGAGTTATCTCATCCGGCGGTCGTGGCAAAAGCCGCATGAGCGGCGATCCAAGCCGGAATGGTGGCGCCGGATGATCCCCGCGCTCATAGAGGCTTCTGGTCGCGAGCCCTCGGGCGTCTGCGTCGGATTTGCCCTGCTATTCGCGAGTTCAGACTCTGTAGTGGATGCCTATGACCCCACAAATATCGAAGCGGAGGCAGATGACAGTGGCGATCAACCGCGTCCCTTCCAGCGGCGCACGGTAATTCGAATTGACGAAGCCTACGCCAAGGAATTCCTCGGCCCCGCCATCAACGAGGCAATGAGCGTACTTGCGAACGTCGTTCCGCCGCCCGAAATCAAGACGGCAATCTATGTTGAATCAGTGAGGGAATTCGCAAGAAACTGGAATTCGAACTCATCGCATTGAACAGCGCAGGACGTGTTGGGCTCGCAAAACATGCTCGCGGGGTAGCGGGTGGCCCTGACCTAGGTTGTGCTTTGCCATGCAACCGACCCTTCGTGCCGCGGTACTGGGCGACTTCGAGAGGTCGGTGTGCCCTTTGGCGCCGATGCCGCCTCCAGCAGCGGCCAGGCCTGCAGAGCAGAATGCACTACATGCGGTCTAATAGGTAGATGGTGTCGCCATCAGTTCGCCGATGCGTGAGCGGATCTTGAAATAGAGGTGTGCCTGGAGCAGGGCTGCCGCGAGGGGGGCGATGACCGTGCAGGACAGGACCATCAGAACGGGGACAAGCCAGACGAGCAGTTTCGCGCGGGTGGCGATCCAGGGGTCATGAAGCCGGAGGCCGATTTGCTCAAGGAAGAGCATCATGATGACCATGTACGCGAGGCTGATCAGCAAGGCGGTAAGTTGGAAGCCCGTGCGGAGGAAGAATTCGAGACTGAATGAAGATGGCCTCGAGAACGATGTGGGTCTTGAGATGGAATTGGAGTTGAAGGCGGAGAAGGCGGACCAGAGGCCGATGATGGCCATGAGCACGCCGAGCCAGAGGAAGAGGCGGAGCAGG
>JAFEBN010000114.1 GCA_018242645.1 Planctomycetota bacterium | reverse complement strand
GCTGGCCATTGGGCCGGCGATAGAGCCGCGTGGGAACGCCGGTCGTCCCCGAGCGCGGTTCGAACGATGTCGTCCGACTCGACGTAGGTGCCCACTCACCGCCGACGCGCGTCGGGCGGCACGTGGTCGGTGTTGTCCCGCACGCCCTACGGAGGTTTGCCGCATGTCCTTCGAAGCCGCCGTTCACGCCCAAGCCATTGAACTTGATCGACTTGCCCTTGAGATGACCGCCGCCGCCGGCAGCGGTCACCCCAGCTCATCGATGGGCATCGGACACCTGGTCACGGTGCTGATGTTCCACACCATGCGCTGGAGCCCCGACTACCCCGACTACCCGACAAGCGATCGCCTGGTTCTTTCCGAAGGCCACGCCGTTCCCGCCGTGTATGCCGCGTGCGCGAAGCTGGGCGTGATGTACGGGAAAGACCCCAATCACCGCAAGCGCCTGACGATCGACGATCTCAAGACCCTGCGCGCCGCCGATAGCTGCCTCGACGGCCATCCCAATCCGATGGAGGGTTTCCCGTTCTTTGACTCCGCGACCGGTTCGCTCGGCCAGGGCCTGAGCGTCGCGGCCGGTCTGGCCGAGGCCGCTCGCCTCGACAACATCGACAAGCACATCTACTGCATCATCGGCGACGGCGAATCGCGCGAAGGCCAGATCGACGAAGCCCTCGACTACATCATCGATCACAAGCTCAACCGCGTGCTGCCGATCTTCAACTGCAACGAGTTCGGCCAGTCCGATCGCGTCAGCGGTCAGCAGAGCGCCGAGACGACGGCCGCGAAGCTCGAGGCTTTCGGCTTCGATGTCAAGGTGATCGACGGTCACAACCCGACGCAGATCAAGAACGCGTTCGACGCGTTCGAGAAGGCGTCCAAGCCCATGGCGGTCGTCGCCAAGACGGTCAAGGGCTGGGGCGCCGAGTCGATGCAGGGCGCCGGCTGGCACGGCAAGGTCGCCACCGGCGACGCGCTCAAGAAGGCACTGGCCGAGCTCGACCAGAAGCGGATGGAGCTCACCAGCAGCCTGGCGCAGAGCGATTCGTTCACCATCGAGCCGCCGCCGGAGATCAGCACGCCCGACCTGGCGACCGGCGACATGCCGACGCTCCCCGAGGCGATGAAGGCCTTCGACATGGAGAGCCTGTTCCAGTCCGGCGTGATCGCGACCCGCCGCGCCTTCGGCATCGGCCTGCGGGCGCTTGGCCGCGTCAACAAGAAGGTCGTCGTGCTCGATGCCGACGTGCAGAACTCCACCTTCACCGACATGTTCCGCAAGGACCCGGCCTCGGCCGAGCGCTTCTTCGAGTGCAAGATCGCCGAGCAGAACATGATCGGCGTGGGCACGGGTCTTTCCGCCGGCGGCAAAGTCCCCTTCATGGCCACCTTCAGCAAGTTCTTCACCCGCGCCTACGACCAGATCGAGATGGGCCTCTACTCCGGCGCCAACCTCAAGATCGTCGGCAGCCACAGCGGCATCACCCTCGCCTCCGACGGCCCCAGCCAGATGTCGCTCCCCGACGTCGCCTGGTTCCGCGCCTTCACCACGATGAAGGACCATCGCGGCAACCCCGGTTTTTACATTCTTCAACCCAGCGACGCGTACGCCGCCTACGCCCTGGTCGGCGTCATGGCCGAGTACGATGGCTGCTGCTACATGCGGACGCTCCGCGCCGACACCGAGTTCCTCTACAGCGACAAGGACGTGTTCAACCTCGGCGGCTTCCAGACGCTCACCGAGGGCAAGGACCTGGTCATCGCCGCCACCGGCTACATGGTCCACGAGGCCAACAAGGCCATCGAGCTGCTCGACAAGGCCGGCATCAGCGCCACGCTGCTCGATATGTACAGCATCCCCTTCGATACCGACGGCGTGCTCGACCACATCAACAACGCCGGCGGCAACATCATCACCCTCGAGGACAACTACGGCGGCGCCCTCGGCTCCGCCATCGCCGACGCGCTCACCGAGTCCGGCGACGCCTTCCGCCTCAAGCAGATGCACGTCACCCGCATCCCCAAGAGCGCCAAGACGCCCGACGAGATGCTCAAGATGTGCGGCCTGACGGCGCAGGATGTCCTGAAGGAAACCAAGAAGCTCCTCGGCGTCGACTGAGCGTCCGGGTGAATCATCGAGCGGCGGCATTCACCATGCGGACGCATACAGAGGAATTTGAATCAAAGAAGCAGGGGAGGCGCATTCGGCGTCTCCCCTTTTTCTTTTTGGCGATCTCCGGCCGATCGCCCGGGCGTGGATGTAACAGCGGCGCGAGGGATTTACCACGGTAAACAGAGGGAGCAGGGAGAAAGACAGGAAAAAGGCAATTTGCCGACGGAAGAAAAAGACCAGTGTTCGTTCGTCTCTCTCTCTCTCTCTCTCTCTCTCTGTGACCCTCATGTCCTCCGTGTCTTTGTGATGAAGTCCCAAGCGTCCATCGCGGAACGAGAGGCGCCGCTCTTATCCCAAAGTCGCCGCAGGCCGGCCCGCTCCACACTCCGGGCACTTCGCCCCCTCCGGCGTCGCCGAAAGGTCATACCCGCACTTCGAACAGTGCCCCACGCGTGCGCGGCGGCGTGCGATCGCGTCCACGCGCCACGCCACCAGCGTCACGATCGCCACGGGCGCCAGAACAAACGGCGCGGGCGTGTAAACCTCGATCTCGCCGGTGTCCCGCACGCGAAACCGCGATTCCCAGTTGAAGCCCAGAGCGTGCCGCTCGAAGCCGACGCCCGGAGGCAGAAAGCGATTGGACGGGTTCTCCTTTCCAAAGCCCACCTGCCCGCCCGCGAATCCGAAAAACCATCCGCTTTGCAGCGCACACAGGCCGACGATCCGCGTGCTGACAATCCAAACCGCGAAGAGAAACAAGGAAAGCACGACGCCCACCCACTTGATCGCGCGGACGCTTTTCGGGCGCGTGCTCACGCGATCAGCATAGTCGGCGAGGCGATATCCGGTTCAACCCGCGCCCGCCCGTGTGTCACTGCGGGCAGAGCAGTGTGTTGTACGCGCTCACAAACAGCGAAAAGTCCGCGTCATCGACAAAGCCGTCGTAATTGAGATCCGCCGGACATCCCGCGGGCATTCCCGGGTCATCGCACACCAGCGTGTTGTACGCCCCGACAAAAAGCGAGAAATCCGCATCATCGACAAAGCCGTCGCACGTCAGGTCGGCGGCGCAGAAGCGGACCTGAGCAGGCGCGCTGGTGACCGTGCCGCAGGCGTTGGAAACCACGACGCGGTACGAGGTCTCGCTGAACACCGTCGCGTCGGCGATGGTGAGCGTGTCGGTTTGCGCACCGGAAATGGTGCCGATCCCGTTGGGTCCATTACCCAGGTTGGTCCACGTGTCCGTCGCTGTGTCGAAGATCTGCCAGAGGTACTGCAGGTTGCTTCCCACCGCCGGGGCGTGCAGATGGACCGTGCCGCCGAAGCACGTGCCCGTGCTCTTGGGCGGACCCAGAAGCGTGGGGCCGCCGCTGATGCTCATGTCGGCGCGAACGCTGATCCAGTCTTCCGTTGCGATGCCGTTGGTCCCGGTGTTGATCACGATTTTGTCGCCGGGGAGCAGGTGCCAGGGGAGGCCCGAAGCCGAAGCCTGCGTGCTCGCCAGGCTGGACCACAGCACAAGCGTCGGCGCGATCCGCTGCGCCGTGTTTCCCGAGATGATGGTCGACACGGCGAAGGTCGCGCCGTTGCTCAGATCGCCCAGCACTTCCGCCGTGCAGAGGAAACTCTCGACCGTGATCGCCGTCTGTGCCGTGAAGATCGCAACCGAATCGGACGCGTCCATCGGGTGCATCATGATCCCGGCGAACGACGGGGGCCGGTCATAAAAATTGTTCTCGTTCTCACCGGGGTTATTGGAATACACCGGACCGGCGCACGGCACCAGAAACGCCAGGTTCGGGCTCCCCCAGGCGGGCGCCGACCACGAAGGCGAATCGATCGCTTCCAGCAGCGGGCCGTTCACGCTGTTGCGTCGGAATTGCCACGCGGCCCCGGTCGGTTGCGCGACGCCGACGCGGATCGGGCCGGTCGCCTTGTACCCGGCGACCAGATCGGTGGCGACGGCGTCGCACTGCGCTCGCGCGATCGAACCGCCGGCAAAGAAAACGATTGCCAACGCCGCGGGCCGGGCCGGTAAACGCATGAGCAAGAGAACCTCCAGAATCTCCAGCCTACGCGGAAAGCGCAGCAAACAAAAGCCTTTTTTGAATGGCAGCGCGCCGAATCGCGAGCTCAGTCGGCTCTCACGCACTCGCCCGGATCTTGTCCTCGATTGCCTTCAGCTGCGGTGCACAATCCGGTTCGGTGTCGATCCGGTTCTCCACCGCCCGCACCGCGTGCATCACCGTCGTGTGGTCGCGCCCGCCGAAATACCCGCCGATCTCCTCGAGCGAGAGCCGCGTCATCTTGCGGGCGAAATACATGCACACCTGCCGCGGAACCGTCACGCTCCGGGGCCGCTTCTTGCTCTGCAGGTCCGACAGGCGGATGCGATAGAAGTCGGTCACCGCCGTGATGATCTGCTGGATGCTCGGCTCCGGCAGCGCCTCGGGCGTGTGGTCGTTGAGCGCGCTCTTGACCAGCGACAGGTCGAGCGGCCGCTTGTCCACCGACATGCAGATCTGCAATTTGGTAATCGCGCCCTCGAGCTCGCGGATGTTGCTGTCGATGCGCGAGGCGATGTGGCACGCGCATTCATCGGGCAGCGTGAGCCCGCGTGCCGCGGCCTTCGACTTGAGGATCGCCACCCGCGTCTCGTAACACGGCGGGTCGATCTTCGCGACCAGGCCCCACTTGAAGCGGCTCACCAGCCGCGCCTCGAGCGAAGGGATCTCTTCCGGCGCCGCGTCCGACGAGAGCAGGATCTGCTTCCCGTCGTGGTGCAGCGTGTTGAACGTGTGGAAGAACTCTTCCTGTGTCCGGTCGCGCTTGGCCAGGAAGTGGATGTCGTCCACCACCAGCACATCCACATCGCGGAAGCGATGGCGGAACTGCGCCATCTTGCCCGACTGCACCGACTCCATGAACTGCGTCATGAAGCCCTCGCACGAGACGTAGTACACGCGGGCCGACGGGCGGCGCTGCAGGATCCGCAGGCAGGCCGCTTGCAGCAGGTGCGTCTTGCCCAGTCCCACCCCCCCATGGATGAACAGCGGGTTGTACTGCCGCCCCAGGCTGTCGCCCACGGCCACCGCCGCGGCATGCGCCAGCCGGTTGCCGGGGCCCACCACGAAGTTCTCGAACGAGTAATCCGGATCGATCACCAGCGAATCGGCCCGCCGGTCGGCGCTCTCGATCGTGATGCGGCTCGCCACCGCCTGCGGCACGCGAACCTCGACCACCGGCGGCTCTTCACGCGCCGGAACTTCCGGCTCCGCGGGCGTCGGTGGCAGGTCGGCGGGTGCGTACGGATCGGGCAATTCAGCCACATCCTCCACCGGGGCGACCGCTGCCGTTTCCGACGCCGCGTCGCGAGTCTCAGAGAAATCTTCCGATGGTCCCAGGAAGCGGATCGAGATAAGCCGGCCCGACGCCGTACGCGCCGCATCGTTGAATGCCGCCGCACAGGTCCGCTGCAGGTAGTTCCGATGTATGTCCGACTGCGCCCGCAGATGGAGCGTGCCGGTGGCCAGGCCCGCGACATCGAGCTCCTCGAACCACTGGCGGCAGATGGCGGGATACGCCTTGCGCAGATGCTCCAGCATGTCGTGCCAGAGCTGACAGTCGGGGCTGATCGTGGGGCGGCGGGTCATCGGGGTGGCCGGACGGCGCGCCGGCGCGGCTTCGTTGCGTCTCGGGGTTTCCTGCGAGCGTACGGCGCCGCCGGCATGGGGCGGACTCGCATCGGCGTGAGATGACGTGCCGGGTCCGAACGGCGTGCTCACGGATGACCTCGCACTGGTGAAAGACCTTCCCGAACCCGATAGAACACCCCATCGGGACCCTGCAAGAACCGGGGGCCAAACGTACCGCCCACGCTCGCAACTGTCAACCGCGGGCCCGTTTACAGTTCCGCGTGCGTCGCCTCCGCGACATCATCGCCCGGCCGTCGGTGTCGGTCTTCCTGCTGGTGCTGCTCCTCTATTCGTTGTGGCGCGTCCCAAGCGCGGACACAAGTGCCTGTTCGGTTCGCGGATGGACCCTGCCGGGGATCAAGGTGGGCACCGCCGAACGCAGCAATCCGATTTCCGTTTTTCTGGTGCGGGATGGCGCCGGCTTCCGCGTCGAAGATCTCGATCGCAGCAGCACCCAGGGTCTCATCGATGCGCTGCAGAAGAACGCCGACGATGTCATCCGGGCCGAACTGATCTACGAGCGCCACGCCCAGGGGCTTTACGACGTCACCAGCTTCCGGGATGAATACAGCGTGCGCCTCCGCCCGCTGGGGAAAGCGTCGCTGAGTGCCGCGGACGAATCAAAGGCCAAAGCGGCGTTCGCCGGGTGGCTCGGCTCCAAACGCGGCGGCAATGTCCCCACGGCCGCGGAAGCCATCTCCGGTGTTGATCCCGACCTGGTCATGGTGAACTGGCCGGGCATCATGAATACGGTCGGGGCCGGGACGGTGCTTGTTCTATTTCTTGTGTCGCTCGCTTGGGTGCCCAGAGCGATTGGTGACGCCCGGGCCCGGCGCACGGCTCGCCTGCTCCGCGCCGGTCGGTGCCCGCGCTGCAAATACGAAATCGCCGGTTTGGCCGGTGTTTGCCCGGAATGCGGCAGACCAATCGCCTGATTTATTTTGCCGGCGCGCCCTTGGAGACCGCCTTGAGTGCCCGCTCGGCGATAAACACCAGGATGCCCAGCGCCAGCACGGTGATCGTCACGCCCAGGGCCGTGACCCACCATTCCTGATTCAGGATGAACTCCTGGATGTTCTTGGCCCGCTTGGACCCGAGTGCCGCCGCAAACGCCACGATGCCCGTTCGCGGCGCCAGCCCAATCGCCGTTCCGATCAGATAGGGAAGGAACCGCACGCCCGAACTCGCCAGGACAAGATTCGTCAACGCAAAGGGCGAGTTTGGTGGCAAGCGGATCAGCGTGACGACCCACAGCGTCCGCCAGAACCCGTGGCCGATCAGCGCTTCGCGGATCGCGTGCGCTTTCGGATTGGCGTCGAGCACTTCTTCGACCTTGTGCTTGCTCACCCCTTGCGCGATCGCGTAACCGATCACGCTCCCGCCGACAAAGCCCAGCATCGCACCCGGAAACCCGAGCGCGAAGCCGAACACCCACCCGCCCAGCAGCGACTGGCCGTAGGTGGGGAGAAAGCCGATGCCGGCGCTCACGATGAAGACAGCGACGTAAATCAGCCAGCCCCAAGGCTCCATCGAACGCAGCCAGGTCGAAATGGGGTCCAGATTCCAGAGCAGTAAGCCCCCCAGCACAGCAGGGGCGATGGCCCAGATGGCGCCCAGCACGGCGGTCGGGCCGAGTTGCTTGATCACCTCTTTGCGGTGGGCCTTGGCCTTCAGTGCCGCTTCGGGCGCGCCGGCCTTGGGCAGGGTGGTCGGGGTGATGGTGGGGGTCTCCGACTGTTCCATGGAAGAGGTGGACAGTAGTTCTTCGGAAACCCGCTCGCCCGGATTGCTTTCGGGCCAGAGAAAG
>JAFEBN010000113.1 GCA_018242645.1 Planctomycetota bacterium | reverse complement strand
CCCATCGCGCTCAGATTCGGCACGATCCCCGCGATCGCCGCGCCGCCCTGCAGATTCGCCATCATCGCCGTCTGCGGCAGACCCGCAAAGTGCGGGTTGGCTTCCATCGGCGCCGGCACGATCGCCACCGATCCGTTCACCTCGCCCGCGCTGAATGCATCCGCAACATGCGCGCCCGCCTGAAGCCGCCCGTTGGCCCCGCTCGAATTTCCCGCCGAGTTCTTTCCACCCCGAACATCGACGCTCGCGGAGAAATCGACTTCAGTCCCCACAATTCTCACAGTCCCACCCGCGCCCCCTCCGCCCGCGCCGCCATTTGCCCCAGTCCCTCCAGCACCGCCGTTTCCGCCAGCGCCACTGTTTCCACCCGCTCCCCCGTTTCCCGATCCCGAAACGCCAAACGCCCCCGAAAACCCAAACCCCGACAACCCGCCCTCATATCGAACCCCTCCACCAGCGACGCCCGCTCCCGCGGCCCCCGCATCACCTCCGCGCGCGAGGACCGACCCGCGCACAACCATCCGCCCCAGCACCTGAATCTCCAGCGCTCCGCCCCCACCTCCCCCTCGACCACCCGCTCCCCCCGCGCCGCCATTTGAAGCAAGCGAACCGTTTCCGCCCGCAGCGCCATTTCCACCCTTCGCACCAGCGTTGCAGGCCGACCCACCGCCGCCGCCACCCGACCCACCCGACCCACCCGCACCGCCGCTCCCTCCGGCCCCTCCGCCCCCGCCGCCGCCCGCACCGGCACCTCCGTTTCCGCCGATGAAGGCGCTTTCTGCATTCGCCGTCGTGGGGTTGGAGGCGTTGTTGCCGCTGATGCCTTGAGAGCCGGAGCCGCCGGAGGTGCCGTGGTTGCCAGGCCAACCGAAGTTGCCCGAGGTACCGCTGCCCGCGAAGGACATGGCACCGAAGCCACCGTTGCCCGCGCCGCCGCCTTGGCCTGGGGTACCGCCGGTTCCCTGAAGACCGCCGGATCCGCCAAGGCCGTAGAACGCGCCCAGCCCGGTTTGGCCGTAGCCAAGGCCGCCGTAAGAGCCTGCGGTACCGAGGCTTCCGGGCGACCCATCGAATCCGCGCTGGCCGGAAGAGCCGGCCTGGCCTGCGGAGCCGGTGTAGCCCGCGAGGGTGCCGCAAACGCCTTTGTTTCCGCCGTTTCCTCCGGTAGTGGCCGATCCCCCAAGGGGTGTTAAGAAAGATGCCATTCCCCCCGCGCCGCCGGCGCCGCCAAGCCCCCCTGAGCCGCCCCCGGGTCCCGGGAGCGGATTGGGCAGGGCGGCGGAAGTGGCCGACGCGTTGAAGGTGGCGCCCGTGTTCACCGTGAGGTTGTTGCCGACGAGGATGCGGCAGGGGCGCGAGCCGGTGATCGTGATCGTCTGGTTGGCGGGGATCGTGAGATCGCCCTTGATGGCGAAGACGGCGATGCCGTTATCGAGATAGGCGCGGAAGGGTGTGCCGTTGAAAGAATTCGAGAGTCCGTCGGTATCGCCGGTGATGGACTGATTGGTTGTGTTGATGGTGACTTGGGCGCGCGCGGGAAGTGCGAGCGCGGCACACAACAGCGCGGGGGCGAGATTGCTTGCGCGGAGCGGATTCGACATGGTCGGTCCACACCCAATTTACCGCGCGATCGCCTGGAACCCAAGCTTGGTCTGCTGATCCAGCGGGAATACCCCGTTCGCACGCGACGGGCCGCGAGTTATCGGCGGGCAGCCGAAGTTGCCGCTAGTCGCAGCGGTAGACGTCGCAGGGAGGCCCCTCGGGCGCGGGCATGGAGCACCGGCAGATTGCGAGCTGCGGGCACATGAGCGTGTTGTATGCGGAAGAGAAAACCTGGAAGTCGGCATCGTCAACAAAGCCGTCGGCGTTGAAATCGCGGCCTTTCACTCGGGAGCGTGTCAGGGGCAGAGGAGTTCGTTGTAGGCGGCGACGAAGATTGTGAAGTCGGTGTCGTCGACGAGGTTGTCGGCGTTGAGGTCGCCGGGGCAGAGGGGCGGCATGGACGGGTCGGCGCAGTCGAGGATGTTGTAGCTCGCGAGGAAGAGGACGAAATCGGCGTCGTCGACGAGGGCGTCGGCGTTGAGGTCGGCGGGGCAGACGGTCAAGATCGTGATTGAAGAGATGGTCGTTCCGCAGTCGTTGGCGAGCAGGGCGGAGTAGTCACCTGCGTCCAGGAGTCCCGCACGAGTCACGGTGAGGGAGCGGGTGTGCGCCCCCGAGATGAATGAGCCGTGCGGTGTGGGGCCGTCTTCCAGAGCCTGGCCATTCTTTCGCCATTGATAAACCGCGTTGGTTGGGAGTCCGTCCACCGTGAGGGTCGCGTTGGGATGCGCGCGCACGGAGGCGGGGGGTTGGAGGGTCATCACCGGAGCGAATCCTGAAGAGGCGGTTGCGACTACGTCGACAACGGCCGGCGCATCATCGGTGTTCAGCACCGGTGTGATGCCGAGGAGGGCGGGCGACGCATCGAAGCATGCGGAGGTGAAGCTGCCGAGGATCGAAGGCGCGACGAGAATGTGACCGGCGGGATCGTCCGCCACGGGACTGAATGGCGCCTGGAAGGCGCCGGTCAAGCGGCCCATCAGGGTGATGACGCCCGATGCAAAGATCGCGCCGCAGTCTGACTGCTCGAATCCGCGCACGGTTGAGCGGAAGACGCCCGCGAGCTGCACATCGCCCGTGACGGAAAGCGCGGCACCGGGCGCGAGATCGATGATTCCGGAATTCGTGAAAGCGCCGGCGATGGGGGCGATCGCGAGGGACCCGGAGCCCAGCCTGATCGTGCCGGCGTTGGCGGCGAGCGCTGCAAGGTCGAGCGTGGAGAGGGGTGAAGCGAGCGCGATTTCGGTATTGGCGGCGACCTGACGAACAGGACGCGCGCCGAGCGAGAGAGCGCCGCCGGAGGCAATCCACCTGCCGCCGGAGAGGGTGAACGTGCTTGCGGTGTAATTGCTGATCGAGGTGGGATTGATCGTGAACGATCCGGCTGCTGCTTCCACTGTGCCCAGATTTGCGAACCGGGTCCCGGTGATGGCGAACGTGGAACCGGGCGCCGTGGAGCGGATGACGCCGGAGTTCTGCATCAACCCGCTTATGGCGACGGATGCCGCGGCGCCGCCGACGGCGGGCTCGTAGCGGATCGTGATTCCGGCACCGATGTTGAAAGGCCCGGAGCTGATCGTCTGAAGAACGACGCCGGAGCGCGTGGTTCGAAAAATGAACTCGCCGTTGCCCTGAATGGACACGGTCGAGGGCTGGAGATTTGCACCGAGCGTGACGGGAACGTTGGAACAATTCGACTGGTTTTCCACCGAGATCACGGCGTGGTTTTCGAGCGTGAGGTTCTGACGGATATTGAGCGTGGCGCAGGGACCCACGGCCAAATCGGTGGCCAGCACACAGTTGGTCAGCGTTGTGCCGGTTCCGATGATGAACTTGTATCCGGGGGAGGCCTGCAAGCGGGTTCCGCTGAAAGACATTCCGTTGAGCAGGACGTCGCCGGTGTCGGGTCCCACCGCGAACAACGGACCGGTGAAGGTGCCCCCCCAGACGATTGTGGAGTTTGTTTTGGCGAGCGAACCGAGAGCGGCGTAGACGCCGCCGAGTGCAAGGCTGCTATTGATGAGTTCGACGGATCCGTTGTTGGACCATGTGCCGCTGAAACTGAGCGCGGCGCTCTGTGCGCTGATGGAGCTTTCATTCTGCCAAACGCCGCCGAGCGCGAGGGCGGCGCCGGGCGAGATGAGGAGCGGCTTATTGACGGTGTACGTGCCGCTGAGCGTGGCGCTGGCGCCGGAAGCGAGGATGAATTCGCCCAGTGGACCGGCCAACTTCAGTGTGGCGGCCCCGGCGAGCATCTGCAGCCTGCCCTGGTTGGTGAAGGTGCCGGAGATATTGAACTTGGCGCCCGCTTTTTCGCAGATAATTGTGCCCTGGTTGAGCAGGCTCGCGGCGGAAATGGGACCCACCGAGGATTCGGCATTGGGAGGAATACTCAGCGTGATGCCCGGCGCGATCGTGCCGGGCGTGAGGAAGGTCATGGAACCGGCTTCCCAACGGACGGTTCCGTCGCCGAAAAGTCCGGCGGGCGTACCGTCGAAGCGGATCATCAGAAACGGCGCATTGGGCGATGGCGCATTGAGCAGCAACGTGGCGTTGTTCTCGAGCGTCAGGCCGTCGGTGAGCGTGAGCAACTGCGAGGGCGAAGCGTACGTTGTCATGCTCATCTCGCCGGCCAATGTGCAGCCCTTGAGGGTTGTGCCGCCCGCGACCTTGAAGCGTGAACCGGGAACGGAACTCAGACGCGCACCCGTGAGCGAGAGGGAAGAGAGGATGGTGGTTGCGCCCGGTTCCTGCATCGTGATGTCGGTATCCGTGCAAAGACCGCCCAGGCGGAGCGTGCCGGCGGTCCGTTCAACGTGGGCCGAAGAATTCTGCAGATTATCCAGACCGAGGGTCGCTCCCGCGGCCAGCTTGCAGATGCCGGCGGAAGTGGAGAGAGGAGAGGAGACCGCGAGCTCGCCCAAATCCGCCTGGATCGTTCCCGTATTGGTGAAGGCGCCGCCACTGATGGAGAGGACGCCCGGAGAGCTGCAGAGTATTTTTCCTTGATTCAGAAGCGACCCGGGCGACGAAAGCGTGATCGAATTGAAGGTCGACGCGGGGTCTGATCGGAGTTCGACCTGAGGCCCGATGGTGAGGGGCGCCGACACGGTTACCCGGCCGAGCAAGATGGCGCCCGAGCCGTCGATGCTGCAGGCGCTGGTAAAACTCGCGCCGCCGTAGCAGGGGTATGAGCCGGTCCCGAAGGTAACGAGAGCGTTTTCGAGATGAAGCCCGTCCTGCACGATCAGGGGACGGCAGGAGACCACTTCGAGGGCGCCGGCGATGGTGCAATCGATCAGACTCGTGTCGATTCCACCGGCGTTTCGGTAGCTGGACATCGCGATGAACTTGGCGCCGTCGCGCGCTTCGAGGCGGAAATGGGAGAAGACGATATCCGAAAAGGCGATATCTCCGGTATTGGCATCGGCGATGAGCGTGTTCCCAGCGAAGGACCCGGCGATGCGCAAATTTCCTGAGCCGTTGCGCTGGATGTTCCCGAGCGAGGAAATCGCGGCGTCGATCGTCACGACGGCGTCGGCGATGCGGATCGTTCCTTCCGAAACCCAGTCGTTCTGGCGGATGGTGAGGCGACCGCTCACGGCATCGATGATGCCGCGGTTGATGAATGTTCCCTGCGAGCCGATATCGAGCGTGCCGGTTGGCCGGTCGCAGCGGATCAGTCCCAGGTTGGTAAGGCGGGCTGAAGGATTCACCTGAATCGCAAAGGCATCGGTCTGGGAGTCGGCGCCGTACACAAGAGAAACACCGGGGCCGACCGTGAGATCGGCGCCCGTGACAAGGGTGATCTGTCCGCCGTTCATGAGGAAGACGGTGCCCTGGCCACTCAGCGATTGCTGTCCGATCCAGAAGTTGAAGTTGGATCGGAGGGAGATCTCCGCGCCGTCCAGCAGCGTCAATCCGTTCTTGATGGTGAAATCCGTGCAACAGGTCGTTGCGAGCGAACCCCTGATGGAACAGGAGGTCCAGACCGTGGGCCCGACAATCTCGAAGCCTCCGGCGGGAGAATCCAAGGTGGTACTGGTGAGTCCGAGTTGATCGAGCCGGATGGCTCCCGGGACACCTGCGGCGGCGAGCACAGGTGAAAGGCAGACGCCGCCGAGGGTGATGGTGCCTCCATCGCGTTGAATAGCGCCGAGGGAAGAGAATCGGCCGTAGAGCGAGAGGTCTCCGCCCTGAACGTCCCAGACGCCTTGATTGGTCCAGGCGTAGGGCTGGACATTGATCTTGGCGCCGGGAGAGACGAACCACGTGCCGCGGTTCTGGAGCGTGCCGTTTCCGGAGACGGTGAGGACTGCGCCCGAGCCGATGGCGCTGGCTGTACCGGCGAAATCGAGGGTGGTGAGGCTCTCAAGAGCGACGGTACCGCGAGAAGTGGGCGTCGCGGCCTCCAAACGAACGTCGTGCTCGAAGGTGAGGGTGTTGCCGCCGCGGAGGATGAGCGAACTATCGGCGTACGTGAAGACGCCGCTGCCGCCGATGGACTGGGATGGACCGTCGAAGATAAGCGTTCCGAGGACTGACACGGTCGCCTGGTTGAGGAGCGTGAAGCCGCCCTTGAGGGTCGTGCTCGGCCCGACTTCGAAGACGAGTTCGCCATCAAGCGAACTGGATTCGATTGTGCCGAGACCCGAAGCCAGGAATCGCGCGCCGCCGGTTGCGGAGAGTTGTACATCCTTGAGCTTGACCGCAAGGAGATGGATGTCGCCGGTCTGGGGGGAGGCCTGCAGGTGGGTGCCCGTGAATGAGCTGTCCACATTGAGACGGGAGCCTGACTGTGTGAAGTTGCCGAGAGATGTGAAATTGCCACCGAGCGTCCAAGTGGCATTTGTCAGAGAGACGGAGCCGAGATTGGACCAGGTTCCGCCGCAGGCAAGGGAACCAGAATTGCAGGTGATCTGGCCGTTGTTGGTCCAGGACGACGGCTTTATTGCAAGCGTCCCGCCGGAGGCGTCGATGACGCCGCTGTTGATCAGCGTGCCGGCACCGGCGATGTTGAAGGGCTTTGTGCCGGCGGCGATACGAATGGTTCCGTTGTTCGTCAGCATGGAACCGGATCGGAGGTTGAAGCCTCCCGAACTGCCGGTCGCCGAATCGGGGTATTCGACGGTGATGCCGGCGGCAAGGGAGACCGAAGCGGCATTGTCGAGGGTGAGGATTGAACCGCCGGCGCCGCTCGCGAGGAGCCGGAGGGCACCGGTCCCGCCGATTGTGTGCGACCCTCCGTCGAACAGAAGACCGGCGCACCCCGCGGAATTTGAGATTTCGATCGCGGCTCCGTTCGCCAAGTTGATATCACGGGTGATAGCGAACAGCACGCAGCTGTCGAACGACAGCGTTCGCGCGAGTGAAAGGCTCCCGATCGTCACCGAATTGCGGATGACCACGGGCGTCAAGCCCGCGGGAATGACGCAGTCGCTCGTCGCGGCGGGCGCTTGGGCGGGGTTCCAATTCTGCGCCTGATTGAATGTCGAGCCGTCCCCCGCGCCGGTCCAGGTCAGCGTGTCGGCGATGGAGGAGGAGGCGACGGCGCCGAGAAGGAGCGCGGCGAGTGCGGCCGCCTGTTTGACATACCTGCGGTGGAGCAATCGGCACCCCAATCAGAAAACGTGCGACCAACGGAATGCACCCGAACGGACCCCCGCCCGATCGGGTTCTTGAAGTTCATCATTTATACACGATGTGCGGGGGAGGTACCAATACAAAGTCGCTGTGGGCTGTTGCGTGAGGCGGTATGTAGAAAACGACAGCGTCGGGCGCGCCCGAAGGGGCGATTCCTGCGGGTTCTTGGTGTGGGACCGGGTTCGGCCGCGGGGCCGCCGCGGGATCTGCAAAGCAAAGGATGGAAGGAGCTTTCCGGATGGAGCGTGCGGCGCTAACAACGCGGGCGATCTCGGATCTCCTTACTAGTTGGTGCTCCGGTCAAGCGGGCCACCGCCGACCTGCAAGCGAGCTTTACGCGCGACTTCTGCGGGGCGCGGCGGTCGGAAATTG
>JAFEBN010000112.1 GCA_018242645.1 Planctomycetota bacterium | reverse complement strand
GTCGCAGAGGACGGGGAGGTAGCCGCCGCCGGCGACGCAGTAGCCCATGATGGCGGCGATCTGCGGAATTCCTTCGGCGCTGATAACGGCGTTGTTGCGGAAGATGCGGCCGAAGTCGTCGGTGTCCGGGAAGACATCTTCCTGGAGCGGCAGGTAGACGCCGGCGCTGTCCACGAGGTAAATCAGCGGGATCCGGGCCATCATCGCGATCGTCTGTGCGCGGATGATCTTTTTGCAGGTCATCGGAAAGAACGCGCCGGCTTTCACCGTCGCGTCGTTGGCGACGATCATGCATCGCCGACCCTGAACCACCCCCACGCCCGTGACAACGCCCGCGGCGGGCGCCCCGCCGTGCTCCTTGTACATCCCGTACGCGCACCAGAGGCCGTATTCCTGGAACGTGCTCCCCTGGTCGACCAGCTTTTCGATGCGCTCGCGAGCGGTGAGGCGGCCCTTTTCGTGCTGACGATCGATGGCTTTCTGGCCTCCACCGAGCTGGATCGCAGCTTCCGCCTTGAGATACTGCTCCGTCAGCTCACGCAAGGTCGCGGTCGTTGATGTTGGTGCCGTGTTCATGTTCGAAATGAGGATAGCCACGGACGATTTCCGCGATCCTCGCCCGTCAGAGTCCGAGCGAGAATGGCCGTCACCCACAGCTTCCGCTGGTCCGTCAGTCCGCTGCCAAAGCGAATCGTCCGATCAGCCTCGATCAGCACGACCGGCTTGGTTTGATCATTTTGTTTCCACTTGGTCTCGCCGATCCGCACCGACTTCACAGCGTTCGCGTCGAATTTCTGCCGCCACATGAAAGGGCCGATCCCCGTCGCCGCCATTCCCCTGCCCGAGTGCACGACAACCTCGCATCGTCCGGCCACCGCGACCAGGAAGGCCAGGAATAGCAGCGTTCCGATCAGAATGAACGGCGTCAGAAAGATCCAAAGAAAAACCACCTCACCCACGCTCATCAAATTCCCGTTCTGCCTGGGTGCCGGGAACCAGTGCGGCACGCCCAACCCCGTGACGTGCAGTGTCCCGGAAATCGCGAGCAGCACGAAGATCGAGACAATCCCGTTCCAGAACAGTCCAAACAAGGCCGTCCCGATCGCCGTGCTCAGCGACCGCGCGCTCGCGCGCACCTCGATCCGGTTCCCCAGTTCGACCACCTCACATCCGCCGGGCGGCTTCGAAACATCCACGCTCGCGACCGCCGGATCTTCCGCGAGCACGCCGAGTTTCGTCACCGCCCCGCAGGCGCGGCAGACCGCCACCGCCTCTTTGACGTTCATGTCGTCGATCGCGAACTTCGCGCGGCACTTTGGGCAGCTTGGGGTATTCACGCGGCGAGAAACATCTTACTTCTTTTTGTATGTCGTCTTCGCCGCTTTCCTGTACTCGTCCTGACAGAGGCGGGCTTGAAAGATGCGCGATTGGGTAAGCGTTGGGAGGGCTAGGAGACGGCAATACCGCTTTTCCACGACTTGACAGCGGCGCTGGCGGCGCTTTGCCAAGCCTGCGGATTTGAGGCGAGCCCGTCGATACCGCGGAGGTCGATGACAACGGGGACGTTGGGCGCGGAAACCGATGCCGCGGCGACGAGGCTGCGGGTTTCGAGCCGGCCTTTGCCGACGGGAACGCGGCGCGTGCCGTCCCAGTCAGAGAGTCGGATCGCACCCGGAGCGCTGGAGGCGACGAGTGCGGCGACGTCCTGCGAAGCAGCGATGGCCAGGGCGCAGTCGATGCCTCGTGAAATAGAAGCCGGGAGATCGGACGCGGGCGGGAAAGAGAAGTCGGCGATGGCGACTCCGTGTTCCTGCGCAACGGACGAGATCGCGGCGAGCGCGCTCGCCAGCGGTTTCGGAGGCAGAGAAAGGCAGAGAACCCTGGTTTCCAGCGCCCCGAGCGAGGCGAGTTCGGAGAGCAGTTCGATCGCGCCTGTGATTGCGCTCACAGCGCGATCGACGTGCGCCGATTCGGCGAGATGCTGGGGAGGAAGGAAGAGATCGAGTCCGGTTGCGGCGACGGCGCTGCGCTTGAGCAGTGATGCGAGATCGCGACGGGCGGAGCGCTCGAGTTCGCGGGGGCGGATTCCCGCCATCGCGGCATCGAGTTGGATGCGCGGCTGCCCGACAGCTGTCATCCATCCCGCGGCGAGCGAAATGGCTTCGCGGGGGTTTGCAGTGATGCCGGAGATGGAGAGGGAGAGGGGCACGGGGTATTGAATGCAGGAAGGCGGGAGAGAGAACGCGGAGGCCGCGGAGGGAGCGGTGTGTCGCGGAGAAAAGGCAGAGAGAGAGAGAGAGAGAGAGAGAGAGAGAGAGAGTCAGGCCGGTTGGTGGCGGCGCTGCATTGGGCGGCACCGAAAGCGTGGTCGCGGGGCCCAAGTTACCGGCGCGCCTTCGGCTTGGGAACGGGTCTGTTATCGCCAGGCGATCTTCATCCACGACCGGCTCGCTCAGGGCGCGGCTTTGCCGTGCAGCGGCATGGCACTCGCATCGCCGGGCCCATCTCGTCATCCGGTCTTTGCCTCTCCTCCGCCGGATTCCACGCCACGAGACTCCGATCGCTCCGCGCACTCCGCGTTCTCTCTCGCGTTCACCCGTGCTTCTTTTCGAAGTCGCGCATGAACTGGGCGAGGGCCACGGCGCCTTCGCGGGGGAAGGCGTTGTACATGCTGGCACGCATGCCGCCGGTGTTGCGGTGGCCCTTGATCTGGTCCATGCCGGCGCTGAACGCCTCCTGCACGAAAAGTTCGTCGAGCTTGTGGCTGGGCGTGTGGAACAGGATGTTCATGAGGCTGCGCGAATCGGGACGGGCGTGGCCTTTGAAAAACTTCGACTGGTCGAGCACGTCGTAGACGATCTGGGCCTTCTCGCGATTGCGTTTCAGGAGCTCGGACGTGCCGCCCTGCTTGAGGATCCAGTTGAAGACCAGGTTGCACATGTAGATCGGGAAGACCGGCGGCGTGTTGTGCCGGCTCTCGTCCCGGGCCATGATGTCGTAACGGAGCATGTGGGGCAGCTTGCGCACGGGCTTCAGCAGGTCGTCGCGGATGATGACGATCGAGATGCCCGCGATGCCGACATTCTTCTGCGCACCGGCGTAGACGATTCCGAACTTGTGCCAGTCCACCGGGCGGCTGAAGATGTCGCTGCACATATCCGCGACGAGGAACGAACCGTCGGGAACTTTCGGCGTACGGAGCGAGCCATCGGCGTGGCGCCACTGCGTGCCGTAGAGCGTGTTGTTGGTGCACATGTGGACGTACACCGGCTTTTCCTTGTACACCACCTGCGCATCATCGGGGCAGAAGGTGTACTTGTCGCCTTTGCCGCTGAATGCTTCGTAGGCGCGATCGGTGTAGACACCGATTTCTTCCCAGGTGCGCTCGGCCCAGTAGCCGGTGGTCAGAAACGCGGCGACGCCGTTGTCGGGCAGCACGTTGGCGGGCACCTGGAAATTCTGGCTGGTGGCGCCGCCGGTCAGGAAGAGGACCTTGTAATTGGACGGGATGTTGCCGACCTTGCGGGCGGCCTCTTCGGTTTCGTGCAGGATGTCGTCGAAGAGCTTGCCCCGGTGGCTGAGCTCCATGATGCCGATGCCGCTGGCTCGGCAGTTCCAGAGTTCGTCCTGCGCCTGGCGGAGGACTTCCTCGGGCAGCATGGAGGGTCCGGCGCAGAAGTTGTACATGCGGCCCAGGCCGGCGCCGGGCATGCCGGGGTTGAACGAAGCAGCAGCCAAACCCGTGTTCGCCGTCGGGGCGGAAACGCTCATGGAAACACTCCCGCAAGAGGTGCGGAAGCGTACGGAGGCTCGGACATCCCAGCACGACGGGGGTCAGTACGCGGCGGTGATCGATGTGTCCAGCTCGTTCTCGGCGACAGCTTCCAGCGTGCCGTTCCTTGTAACCTTTGCGCGAATGCCGCCACGGGGCACGTCCCAGCCACGCAGGCCGCCGCGGGTCATCTGGAACCAGCCTGCGGCAGCTCGGTAGCCCACCTTGCCGCCTTCGACCGACGAATTGGCCATGACCGGATCGAAGTCGCCCTGTTCTTCAAACCAACTGAAACGCTTGGTCATGTCCTTGCGATCGGTTTCGCGGGCCGGACTCCAACCAGGGTTCGTGTCGGAAGTCATATAGACCCGAACGGAGCCATCGTAAAACGAGAGCGGCTGGCGACACTGCGGATCCGCGAAGTAGTAATTCAGCCTTCCGAAGTGACGTCCGAACTCGTCCGACATCACTGTCTTTTGCTGTGGGAAGCGGATGTCGGTCATGCGGCGCTGCCCGAGTGAACCGGTCGGAAGCTGCTCGGGGCCGCCGACACCATCAGACATATAGACCGCGTTGTTCGCTGCGTAGATGATGGCGGCGCGTTTGTTTGCGACACCGCCGCCGCCGATGTTTTCCATCGAGTTGTAAACCTTGTCCGGGCTGTAGTGCGACGAGTGCACGGTGTAGGACATGCGGAAGGGGAAGCGCCAGCGAGCGTCGCTGTCGCCGCTGACCGGGGGCATGGGCATGCCCGATGCCTCGACGTTGGAATAGTCACGCTGAACGGTGAGAAGCCACTTGTCTTCCGGGCAAGCGGCGGTTGGCATCGGCATCTGACCGTTCATGTAGTCCATGAGCGGAATGTGGCTGTAAAGGACGTAAGGGAACCAACCAGCGGGCATCGCGAATTTATCGGCGTCCTTGAAGCCCATGCGCTTCTGCATGATGTAGGTGAACTGCATGGCGGCGCCGTGCATGTCGTTGTCCGCGTATTGGACGAACTTGCCGGGCACAAGGCGCGAGAAATCGAGCGGGATGGGCGTGCCGCGCACCCAGGAATAATTGAACAAACGGTCCTTATTCTCGGAGGCGTAGCTGTTCATGGCCTGCGAAAAGCTTCGCTGGCTGTTCATGCAGACGACCATGCGAGCCGACTTGCGCGCGTTTCCGATCGCGGGCAAGAGGATGCCGATCAGCAGCGCGATGATCGCGATGACGATGAGCAATTCGATGAGCGTAAATGCGCGGAAACGACGCGGATGGCGTTCGTTCATGGGACTGAAGACCTCCTCAGGACGGCACGCAGTGTAACAGTTTTTGCGCGCAGACGCAACGAAACGGGTCCAAAGACTCGACAAATCAGGAATGTTCCGCGGCGGCGGCATCCGTGCACGAGCCCAAGAAAAAACCGCCCGGCGTTCTCCGGGCGGTCAAGAAATTCGCGCGGCACTGCTTACCAACTGCTATCGGTCGTATCGAGTTCGTTCTCGGTGATGGCCTTGAGCGAGAGCGAGGCGTCAGAGCCTTGGAGCGTGCTGAGCTGGCCGTTCGATCCGGTGCCGCCGGCGCGGGGAATATCCCAGCCGAACAGCCCGCCACGGGTGTACTTGTACCAGCCGGCCACGACCTTGTACTTGTCGGGATTGTTGGAGTACGTGGGATACAGCACCGGATCATACGTCTGACGGTCCTTGATCCACGTCTGGCGCTGCGTCATCTGGCGACGGCTCGCCATGTTCCAGCCCGGCAGCGTATCGCCCGTCTTCACGATGCGAACGGAGCCGTCATAGAACATGAGCGGCTGCTTGGCTTCCATCGCGGAGAAGTAGGTGGGGCGACGGCCGAAGTGGCGCGCGAACTCGTCCGAGGCGACGACCTTTTGCGAAGGGAACTTCACATCCGTGATTTTGTTGACGCCGAACTGATTCGGAAGCGAATTGTCCCCGCTGTTCGTGTAGAAGTTACCGCCGCCGTCCGCCGTGGGATACCAGAAGGCGGGCTGCAACATCGTACCGGTTTCCGGGCTCATGACGCGCCCTCCCTTGGAGGGGCCCCAGTGCGCCTGGTGAATCTGGTAGGAAGTGCTGAAGGGCCAGCGCCAAGTGCCTTCGCTGTTATCGCCGCTGCCGGTCGGGTACGGCAAGCCGCTGGCCTGCGGATCGGCCCATGCACGCTGAATGGCGATGCGCCAAGAGTCTTCGGAGCAAGCAGCGACCGGCGAAGGCAGATTCCCGCCGATGAAATCGTTGAGCGGAATGTGCGTGTAGAGGATGTACGGGATCCAGTTATCCGGCACCTTGGCCTGCGCCTCGGTCATACCGGTCTTCTTGCGGATCGTGTACACGACCTGGTAGGACGCCGCCTCCTGATCGCTCGCGAAGTAATTCGTGGTTTTCGAGCGGCCTTCGAACTGCTGCCCGGGCAGATCGCCGGGGGGAAGCATGCCCTTCCTCCAGCGGGGTCCGCCGGGCGCGGGGAGGCGTTCCTTCTGTTCGGAGGCAAAGGAGTTAACGGCCGTGGCGTACGAGCGCTCGTTCGACTGGCAAACGACGAGCTTGGCGTAACGACGCGCTTCGCCCAGGGCCGGCAGAAGGATGCCGATGAGAAGGGCGATGATCGCGATCACGATCAAGAGCTCGATAAGGGTGAAGCCTGCCGTGCCTCGCTTTTCGCGGGCGAACGCGTTCTTCAGCATGTTCCGAATCTCCCAGCTGGCCGCGGAATCGCGACCGTTGAACGAACGACCCGAGTCGGTACGCAGCGGGCGAAAGCCGGGCTGCGTCGAATCGGAGATTTTTACCCTCCGCCGCTCAAGGTCAACCATGACCTTGGACCGACGCCGGAAGGCCGCAGACGCACGAATACCCACACGAGCCGTTCAAGACCGCAAAATTGACGAGCAAAACAGATCGAAACCTCGCTCCGCCGCAGGAAGCGGCCGCCAGAATAGGCCTTTGGAGCTTAACACACTTTCGATCGCCCAACCGGCGTTGTTCCAACTTTTTGAAGCAGGTCCCAAAAAGAGGCGGGCACAAGACTTCCCGCGGATTCCGAAAGTACTGACGGGAACCTTACGGCCAGCGCACGGAGCCGATTTTGGCAAGTTCGGTCTGCTGCCCGTCATTGCGTGCGCTGGAAACGGGTGAAGCAGGGGACGCCGACGGGGCTTCTTGCGGCCTTGGACCTTGCGTCGGAGGCGGCACCGGCGCCGATTCCGATGAACGCTCGATGGGGGCGGTATTACCTTTGCCGCTGGCTGCTGGCTGCGTGGTCTTTGGTGACTCTGTAACCTCGGGCGGCTGGGAAGGCAGAACCGCGGACGTCGACGCGTTGCCGGCGTTGCCGCCCCCGCTGGCACCTGAAATCAGGAGCCACGTGGCGCCCAGGGCGATGATCGCGCACAGAACGCAAGCAATAGCGAGAAAGGACGTCCGCGTCCGCAATGCGGCGATCTCCGTTTGGAGACGGGTATCGATCGCGCCGCGTGCGGCCACGGACATGGGCTGAGGGACCGTGTGCACGGGCTCTGGCGCCGGTCTCGGGGCTTCGACCCCCGCGCCCGGGATTGGCCGGATCGGCATCAGGCCCAGGAACTGGCGGTCGGGATCGGCATGGAACACGGCGCCGCAGCGGGGGCACTCGGACTCATCCGAAACTATCGCCTGGCACGAGTGGCAGATGCCGAGGTGGTTGGCGACACCGGGAACACGCTTGGCGGGGTACCAGAATTGCGAGGTCGAGGGGCCGCGGAGGATGGTGTCGGCCGTGATCTTGCCGCGGCTGATCATCGAAAGGATGGTCTCGTACGAGCAGCCCGGGCGATGAGGCTGCTGTTCATCGCGGACGAACCACGGACCCATGGCGTTCTGCGTGGCCTGGCGCGAGAGCGGATCGAGCGGGCCGTGACACTGGGCGCAGCGCGGGAGATCGGGAGTTGCGCC
>JAFEBN010000111.1 GCA_018242645.1 Planctomycetota bacterium | reverse complement strand
CGCGAGCACAACCAGCTTGTTCGCGACGTCCCACCCGTCGAGATCGGCCGACGGATCCGCTTCGGCAAAGCCGGCAGCCTGGGCCTCCTTTACGGCGTCATCGAACGCGACGCCCTGCTCCAGGCGATTGATGATGAAATTGGTCGTGCCGTTGAGCACGCCCTTGAGTTCCTGGACCTCGCCGTGTGCGCGGGCGCGCCGCAGCGCTTCGACCACGGGAACGCCGCCGCCCACGCTGGCGCTGTACCGCAGCGACACGCCGTGCCGCCGGGCGCACTCCTGCAGTTCGGCGCCGAACGCAGCGAGCACCGCCTTGTTCGCCGTCACGACATGCTTGCCCGCGCCCAGGGCTTTGAGGATCAGTTCGCGCGCCGGGTGCAGCCCGCCGATGGTTTCGACCACCACCTCCGCCGGAGACTTGAGCACGGCATCGAGATCCGACGAGAGCAGCGGCGCGGGCACCCCGCTCGCCGAGTGCTTGCTGAGCGTGCGAACGCCCACCGCGACCACTTCGAACAGCTTGGGCAACTGCGCCAGGTGCCGGTAGACCCCGAGGCCGACCGTGCCGAGCCCGAGCAACGCCACCTTGACCGGCTTGGGCGTGCCGATGCCCTTCGCGAATTCGGAGGGCTCCGGCCCGATCACCGTGCCGACCGGGTGCCCGATGCCGCCGATGCCGATCGAGAGATGATGCTCGCGCGCAAACCGAACCGCCTTGTGCTGGGCCACGCCTTCGACAAGCGAGAGAACGTCGTCGTACGACACCTTGCGGTACCGGCGCGCCGTTGAAGCGTGCTCCGCCGGGTCGCGGTCGTACAGGCCGTCCACGTCTTTCACCAGAACGCAGTCGCAGCCCAGCCCCGCCGCGATGAACAGCGCGGAGAAGTCCGAGCCGCCCCGCCCCAGCAGCGACGAGCGCCCGAGCGAATCGCGCCCGATGAAACCCGGCACGACGAGCACGGGCCGATCTTCCAACGCCCGGCGGATCGCCGCGACATCGAGGCTCTCGGGCCTGGAGTCCAGCAGCGGCCCGCTGGTGCGAAGCCCCAGCGCCCCCGGGTCGAGCGCGTTCGCCGGAATGCCGGCCCGGTCCAGCGCCAGCGCGAGCAGCGCCTGCGTCTGGGCTTCGCCGGTTGCGGCAAGCGCCGCGATCGCGCCCGCGTCGCACGAATCCCCGTACGTCCTGGCGTGGGCGAGCAGGCGATCGGTCGCGGGACCCATCGCCGACACGACCGCGATCACCTTCTGCCCCTTGCGGAGGTAGCGATACACCTCGTGCACGGCGAGCGAAAGCGACTCTTCACAGGGAAGGACCGAACTGCCGAACTTCAGGACGACAACATCATCGTGGACGGACATGACGTACTCCGGAAACAGAGCGGGCAACGCGGTCAATCACGCGTGGGCCGCGGAAAGGCGGGAGAAAACAGGCACGAGTTGGGTTCAGGCAAGTTGACGCGCGCGAGCGCGCGTGACCGTCGTCGTCCGGCGCGTGGAGCCCGTCGGGCTCGTGCGGGCCGTACGCGTGGTCGCCGCCGTGACTTTGGCGAGCGCCCGCTCGAGATCCGCGATGATGTCCGCCGGATCTTCGAGTCCGACCGAGAGCCGGATCAGCCCGTCGGTGATGCCGGTGCGCTCGCGCTGTTCACGCGGCACGTCGCCGTGCGTCATCGACACAGGGTGTGTGATCAACGTCTCGGCGGCGCCGAGGTTCTCCGCGAGAATGCAGAGTTGGACGTTGTTCATCACGGTCACACCAGAATCTACACCACCGGCCACCTCGAACGCAACGATTCCTCCAAAGAACGTCTCAGAATCGGCGTTTTCGGTTTGCCTCTTCGCCGCAAGCCGGCCGCGGTTCTGTCGCACCGCCAGTTCGTGCTGCGGAAATTCCGATAACCCCGGGTAGTAGACCTTTGTAACCTTCGGGTGCCCCTGCAGAAATCTCGCGACCGCCAGAGCGCTCCGCGAATGCTGGCGGATACGAAGCGGCAGCGTCTTCAGCCCCTTCAGCGTCAGCCACGCATCAAACGGGGCTTGTATCGAACCCAGTGTCTTTCGAATCAGCCGGAACCGCTCCAGCAGCGCCGCATCACGCGCCGCGAGCGAGCCACCGACCGTTGCGTTGTGCCCCTCGATGTACTTGGTGGTCGAGTACACCGTGATGTCCGCGCCCAGATCGAGCGGACGCAGAAGCACCGGCGTCAGGAACGTGTTGTCCACCGCGAGAAGCACCCCACGCTTCTTCGTGATCCGTGCGATCGCTTCGACGTCGGCGAGCTTGAGCGTCGGATTCGCGGGGGTCTCGATCAGCACCAGCCGGGTGCGTTCGTTGATCGCCTGCTCCACGTTCTTCGCCTCGGACGTGTCGACGAAGGTCGCGTCGATGCCCAGCGGCGCCAGCACAAGATTCAGCAGCCGCACCGTGCCCCCGTACACCACATCCGAAACAACGACATGGTCGCCCGCCTTCACCAGGCTCAGAAACAGCGTCGTAATCGCCGCCATCCCGGTCGCAAAACACACCGCGGGCGGCGTGTTTTCCAGAGCGCCAAGCGCTTCCTCCAACGCCGAAACCGTCGGATTGCTCGCGCGGGAGTACGTGTGCCCCTTGTGCACGCCCACCGCCTCGTGTGCGTACGTGGTCGATTGCACGATCGGCGTCAGGACCGCGCCGGTCGTCGGGTCCGGCCGCCGGCCCCCGCGCAGCGCAATCGTGTCCACGCCCGAACTGGGCTCGGCCCGGTGAGCAGCAGACGTGCGAACTTCCTTGATTTCCGTTGTTGAATGCCGACGAGACATGGCCGTGATCTCCACGGCACCAAGTCGTCATGAGCCACAGGGCGGAGCAAGCTCGGCGAACGCCTCGCTTGCTTTTTTGCAGGATGAAGGGCCAATCCCATCATCCGCCGCATCGTTCCTCGGAGGTGCTTTCTGGCACGTTCCTCGGCTGGCTCCGGCACCGCGACTGTTGTTCAGCTCGGTTGCCGCCCGGGAAAATGCCTTCCCGGGACTCTTGATGCTGGGCAAAGTGTACCGGCCCAACCCGTCGCGTCAAGCATTTTCTGCCAGCCTACTCGATGCCATCTTCTTTATGCTGCGTCCGGTGAACCCTGACGCACCCCATCCCCTCTCCACACCGCTGTCCTTCCAATGGATCGGCGACTCGTCTCTCCGCATCGGCTGCGGCGGCGAAAACACGCCCGCCTCCCGCGACCTGGCGCGTCGCGTGCTCGAAACCCTCGATCGGACACCTGTTACAGGATTACTCGATCGCACCCCCGCCTTCGCAACGGTCTTGCTCCGTTTTCGCCCCTCCGACACCCCCCAGGCCGAAGCACGCGTGCGCCTCGCGCTCCGCGGATTGTTCGGCGCGCCCGATGACGTGCCCGATGCGCCGCCCGCACGAACGCTCACCATTCCCGTCTGCTACGACCCGCACTTCGCGCTCGATCTCGAATCTGTCGCAGCGATCCGACAACTCTCAACCGCCGAAGTGATCCGCCTGCACACCCAAGCAACCTATCGAGTCGCTTTCATCGGCTTCACGCCCGGCTTCCCTTATCTGACCGGACTTCCCGAGGCTCTTGCCGTGCCGCGCCACACGCAGCCCCGGACCCGCGTGCCCGCCGGCAGCGTGGCCATCGCGAGCGACCAGGCCGGGATCTACCCGCGTGAGATACCCGGCGGCTGGCGCATCCTCGGGCAAACACCTCTCACGCTCTTCGACCCGGCACGGGAAAGCCCTTCGTTGCTGAGCATGGGCGATCACGTTCGGTTCGTACCCATCTCGCGAGAAGAGTTTGAACGCCTTCGCAACCGGGAGCATCTGGCGTGATGTGCTGCCGCGTGATCCAACCCGGAATGCTGACCACAGTGCAGGATCTGGGCCGCACAGGTCTGGCCAATATCGGCGTGCCGCCCGGTGGCGCCGCGGACGGATTCTCTTTTTCCATCGCCAACCGCCTGGCGGGAAACGATCAGGCCGCGCCCGCGCTCGAATGCACCCTGACCGGACCGACGCTCCGGTTCGATACCGATGCGACGGTCGCGATCACGGGCGCACCCGCCGATGTGCACTTGGACCATCACCCCGTTGCGCAATGGACGGCCCTCCTGGTTCAGCGCGGTCAAACACTCCGAGTCGGCGCTGCCCGCGCGGGCTGTCGCATGTATGTCGCCGTTCGAGAGGGTTTCCAGATCCCGCGCGTTCTCGGAAGCGCCTCCACGCTTCTCAGCGCGGGCTTCGGAGGCATAGACGGCCGGCCGCTTCGCGCCGGCGATCAACTCGCCCTGCAACCAGGCGACCATCCGCTCGCCCGCACGCCGGACTTGAAATCGGCCGAATCGTTTCTCACGCGTCGCATCGTGCGCGCGATCGAAGCACCGCTTGAAAACCGGTTCGACCGCGGCGCCGCCGAGCAGTTCTGGTCCACGATCTGGACCGTCTCCAACCGCTCCGACCGCATGGGTGTCCGCCTCGAAGGGCCGGGGGTTGCCACGCTCTGCGCCGGTCGCATGACCAGCGAGGGCATGCCCCACGGGGCCGTTGAAATCCCGGCGGACGGCCAGCCGATCGCGCTGGGCGTGGAGCACCCCACCACCGGCGGCTACCCGCCGATCGCGTGCGTCGCCACGATCGACCTTCCGCTCCTCGGCCAACTCCGCCCGCGCGATTCGGTACGCTTCCAGCGCATCACCCGGGAGGAAGCTCTCGCCCTTCTCCGCGAACAGACCCACCAGATCGATCTTCTCTTTTCTTCGCGTGGCTGATTCCCTTTCCACATCCCCCGGCCCCTTCGACTGGTGGACAAGCGCAAGCTCGCACGCCAAGCGCGCCCTCATCGCCGGCGGCGCCGGTTGGGCGCTCGACGGCATGGACGTCATGCTCTATGCGCTCGCGCTGACGACCATCAAGGCGGAGTTCGCGCTCACCTCCGCCCAGGCCGGCCTCATCGCCTCCGCAACGCTGCTCGCGTCCGCTTTCGGGGGCATGGCGTTCGGCGTCGTGGCCGATCGCATCGGACGGGTCCGCGCGCTCTCCCTCTCGATCCTGCTCTACTCGCTCTGCACCGCGATGTGCGCGACCGCCCGCAGCCTCGAAGCCCTCATCTTCTGGCGCCTGCTCGTCGGCATCGGCATGGGAGGCGAATGGGCCGCGGGTTCCGTGCTCATCGCCGAGACCTGGCATCCCAGGCAGCGCGGCCGCGCGATCGGCGTCATGCAATCGGGCTGGGCGCTGGGCTACATCCTCGCCGCGGCACTCGCCGCGTGGATCATCCCCCAGTGGGGTTGGCGCTGGCTCTTTGTCATCGGCGCCGCTCCCGCGCTCGTGGTTCTCTGGATCCGAAGCAGCGTCCCCGAGCCCGAAGCGTGGATCCGCGGCGCCGCCGATCGTCCCGGTATCTTCGCGACACTCGGCCGGCTGGCACACCCGCCCCACCGCGCACGCGTCGTTGTCGCATGCCTCCTGACCTCGTCGCTGATGTGCGCGTTCTGGGGGCTCTTCACCTGGATTCCCGGATTTCTCTCGACGCCCGTTGAAAAAGGCGGCGCCGGTCTGTCATTCGTCAATTCCACCGGCTGGATCATCATGATCCAGATCGGCGCCTTCTTCGGCTACTTCACCTTCGGCTTCCTCGCCGAGCGATTCGGCCGCCGACCCGTCTTCGCAACTTTTACCATCGCCGCGGCCGTCCTCACGCCGGCCTTCGCGCTCAGCGCCGGCAAACCCACGCTGCTCTTCGTCATCGGCCCCCTGATCGGCTACTTCGGCCACGGTTTCTTCAGCGTCTTCGGAGCCATGCTCGCGGAACTCTTCCCGGCGCAGATCCGCGCGACAGCGCAAGGCCTCTGTTACAACTTCGGCCGCGGCGTGAGCGCGGTTTCGCCCTTCATAATCGGCGCGCTCGCCGATTCCTTCGGCCTCGTCACTGCGCTCGCGTTTCTTGGCGCCCTGTTCTTCGCGGGCGCGTGCATCTTCTTCCTGCTCCCCAACGTCCAGGGAGAGGAGCTCGCATGACGCTCTCGATCGACCTCAACTGCGATCTCGGCGAAGGCGTTCTGTCGCCCCCGGAAGAACTCGCACTGCTCGACATCGTCTCTTCCGCCAACATCGCCTGCGGCGGCCACGCGGGGGACGCCGCCACGATCGACCGCCTCGCCCGCGCTTGCATCCAACGCAACGTCGCCATCGGCGCTCACCCCTCCTATCCCGATCGCGCCAACTTCGGCCGCACCTCCATGGCGATGTCGCCCGCCGAGCTCGAGACATCACTGAATGAGCAGCTCCGCTCGTTCCTCGACGTCGTTCGTCACGCGGGGGCGCACCTCTCGCACATCAAGCCGCACGGCGCGCTCTATCACGACGCAATGACCAGCCCCGCCGTCGCGGACGCCATCGCCGCCTCGGCCCGTTCGCTCCCGGCCCACGCCCCCCACCCCCACCCCCACCCGGCCCTCGTCGCTCAGGCCGGCAGCCACACGCTCACTCGCTGGCGCAACACCGGCTTCACCGTCTGGGCCGAGGCCTTCGCCGACCGCGTCTACGAACCCAGCGGCTTGCTCCGTTCCCGCACCAAGCCCGGAGCGCTGCTCGAATCGCCCACCCTCGCCGCCGAACAAGCCCGGCGCATCGTCGCGGATCACTCGGTCGAAACCGCCGCCGGCGCCATCCCCGTGCACGCCCAGACCATCTGCCTCCACTCCGACACGCCCGGCTCCATCACCATCGCGCGATTCATCCGCAATTCGCTCGAATCCGCCGGCATCCGCATCGCCCGAATCGCCCATCCATAAGATCCGTTTGTCTCCCGGGAGCCGCGCATGCACATGTCCGCACCACTGACGCTGTTCATCGCCGCCGCGGCAATGGCGGCGACCCCGCCCGAAGCACCCTCTTCTCCCGGCGGCTTCGGCCCCACGATCGAAAACAAATCCCCCGCGCCAACTCCGACGCCGCCCGGCATGGTCTGGATCCCTGGTGGCGAGTTCTCCATGGGCTCCGACGATCCCACTTCACTCGTCTGCGGCGGCGGCGATTCCATGCCCGACGCTCGCCCCGTTCACCGCGTGTATGTCGACGGCTTCTGGATGGACCAGACCGAAGTCACCAATGCCCAGTTCGAAGAGTTCGTCAAAGCCACCGGCTACATCACAATCGCAGAGCGCACGCCCACCAAAGAAGAATTCCCCGACGCGCCACCCGAAAACCTCGTCGCCGGCTCCACCGTCTTCACCCCCACGCCGAAGCCCGTGCCGCTCACGAATCACTATCAATGGTGGCGCTACCAGAAAGGCGCCAACTGGCGCCACCCCGACGGCCCGGATTCTTCCATCGTCGGCAAAGAGAACTTCCCCGTCGTCCACATCGCCTACCCCGACGCCCTCGCCTATTGCAAGTGGGCCGGCAAACGCCTCCCCACCGAAGCCGAGTGGGAGTTTGCCGCAAGAGGCGGCCACGCCGGCGACATCTACGCGTGGGGCAACGAACTCCGCCCCGATGGCAAGTTCATGGCAAACACCTTCCAAGGCGTCTTCCCCGTCAAGGACACCGGCGAAGACGGCTTCCTCGGCATCGCTCCGGTCAAGCAATTTCCGCCAAACAGCTACGGCCTTTACGACGTCGCCGGAAACGTCTGGGAATGGTGCTCCGACTGGTACCGCCCCGACACCTTCGCGCGCCAGGTCGCCGCCGCGGGCGGGTTCGGCAATGTCATCCGCAACCCCAAAGGTCC
>JAFEBN010000110.1 GCA_018242645.1 Planctomycetota bacterium | reverse complement strand
TGATCTCGTACACACCCAGGCGGCCCTTGTACCCGCTGCCGCCGCAGGTCTCGCACTTGCCGGCAGCTCCCACGTGCTCGCCGATGCCGCTGCCCTTGCATGTCTGGCACGTCCGACGGACCAGGCGCTGCGCCAACGCCGCAAGAAGGGTGGAGGTAACCAGGTAGGGCTCGACCCCGATGTCGATCAGGCGCGTGATGGCGCTGGGCGCGTCATTGGTGTGCAGCGTCGCGAGCACCAGGTGGCCCGTCAGCGAGGCCTGAATGGCCAGCTGCGCCGTCTCCGGATCGCGGATTTCGCCGACCAGGATCACGTCCGGGTCCTGACGAAGCAGGCTGCGCAGGCCCGCCGCAAAGGTCACGCCCCGCTTCACGTTCACCTGCATCTGGCTGATGCCGTCGAGGTGATATTCAACCGGGTCTTCGATCGTCATCACGTTGCGGCTGGTGCGATCAACCCGCCCCAGCGCCGCGTACAGCGTGGTCGTCTTGCCGCTGCCCGTGGGCCCGGTCACCAGGATGATGCCCGTCGGCCGCTCGACCAGATCGAGCAGCTCCGCCTGCATCTTCCGGGTCATGCCGACGGCATCCAGACTCAGCTGCGTCTGGCTCTGATCGAGCAGGCGCAGCACCAGTCGCTCGCCGTACACCGTGGGAATGCACGAAAAGCGGATGTCGATCTTGCGGCTGCCGATGCGCACGCTGGTCTGGCCGTCCTGCGGGCTGTGCCGGTTGGCGATGTCCAGTTCGGTCATCACCTTGAGACGGGAACTGATCGCCGGGGCCAGGCTCAGTGGCGGGCTGAAAGCATCCACCAGCATGCCGTCCACGCGGAAGCGGATCACCAGCTTGTTTTCCATCGGATGGATGTGGACGTCGCTGGCCCGGCGCCGCAGCGCCTCGAACAAAATCATGTTCACCAGCCGGATCACGGGCGTCTGGCGGGCGAGCTGCAGCAGGTCGGTCGCGCTGCCCACGCTGCCCGCCACGCTCGCGATCGTCCGCTCGTCGAGTGGCATTTCGTCGATGATCTCGGTGACGAGGTCCTGTCTCCGCTCGTACGCGCGGTTGATCAGGTTTGCCACGCTCGCACGCGGCGTGAGCACCAGCCGCACCGGCATGTGCAGCAGATCTTCGAGCATGTTGAAGACGGCCGGCTGAAAAGGCTGGGCCGTGGCGACGGTCATCGTGGTGCCGTCGCTCTCGATCCCCGCGACGCTGTGGCGCCGTGCGACGTCGGGGGCGATCGTCTCGAAAAACTTCGCGGCGCTCTCCTGGAGGCGGGGTTCGTTCACAAACGGCAGCCCCGTCCGCTTGGCCAGCAGCTCCAGGGCGACGTGCTCGTCCATCGCCAGGGTGGAGAGCAGGGTGTCCCACGGCTCCTCGTCGGAACTCTCGGACTGCTGGAACGCCCGGAGCTGGTCGCCGGTCACCCGCAGCGGCCCGAATGCGTCCGCGACGCGGGACCACTCCCGCACCGCGATGGCGACAGGGCGCGACACCGGCTCTTCTTTGGGAGCAGGAAGCTGCAGGCGCTTGTCGATCGCGGCTTTTGCCATCGGAGAGTCAGGGCTGGGCGGGCGTCGGCGTGGCGGCTGTCACCGGCTCGGGCTGAACCGGAGCGGGGGCGGGTGCGGGGGCCACGGGGGCGGTCTTCATGCCGGGGAGCGCTTCGGGCACGAAGAAGTCGACGAGCACCGGCTTGATGACCGGCAGGTCGGGAGCGACCTCGGTTTCCCTTTGCGGGCCGGTGGTCAGGAGACGGAGGTCCTCGAAGTTCGGATCCGCGACGATGCGGGGGGTGATGAAGATGTAGAGAACGGTCTTGCGCGACGTTTTGGCGGTATCGCGGAACAGGTACCCGACGAGCGGGATGTCGCCCAGGAGCGGGATTTTCCGCACCGTGTCGGTCCGGTTGGCGAGGGTGATGCCGCCGATGACGACGGTCATGTCGCTGGGCACCGTGACGGCCTTGTTGTCGATGCTCGCCTTATTCCGGGGCGGCGGAATGCCGTTGGAACCCGAACCTTCGAACGCCGAGAGGTTGGAAACGATCTCGAGGGTGACCAGGTTGCCGGAGATGCGGGGGGTGATCTCGAGATCGGTGCCCGCGTCTTCGTATCCGGCGAAGCTGGTCGTTGTCGTTGCGGTGCCCTGGTTGCTCGTGGTGGTCGGCTGCTGATCGACGCGCTCGATCTTGGCCTTCTCGTTGTCGTTCACCATCAGCGACGGCTCGGACATGATGCGCGTGTCGGTGGTGGTCTCGAGCGCGTGGATGATGATCGGGACGTAGTTGCTCTTCACCACTGCGGCGGTGAGGCCGGTGAGGCCGGTCGCCACCGTCTTGGCGGAGGTGATCGAGCTCAGCGTCGAGAGGCCGAACGCGGTGTTGATGTCGATGCCTTCGCCGAACAGGTTGGTGAGCTGCGTTTCGAAGGCGAGCTGGAAGTCATCGGACGCCGTGACCGCGACGATCTTGGTGGAGATGTACACCTGCGGCCGGCGCAGGTCGATGCGCTCGATCAGCGCCGCGAACTGCGATTGCTGGCGCTGGGGCGCTTTCACAAGCACCTGGTTGTTGGGCTTGTCGGCGAGCACGAACACGTCGTTGCCGCCGGAGAAGCCGACGCCGCTGCCGTCCGTCTGGGTGGTCTGGTTGGCGAAATTTGGCCCGAGGAAGACGTTGGCGGGCTGGGGCTGGTTCTGCTGGTTCCGCTGCGTATTGCGGTTGTTGTTGTTGCTGGAGCCGCTGGTCCCGCTGCCGCTGGATCCTGGGAGCAGGCTCGACGAACCGGCGGGGGTGGTGTTGGTGAGCAGGCCGTTGATGATTTCCGCGACGGTTTCTGCCGCAGCGAACCGGAGCTTGTACTCCTTCACAACAACCACGTCGTCGTCGAGGTTCATGCCTTCGATGAGCGACTTGAGCAATTGCTGCTGCTGATCGGTGGCGTAGTAGACGATCGTGCCGCGGCCCTGGTCAACAACCATGACGGGCCCGCCGGCGCTGACGGTGGTCTGGCGGGAATTGCGATTGGAATCGTCGCCGCCGCCACCGAAGAAGCGGTTGATCTGCTGATTGCCCTGGTTCTGCGTCGAGGCGATGATGGTGACGTCGCCCAGTCCGCGCTGCTTGGCGAGATCGGCGATCTGCTGCGCCGCGGTGCCGACGTAATAGCTCTTGGATGTCAGGCCGCTGGGCGCATCGATGGTGGAGAGCACATCGCGGACGCGCGCGATCTCGTCGGGAACGCCTCGGAAGATCAGCGCATTGCCCTGCGGGTCGATGGTGAGGCGGTCGGCGAGGTTGTCGAGCGTGGCGGCCCGGCCCGAGGTCATGTTCGGGTTGTTGGGGTCGCCGCCCGGGTTCATGTTGTTCTGACGCGAAGAGGTCTGCGGGGCCTGACCGATGAGCTGGAGCGCGCGCTCACGGGCGATCGACGCCGCGACGTACTTCAACTCCATGCGGATGAACTTGGCGCGTCCGTACTCGTCGAGCAGCAGCCTCACGAGTGATTCGACAGCTTCGAGCCGGCGCGGCGAGCCGGTGATGACGATGACGCCGAGTTCGTCGATGTACGCCGCCTGACCGAGCGCGCCCGAGCCGGTGGTGACGCCGCCACCACCCGGATTTCCCATCGGCGCCGCGCCGGCGCCGCCGCCACCGGATCCGAACTGAGCCTCGATTGCCGGCTTGAGGGCGCTGGGACGGACGTTTGGCGTCGGGATGACGCGGGTGGAGGGCGAATCGCCGCTGATGCCCACCGCAACTTCGTTGATCGGGTGGACGAGGTAAAAACCCGTCAGCGTGTCGTGGGTGATGGTGTAGCCCTGCTGCTCGAGCAGCGCGTTGACCAGGGGCAGAAAGCGATCTCGGGGGACCGAGACCGGGGCGTTGAAGCTCACCTGCCCGGAGAGGTTGCCCTTCACAGCAACGTTGATGTTCAGTTGCTTGACCAGCATGTCCACCAGCGCCGAAAGTTCGACGGGTGCGCTGAACGCGGCCAATTCGATCTGATCCGAGGGCGGTTCGGCGGGCGCGTTCTCTCGCACCATGCCTTCCGCGGGCGCGCCGGCAGGCTTGGCCGGATTCGCGGGTGCTGCGTTAGACGGGGGCGTGTTTGGCCGGATGGGCGCTTGCGCCGTGCCCGGTTGAGCAGGGGGCTGGCTTGTGGGCTGTCCACCGGGCTGGGCTGCCGTCTGGGTGGCCTGTTGGGTGCCCTGCTGGGTCGCCTGCTGGACGGCCTTTTGAGCCGCGGTCTGCTGCGGATTGGGCTGCCAGGGTTTGACGGGCTGCTGCGTTGAAGCCGGCGGCGTGTCCGGTTGCGGAGCTTGCGCCCCTCCCGCGGGGTGCGCCATCCCGACGGTGGTGCCGGCGATCAGGAGGAGCGCCGCCAGCGTGGGAAGAGCCGGCTTGGATATCAAGGCGCGCTGGGCGCGGTTCATGTCAAGCGCACTCCGTGCAAGGTGCGTCGGGTCGGTATCCGCACGCGCGAATCCAGCCCGCCGCCCGGCTCCGCCGGTCCGTTCAGGGAAAGGCAGGGACGCAGTACGTTACCACGCTCGGACGGGGCCGTCATGCAGCGCGCCAGCGAAGTTGCGGGTTCGAACGACTCGGGGACTTTCGGCCGGGACAATTGGGTATGACCAAGAACACGACCGATACGCCGTCGGCCCCGGGATGGATGGTGTGGGTGCTGCGGGCGGCGGCCATCTACAACATCGCCTGGGGGCTGTTCATCCTCGCCCTGCCGAACGCGCTCTGGGACTGGATGAAGATCGACCGCCCCAACCACGAGTTCCTGTGGACGGGGCTGGGGACGCTCATCCTGTTATTTGGCGTCGGATACGCGATCGCCTCGACCGACCCACGCCGTCACTGGGGCCTGATCGCGATCGGGCTTGCCAGCAAGGTCTTCGCATTCGGCGGAACGATTTTCGGGGCTTTCATCCAGAAAAACGTGCCAGCGCAATTCGCGTGGACGGGAATTGTGAACGACCTGGTCTGGTGGGTGCCCTTTGGGCTGATCCTGTGGTGGGTCCGGCGGATGTCGGTGGGCTCAAAAAGCAACCCACCGGCCTGAGGCCGGCGGGTCGCAGCGAACGGAAACACGGCAAGGGTGGAAGAAGGGACGGTTGGATCAGCGGCGGCGGCGGCCGGCGAGAAGGACGCCACCGAGGCCGGCAAGAGCCGCACAGCCCGGGGCAGGAACCTGGACAAGCTGGTCCTGGTTCGTGCTGCTGGCGATGCCCAGGATCTGGTTCGTCTCGCTGTGGGCCTGGGCAAAGGCGATCGCGCCGTTGTAGATGGTGCTGGCGGCGTTGATGATCGAGCTCGAGAGGGCGCTGCCGTTGGTCTTCTTGGCCCGGAAGTTACCCGAGGTGAAGTTGGCAGACGACATAGTGGAGCTGACGCCGTCGGTCACGATTTCCCAGATCGCCAGCTGGAAGGCGGTGGCGTAGTCGTTGGAAGCGCCGGCATCGGCCTGAGCGCCGTTGGCGATGGCGAAGAGGCCCCGGATGGCGTCGGCCTTCGAGATGCCCATGGGCGAGCTGCCGGGCATGTTCTCGATCGCTTCGATGGTGTAGGTCTTGGTCGAGCTGGTGACGTACTGGGCGAGGTCGGTGCAGTAGGTCAGGTGGATGCCGTTCAGCCAAGAGAAGCCGCTGGAGGCGTTGCTGAGCTGGTGCTTGAGCTGGCCAGCGAAGACGTTGGTCGAGTTGCCGTTGAGGGTCATGGTGACCGTCTGACCGGCGCCCGTGCCCAAGAACTTGACGTCAACCGTGGGGCCGGCGCTGGCGAACGACGCAAAGGCCCCGATACCGGCGATAGCGATGATGGTGCTGCGAATCTTCATTTCTTCTCCCCTTCCCTGATTTCCGCCGGGCGGCTGGGCCTGCCGCGAAGCCGATCCGTTGGCTTCGCTGGGCGGCAGGTGTTTCACCCGACAGGTCAACCATGCCATGCAACCGGGGGCGAGGCCGCGCGGGGTAGGGCCTTTGGAGCGATGAGCCGTCCGAGGCGACGGATGTGACGGACTTGCTGCCGACGGTGCGGGGTGGGCGGGGTTCGAAAAGGTCCGCAATTCCTGTCGTTTGCGCGCGTCCGGGAAAATGACTCGTCCGGCGCGTGCTCGCGGGGTACGCTGAGCCATCGCCATGGGAACGGAAGCCCCGACCAAACCCGCTGCTCCCCCGCTGCCGCGTGAACAGCAGTTCGCGCACCTGCACCTGCACACCGAGTACTCGCTGCTGGACGGGGGCAACCGGATCGACAAGCTGGTGAAGCGGGTGGCCGAGCTCGGGATGACGAGCGTGGGCATCACCGACCACGGCAACATCTTCGGGCACGTGGCCTTCTACCTCGCGTGCAAAGAAAAGGGCGTGAAGCCGATCCTGGGCGTGGAGGCCTACGTGACGCCGCCGGGCAAGCCCCGCACGGACCGGACGTACTCGGGGGGCGGCGAAGGCGGCTTCCACCTTGTTCTGCTGGCGGAGAACCTGACGGGCTGGAAGAACCTGCTGGTGCTGTGCTCGGAGGCCTACCTCACGGGCTTTTACTACAAGCCCCGCATCGACCGCGACCTCCTGACGAAGCACGCCGAGGGCCTCATCGCGATCAACGGCCACCTGGGCAGCGAGATCGGTGAGCACCTGCTCGCGTTCGAGACCACGGGCGACCGCAAGTACTGGGACCTGGCGGTCGAGAGCGCGGAGTGGCACGCCAAAGCCTTCGGCAAGAAGAACTTCTTTGTCGAGTTGCAGCACCACGTCCGCGATCAGAACTCGATCAACAAACACCTGATCAAGCTGGCGCAGGATCTCAAACTCTCGCTCGTCTGCGACAACGACGCGCACTTCCTCAAGGCCGAGGATCACGACGCGCACGACACCCTCGTCTGCATCTCCACCGCGCGCAACAAGAACGACACCGACCGGATGAAGTATCCGGAGGAGCTGTACGTCAAGAGCCCGCGCGAGATGCGCGAGCTGTTCGATCAGTACGGCGCCATCGGCAAGGCGGCCTGCGACGCCACGGTCGATATCGCCGAGCGCTGCAACGTGGAACTGCCCCTGGGCGTGAACCACGCGCCGATGGTCAAGATCCGCGTTCCGGCGGCGAAGGAACTGCCCAAGCACGACGACGCGAAATACAAGGGCGATCTTTCGGCCTGGTATCGCGACTACTGCTCGAAGTTCGAGCTGCAGCCGTTCGAGAAAGAGCCGACGAAGGAACAGATCGAGGAATCAAAGAAGGCGTGCGACGCGGCGCTGAGGCTCCTGGCGGAAGCCGGGTTTGTGTGGCGGTACGGGCCGGATGCCAAGCAGCAGTCCGCCGCGGCGGACCGGAGCGAGAAAGTCGCGCGCCTCGAGCGCGAACTTAAAATCCTCGCCGACAAGAACATCTCCGCGTACTTCCTGATCGTGTGGGATTTCGTGAACTGGGGCCGGCAGAACAACGTGCCAGCGCTGGCGAGAGGTTCGGGCGTCGGCACGATGGTGGGCTACGTGCTTGGCCTGTCGAACGCCTGCCCGGTGCGCTACGGCCTGCTCTTTGAGCGATTCACCGACCCGGACCGCTCGGAATACCCCGATATCGATATCGATCTGTGCCAGGACGGGCGCGCGAACGTGATCAATTACGTCCGGCGCAAGTACGGGCACGTGGCGCAGATCATCACGTTCGGAACGATGAAGGCGCGAGCCGCGGTGCGCGACGTGGGACGCGTGTTCGGGTTGCCGCTGTCGGAAGTGGACAAGATCGCGAAGCTGATCCCCGAGCAGCTCAACATCACGATCGACGACTCGCTGGAAAAGGAGCCGGATCTCCGAAAGCTGTACGAGAACGACCAGCGCATCGCGCGCCTGCTGGACAACGCGCGGACG
>JAFEBN010000010.1 GCA_018242645.1 Planctomycetota bacterium | reverse complement strand
TCGGCCTCCGTTGGCGGCGCCGGCGCAGGGGCGCCCGCTTCCGCGATCACCGCTTCGGACCTCGCCGGTCTCATCGATTCTCGCCTCGACCGCAAGCGATTCCAGGACCATCACTGGACCGGAACCTTTTGGGAATACCTCGACATCGTCTCGCAGAATCCCGCGGTCTGCCGCAACGCCTACCAGCGCCTCTACGACGCCGTCCTCTCCTGCGGCAGCGAAAAGTACCGCGTCTTCAAGAAGGATGTGACCCGCTACCACTTCTTCTCCGACCCGTTCGGTGGCGGTACCGACGCGATCTTCGGCCTGGATTTCGCGCTCATGCAGCTCGTCGATTTCCTCCGCTCGGCCGCGGAGGGCTACGGCACCGACAAACGCATCCTGCTGCTGCACGGCCCCGTCGGCTCGTCGAAATCGACGATCGCCCGCCTGCTGAAGAAGGGAATCGAGTCGTACAGCCGCACGTCGGAAGGCGCCGTCTATTCGTTCAGCTGGCTGCTCGACGAGCATTGCGAAGTCAAGCAGGCGCCGACCGGTGCCGATGCCATCCGCACCCACGAGTTCGCCTGCCCGATGCACGAGGACCCGCTGATCCTCGTGCCCCGCGAGGCGCGCGACGTGCTGCTCGCCCGGATCAACGAGCGGTTCCGCCCCCAGCACCACAACGGCAAGATCCGCATCCATGGCGATCCCGATCCGTTCTGCCGCAAGATCTTCGAAGACCTGATGACCTTCTACAAGGGCGACTGGAAGCGCGTGATGGAGCACGTGAAGGTCCGCCGCATCGTGCTGAGCGAAAAGGACCGCGTCGGCATCGGAACCTTCCAGCCCAAGGACGAAAAGAACCAGGACAGCACCGAACTCACGGGCGACATCAACTACCGCAAGATCGCCGTGTACGGCAGCGACAGCGACCCCCGCGCGTTCAACTTCGATGGTGAATTGAACATCGCCAACCGCGGCATCTGCGAGTTCATCGAGGTTCTCAAGCTCGATGTGGCGTTCCTCTACGACCTGCTCGGCGCGTCCCAGGAACACACCATCAAGCCCAAGAAGTTCGCGCAGACCCACATCGACGAGGTCATCCTCGGGCACACCAATGAGCCCGAATACAAGCGGCTGCAAAGCAACGAGATGATGGAGGCTTTCCGCGATCGCACTATCAAGATCGACGTGCCGTACAACATCCGGCTCGACGACGAGGTGCGGATCTACCAGAAAGACTTCGGGCCCGATCGCATCAAGAACATCCACATCGCCCCGCACACCCTCGAGGTCGCCGCCATGTGGGCGGTGCTCACGCGCCTGGAAGAGCCCAAGAAGGCCGGCCTCACGCTGATGCAGAAGCTCAAGCTCTACAACGGCAAGAGCATCCCCGGCTACACCGAGGATTCGGTGCGCGAACTCAAGGAAGAAGCCATCCGCGAGGGCATGAACGGCATCTCGCCCCGGTACATCCAGGACAAGATCTCCAACGCCCTCGTCGGCCGCCAGGCGATCGAGGAACGCTGCATCAATCCGTTCATGGTGATCAACGAGATCGAGAGCGGGCTCTCGCACCACTCGCTGCTCAACGACGAGAACACCAAGAAGCGCTTCCGCGAGCTCCTCGCCGTCGTGAAGGAGGAGTACGAAGACATCATCAAGGGCGAAGTGCAGCGGGCGATCAGCGCCGACGAGGACGCGATCCGCCGCTTGTGCGTCAACTACATCGAAAACGTCCGGGCCTACACGCAGAAGGAACGCGTCAAGAACCGCTACACCGGTCGCGACGAGGAACCCGATGAACGCCTCATGCGGTCGATCGAGGAGAAGATCGACATCCCCGACAGCCGCAAGGACGATTTCCGTCAGGAGATCATGAACTACATCGGCGCCCTCGCCCTCGACGGCAAGAAGTTCGAGTACAACACCAACGCCCGGCTCTACCGGGCCCTGGAGCTGAAACTGTTCGAGGATCAGCGCGACACCATCAAGCTCAAAAACCTCGTCAGCAGCGTCGTCGACGACGAGACCCAGCAGAAGATCGACATCGTCAAGCAGCGCCTCATCAAGCACTTCGGCTACAACGAAACGAGCGCAACCGACGTCCTGAACTACGTCGCCAGCATCTTCGCTCGAGGGGATAGCAAGCAGCGCTAGGCACCCCCTCGCCTCACATCGAAGAAGGACCGGGCTCCGAGCCCGGTGCTTTTTTAGTCGTGCGAAGTTGAGCCGCCGGACGGCCCGGCCACAAATCCCGCGCCGGTTGAGTGGGGGCGCTCGAAGCCAAAAACGAAGCGGGCCCGCAACGGCGCGGGGCCCGCTGTGAGGAAAAGGGTTTGTTTGGACGAATCGGCGCGGAGAATCAGCCCGCTCACCCCGCTCAGATGTTGCCAAGGCGGGCGTTGCTTGCAGAAACGTTCGGAATCGCGGCGACGTTCTCGACTAACGCTTCAGCACAGCGAGGTTGTCGATGATCCGAGGCCGGTCAAAGGGGGTGATTTCGTACAGGATCAGGCCGTCCAGCTCCGCGGAGAAGAAGTTGACGCCCGTCTCGTCTTTGGGCTGTCGTCGGCACGGAACCCCCCAGTTATTCTGCCGATCGATGGTGTCGAGTGCCACGACAACGGGTTTGCCGTCCACCTTTGCGAGCAGCAACCCTGTGTAGTTCGAGATGGCGCTTGAGTAGCTCCATCCGACCAGTTGTACCTCGGGACGGTTTTCCTTCAGCGCCAGCGGCACCTGGTACCGCTGATTCGTCCATATCGCGAACTTTTCGGGAGTCGTGCACTCCTCGCTGGGCCGGAAACCGTGATTCACCAGTTGGTAATACGCCTGAGCCAGCGATGGACGCTCGGGTGCCGATCCCGGAGAGCTCACCCAGATATACGCCTGGATGCTCACCGCGATGATGAGCAGCGCCGCCAGAGATGCAAACATTTTCGTCTCGCGGCTCCAGCCCCTCCGCTCTTTCTTCGGCGCAAACGCCCGCTGCTCCGACTCGGTCATCAAGCCGCCCGTCGCGGGAACATTGAACGAATCCCGCAGGGACCCATCCACCTCGCGTTGCAGACGGACCTGCGCCAGCATCTCCGGCGACCGGGCGATCTGCTGCTCGAACGCCGCGGCCTCGACAGTGTTCATCGCGCCGTCGAGATAGCGGTCGAGCATGTCCGGGTCGAACGGGAGATTGGAAGGCAGGTTGTTCACGCCTCGCCTCCCCGGCCGGGCTGCCCGTTCTTCGAGCCCAGGAACTCCCGCATCGCGCGGCGCGAGCGGAACACATGGCTCATCGCCGTGTTCTCGTTCAGTTCCGTGATCGCCGCGATCTGGGCGTAGCTCATCTCGCCAACCGTCCGGAGCAGCAGGCACACGCGGCTGGTCTCGTCCAGCGACTGCAGCGCGCGCTGGACTTCCGCGTCGAAGTGGGAGGGATTCGGAGCCCGACCGTCCGAACTGATCGCGGGGCTCGTGGCCGACACCGAAACAGGTGCCGCCTGAAATGACAGTGCGTCGTTGCCCGTCCCCCGCGCCGGATTGCGGGTTCGCTTGCGGAGCGCGTTTCGCGCGACGTTCCGAACGATCTGGGCCATCCAACCCTCGAAAGAAGTGCCCGGTGTAAATCGATCCAGCGTTGAGAGACCAATGACGGATGCTTCCTGAACGACGTCGTCTGCTTCCACACGGTCCCCCAGAACCGCCGCCGCCACAATCACCAGAGCGGGCCTCGCGCGGCTGACCAGCTTTGCGAATTCCGCTTCGGACAGGCGCGGGTTTGAACCAGACGGCGCAGAACCCGCCGCGGGTTTATCCCCCGGAGATCCGGACGGCGAACTACTCGCTTCGAGGTTCATATCGAAACGGCGAAGCGTAGAACCGGAAATCTCAAACTCAGCCCGTTCAGACCTTGTTCCCCGCCGGACGGTGAGCCCGGCAAGCTCTCTTCCTCCACCCTCCCATGTCCCGGACAGACGCAATTCTTGCGGAAAGAAGACGCCATCATCTCCCGTTTTCGGTCCCGGGGCACCATGATCCGTGAAATTGCCCAGACGCACCGGTATTCCCAAGGCCCGATACCCAAGAATCCTCCGCCGTGGCGGACAGCATCCCCAATCCGAGCACACAGGGTTCCGACGCGCAGGCAATCACCCGGCCGGACCCCGCACTTCTGAAGTACTACTTCGTCGTGTCGCTGCTGACTCTGTTCGGCTTCCCGATCGTCTTTCTGATCTCCTTCATCCGCTACGAAACACTCCGCTACCGCTTCGATGAAGACGGCGTCTGGATGGCGTGGGGCATCCTCTTCCGGAAAGAAATCACTCTGACCTACCGCCGGATCCAGGACATCCACGTCACCCGGAACATCCTGCACCGATGGCTCGGACTGTCGCGGGTGGACATCCAGACGGCCGCGGGCGGCACGGGGCCCCAGATGAGCATCGAGGGCATTCGTGAAGCCGAAGGTCTTCGCGACTTCCTGTACGCCAGGATGCGCGGGGCCAAGGGGCAGGTTCAACCCGCGGACCCGCCGCAGGACGAAGCCCTCAACTTGTTGCGCGAGATCCGGGGATCGGTGGAGCGTTTGAACCAGCGACTCGGGAGCCAACAGCCGTGACCGGGGCAACGGGCACGGTGGTGGATCGCGGCGCCGCGTGGGTGTACGAGGGCGTCTGGGGTGTGCTGGCTTCGTGGCTGATGGTGCCGCGGCAGGCGCCGACGCTGCCCAAACTCGACGGCGTCGAGCCGCTCTCGATCCGGCCCGGGCGGGCCTGGCTTGACTATCTGCGGTTCTGGTTCTGGCTCGGTCTCACCGTTTTCGACGGCGTCTTGATCGGCCTCTGGTTGATCGTTTGCATCGTCAACCCGGTTCTCGGGGCGCTGCTATCCCTGCCCGTATTCGTCCTCGCGATAGGTCCGGATTTGATCGTGTTCGTCGGTATCCATCTTCGCTACGACACGACGTGGTACGTGATCTCGCCCCGTTCGATCCGGCTCCGAAACGGCATCTGGACTATTCGGGAGACAACATTCACGTTCGAGAACGTTCAGAACGTGGAAATCACCCAGGGGCCGATCGAGCGATGGTTCGGGTTCTCCAACCTCAAGATCGAGACCGCCGGCGGCGGCGTGACGCACACGCAGCACGGCCCTGTATCTTCGGGCTCGAACGTCGCGTTCCTGTTCGGGCTGGAGAACGCCGCGGAGGTGCGTGAACTGATCATGGAGCGCGTTCGCGCGTCGCGCACCACCGGTCTCGGAGACGAGGCGGACCATGCCGCACCCGGTTCGATCGCGTGGAGCGGCGAACATCTCGCGGAACTGCGGGCGATCCGCGACGGTCTCAGAACTGCAGCGGGTTCATGACTCGGCACACGGCGTGTTCAATAGTGATACTTGGGCGCCCACTCCGCTGATCCGCCCTTGAGCAGATCGAAGAGCGGCCAGAGCGAGCAGAAATCGTCGCCCGGGCCAAAGGGTCGTGACCCGGTGCGCCAGATGGCGCCGGCCTGGTCGCGGTAGAGACCGCTGACTCCGGGATGGAAGTCGCCTTCCTTGGGGCAATATCCGAGATCCTGCGCGAACGTGGTGCCGGCGTGGGAGACGACTGGAAAAGTCCACGCGCGCGAACTCGCAAACGCACCCGCGACGGACGGATCGTCCGGTGTTGTCAGCACAAACGCGCAGCGATTGGCGAGGTGCTTATAGATGCCGGCGAATCCGTCGGCCCAGAGCGTGCAATACACGCACTTCTTACCCATGTTGTGCACGACCAGCAACTCGCCGGCGGAACCGAAGAGCTCGGACAAGCGCACCACCGCACCGGACCCCGCGATCCGGAAGGTGTAGTCGTTGATCGATTCGGGGGGCTGCTTCCGAAGGGCATCGGCAAGGCGTTTCTTGGCCTCGAGCACGTCCTGTTCGAGCCTGGCGATCGATTCTGATTGGGCTGGCGGCATGGCCGCATCCTACCGAAACAACAAGGCGGTTTTGGAACCGTGTGTCAGCGACCGACACGGGCTTCCATGTACAGATCGGTGCGGGCGCACTCGGTCTTGGCGGGCTTGTCGATTTCTTTGAAGCCTAGTTTTTTGTACAGGCGGACCGCGGGTTCGAGCACTCGGCTGGTTTCGAGCACCACGGCTTTGGCGCCCTTCTTCCTGGCCCGGGCCATGGCCTCACGGGTCAGAAGTTCGCCGATGCCTCGCCCGCGATGGCGGGCGTCCACCGCCAACTTCGTGAGTTCCCACCGACCGGTGTCGAGCGGCTTGATGGCGACGGCGCCGACGGTCTCCGCGCCCATGACGGCCATGAGAACACTTCCGCCTTTGGCGACGATCTCCGTTTCCGGGTTGCGCAGGGTCCGCTCGTCGATCGGTTCCATCTTGAAATGCTGCTCGATCCACGCGGCGTTGAGCGTGCGGAACTTGTCCTTGTTCTTCGAATCCATATCCACGATCTTCACGCTGTCGCTGAGGAAGACGGATTCGATGCGCTCGACCATGGGGCGGCGGCGGAGTTCTTCTTCCATGCGCTCGAGCTTTTCGATGATGTCGAAGCCGACGTCATCCGCGAGCCCGCGCCCGGCCGTTTCGATCGCGCGCCAGACGGGTTCCATCTTCTGGGCGAGGTCGCGCCCACGTTTGGTCAGTTCGAGCGTGCGTCGGCGCTCGTCCCGGGCGTCGGTCTTGGACGTGAGCAGGCCGCCCGCGGTCAGTTCCTTGCTCATCTGGCTGATCGCGGGGTGGGTGAGCCCGAGCTGCGCCGCCGCTTCGCCAACACTGAGCACTTCGCGCTCGCTCAGGAGTTTGAAGAGACCGAACCACTTGGGCGAGAATTCGACATCCTGCAGGCGATAGAAGCGCGCGGCATCCCCCATGAGATCGTCAGAAAGCCGCCTGAAGCGGCTCGCGAGCGCGAGATATCCGAGTGCGCTTAAAAAATCTCCCATCGCGAGACCCCCTCGAACTTCGCCCCGCCTCCGCGTTAGCGGCGATCGGTGACGATGCGCGTAGTATGACACGAAAGCGCTTTCCTGTCTAGCACAAAAACCGGGGGCCCACATTTGAGCGATCGTTCAAGCAGCAGAATTGCTGTCAAACGGCTGTCCCCGTGCCGCGCGGGGAAATCAGGCGATCGTCTTGCTCAGGATCGCGCTGCGGTAGTTGGTGTACGGCCACTTCCAGTGTTCGATGAAGCGGTAGCCGCGGCGGATGTAGAACTCGTAGAGCTCTCGATCGGGCTCGGCCATCGAGAGGCCGAGCTCCTTGGCGCCGGTTTCGCGCGCGCGGGTCTCGACCATGTCCATGAGCATGCGGCCGACGCCGCAGCCCTGGTACTCCGGGTCGACGGCCAACTGCGAGAAGCTGGCGACTTCGGGCTTCTCGAACCAGGGCGGACCTTTGCTCTCTTCGACTTCGTGGAAGAGGATCGTTCCGACGATCTTTTGGCCGGTGCGCGATTGCACGGCGGCGGCGTGATCAACGGCGACGTAGCACTCGCCGCTGAAGACGCGCTGCTCGGTGATTTCCGGCGACTGGCGGCCCGCCAGCGGCTGCAAGCCCATCGCGACCTGCTTGGCGTAGGCGCGGTGGAGCAGCTTGGTTAATTCCGGGATCGAATCGCTGGGGGCCAGGCGCCGGGTCGTGATATTCGCGGTGGCGCGCCGATCGCCGGCGGGCGCATCGATCGCGAGCGGGCGAACGCGTTGAACTTCACTGGAAAAATCCCGGCTCATGGAACGAAAACTCTACGCAGCGGCGGCGGCGCCGATCGCCAAAATCCGCTGCCGGGCGGCGGATTTGAAGGGGCTAACGCCGGGCGGCGAGCTCGCCGACCAAAGCGGCCAGTTGTTCGACGCTTCGGGCCTCCAGGATCGCCCGGGCCTTGGCGGCGTTCATGGGAAACTTCGCCTGGATCAGGTGGCCCAGGGCGAGGTCGACCTTGGCCCAGAGCTTGTCCTTGGCCTTGTCGGACTCGGCCAAGTAAAGCTCGCTCGCGGCCTCCTGCAGGGTCGCCAGGTGGCGCGTGTCGGCGTGCTCGTAGAAGCGGTTGATCGCGCCCTTTGCCTTTTTGCCAAAGTGTCCGCCGTAGGTCATGACCCATGGTATCGGCGCCGGCCGGTAGGATGTCTCGTGCAGCGCCCTTTCCGGAGGATCCGCCCATGGCGTACGACGTCGAAAAACTGATTCGCGATTACCGGGTGACCAGGGGAAAGCATTTCCGGCTTTCGGATGTGGATCCGGGCGATACGGGCTCGTTCAAGTCGCGTGACGAGGCGGAGAAGCTGCTCGAGCGGGGAATCAATTGGCTGGCCGATGAGCAGGAGAAGCTCTACGCCTCGGACAACTGGTCGCTGCTGCTGATCTTTCAGGCGATGGACGCGGCGGGAAAAGACGGCACGATCAAGCACGTGATGACCGGCATCAACCCGCAGGGGTGCGAGGTGCACGCGTTCAAGGCGCCGACGAGCGAGGACCTTGATCACGACTATCTGTGGCGGTGCGCCAAACGCATGCCCGAGCGCGGACGGATCGGCATTTTCAACCGCTCGTACTACGAAGAGGTGCTGGTGGTGCGCGTGCACCCGGACTTTCTGCTGAAGCAGCGCATCCCGTCGCGGTTCATCGGCAAGAACCTGTGGGAGGAACGCTTCGAAGACATCCGTCATTTCGAGCGGTACCACGCCCGGCAGGGGACGGTCATCCGCAAGTTCTTCCTGCATGTTTCCCGGAAGGAACAGCAGCGGCGATTCCTCGAGCGCCTGGAACAGAAGGAGAAGAACTGGAAGTTCTCCGCTTCGGATATCGCGGAGCGCGCCCACTGGGACAAGTACATGGACGCGTACGAGGACATGATCCGGAACACGGCGACCGAGTACGCGCCGTGGTACGTGGTGCCCGCCGACAACAAGTGGTTCACCCGCGTCGTGGTCGCGGCGGCGATCGTGGATGCGCTGCACGAACTGCGGCTGGAATTCCCGAAGGTCGACAAGCGCAAGCGAAAGGAACTCGAAGCGATCGAGTCGACGCTCAAGCGTCAGAAGTAACGCGAGGGCGCGGGCGGATCAGACGCCGACCGTGGCTTTTTCGACCGCTTCGGTCTTGCCGTTGTTGTAATCGAGGTAGTCCTGCAGCGAGGCGACCTTCCAGTCGCCGAATCGCAGGGCCTTGATCGCGCGAACGGCGGCCGCGGCTCCGGTGGTGGTCGTGATGATGGGCACGCCCAGGCGGATTGCGGCGGCGCGGATCTTTCCCTCGTCGGTCAGGCGGCCGGTGCGGGTGGGGGTGTTGATCAGGAGCTGCACCTGCCCATCGGCCATCATGTCGATGACGTTGGGGCGGACCTGCGCCTCGATCTTCTGAACGGGCTTGACATCGAGTCCGTGCTCGGAGAAGAACGCGGCGGTGCCGGGGCTGGCGAAGAGCCCGAAGCCCATGGCCTGCAGTTCCTTTGCCAGCGGCATGAGCGTGATGCGGTCGCTCTTGCGGACGCTGATGAACACGTTGCCCTTGAGGGGGAGGACCGTGCCGCAGGCGATCTGCCCCTTGGCGAACGCGATGTCGGCGGAAAGGTCGATGCCCATGACCTCGCCGGTGGACTTCATCTCGGGGCCGAGCACGATGTCGACGCCGGGGAACTTGCTGAAGACGAAGACGGATTCCTTGACGGCATAGACGCCGTGATGGACGGGTTCCTTGGCGCCCAGATCGCGCAGGCGCTTGCCCATCATCACCATGGCGGCGATCCGGGCCCACGGGGTGTGCGTCGCCTTGCCGACAAACGGCACGGTGCGGCTGGCGCGGGGATTGACCTCCAGAATCGAGATCCGGTCGCCCTTGATCGCGAGCTGGACGTTCATCAGCCCGTTGACGCGCAGTTCCGCGGCCAGGATCTGGCCGATCTGGCGGATGCGATCGACCATGGGCCGGGGCAGGCTCCACGGGGGCAGCGTGCAGGCGGAGTCGCCGGAGTGGACGCCCGCCTGCTCGATGTGCTCCATGATGCCGATGACGATCGCCTTGCGCGTGCCGTCGTTGCCCGAGAGCAGGTCGGTCGAGCCCGATTTGCCCGGGATGAAATCGGCGACGACATCCATATCGACTTCGGTGGCGTCGTCGAGGAACTTGTCGATCAGCACCGGCGCGTTCTCGAGGTCGCTGATGTTGACCGCGTTGTTCATGTAGTGGCGGAGCGCCTTTTCGTCCGGGCAGATTTCCATGCCGCGCCCGCCCAGGACATAGCTGGGGCGCACGAGCACGGGGTAGGTGATCCGGTTGGCGATCTCGACGGCTTGTTCGAGCGTGCGGGCGATGCCGCTGGGCGGCTTGAACAGGCCGAGGCGTTCGAGCAGCGCATCGAAGCGCTTGCGGTCTTCCGCGAGATCGATCGAATCGAGGCTGGTGCCGATGAGGGGCACGCCCGCCTTGACCAGGCCGTGGGCGAGGTTGAGCGGCGTCTGCCCGCCGAACTGGACGATGGTGCCGTGGACAAGGCCGTTGCGCTTGCCGTTTCCGGCGTCCTTCTCGGTCTCGAGCGGCTTGCCGTTGAGGCGTTCGATGATGTTCGACGTGTCTTCGAGCGTGAGCGGCTCGAAGAAGAGCAGGTCCGAGGTGTCGTAGTCGGTGCTGACCGTCTCGGGGTTGGAGTTGATCATGACCGATTCGAAGCCGAGCTCGCGCGCGGCGAACGCGGCGTGGACGCAGCAATAGTCGAATTCGATGCCCTGTCCGATGCGGTTGGGTCCGCCGCCGATGATGATGACCTTCTGGCGATCGCTGACGCGGATCTCGTCATCGCCACGGAATGCGGCGGTCTCTTTGCCACTTTGCCCCTTGGCCCCTCCGCCACTTGCTCTTTCATACGTCGAGTAGTAGTAGGGGGTGACCGCTTCGAACTCGGCGGCGCAGGTATCGACCAGTTTGTACACCGGCTCGATGCCCTGTTTCTGGCGATGGGCACGCACCTGCAGGATGGTGTCGGGTGAGATCGTGCCGAGGTAGAGGTTGGCGAGCTGCGCGTCGCTGTAGCCGAGCTGCTTGGCCTCGAAAAGCGTTTCCGCCGGAACTTCCTCGAGCTTGCTGTAGCGGCACAGCACATCCTCGAATTCGACGAGCTGGCGGATCTGGTCGAGGAAGAAGTAATCGACCTTGCAGAGCTCGTAGATCTTCTCGTCGGTCCAGCCGAGCTTCATCGCGTAGCGGATGTAGTACAGGCGTCCCTGGCTCGGCACCGCGAGCTTTCGGCTGAGCTTTTCGACGGAAATCGGCCAGTCGATCTCCGAGCCGTCCGCGGCACGGAACTTGCCGGCGTCGCTCAGGGGCCGGCCCGTCTGGCCGGCGCGCTTGGCGGCAAGCCACTTGTCGTTGCGGTCGAGCCCCAGGCCGAACCGCTTGACATCCATCGAGCGGATGACTTTCTGGAGGCTCTCCTTGAGCGTTCGCCCGATCGCCATCGCCTCGCCCACGCTCTTCATCTGCGTGGTCAGCGTCTCGTCGGCCTCGGGGAACTTTTCGAAGGTCCAGCGCGGCATCTTGGTGACGACGTAATCGATCGTCGGTTCGAAGCACGCGCTGGTGGTGCCGGTGATGTCGTTGCGGAGCTCGTCGAGGGTGTAGCCGACGGCGAGCTTGGCGGCGATCTTGGCGATGGGGAACCCCGTCGCCTTGGACGCCAGCGCCGAGGACCGCGAGACGCGCGGGTTCATCTCGACGACAACCATCTCGAACTTGCCGTCCTTGGGGCTGGGGTTGACGGCGAACTGCACGTTGCTGCCGCCGGTCTCGACGCCGACGGCGCGCATGATGGCGATGGCGGCATCGCGCATCGCCTGGTATTCCTTGTCGGTCAGGGTGAGGATGGGCGCGAAGGTGATCGAATCGCCGGTGTGGACGCCCATGGGATCGAAGTTCTCGATGCCGCAGACGATGATGCAGTTGTCTTTCTTGTCGCGGACGACTTCGAGTTCGTACTCCTTCCAGCCGAGCACGGACTGGTCGATCTGGACCTGCCCGATCATGCTGGCGCGCAGGCCCCGCATGGTGATCTCGTCGAACTCTTCCTGGTTGTAGGCGATGCCGCCGCCGGTGCCGCCGAGCGTGAAGGCGGGGCGGATGATCGCGGGCAGGCCGATTTGCTTCAGAAACTCCCGGGCGTCGTCGAGACTGGTGACCGTCTTGGCCTTGGGGAGCTTGAGGCCGATGGACTCGCAGATGTCCTTGAAGATCTGCCGGTCTTCGGCGCGATGGATGACCTGGCGGGTGGCGCCGATCATCTCGACGTTGAATTCCTTGAGGATGCCGTCGTCGAAGAGCTTGCACGCGCAGTTCAGCGCGGTCTGGCCCCCGAGTGTGGGGAGGATGGCGTCGATGGGCGAGCCGAGTTCTTTTTCCTTCTGCAGAATCTTCCGGACGGCGTCCGGCGTGATCGGCTCGATGTAGGTCCGGTCGCTGAACGCCGGATCGGTCATGATGGTCGCGGGATTGCTGTTGATCAGGACGAGCCGGTAGCCCTCCGATTTCAAGGCCTTGCAGGCCTGGGTTCCGGAGTAGTCGAACTCGCACCCCTGGCCGATGACGATGGGGCCCGAGCCGAGGATGAGAATGGTCTTGATGTCGGTCCGCTTGGGCATCCTGTCCCTCGTTCAGTCGGGCGCAACGGAGATTTCGAGCCCGCTCTCCGTTCCACGGGGCGCAAACTCAATGACGATAGCCGTGCGTGCCGCCCCCGTCCAAAGCCTGCGCCGCTTCTTCGCAAAGAAACACGACTTTCGTTCCCACGTCGACCATCGCTTGCTTTTCGGCCCGGGCGAGCGACCATACTTGCAGCAAGGTCCGTATGTTCCCCGTCCATTTCACGCCGAAGCTGGTCACCTGCCTCCAAGAGGGCTACTCGTGGCGAAGCTTTTTCGGCGATGCGATCGCGGGGCTGACCGTCGCGATCATCGCTCTTCCGCTCGCGATGGCGCTGGGCATCGCGAGCATCCCGCAGAGTGTCGCCGACCAGCTCGCCGCGGTCCACCCGTGGCTCACGCCTCCCGCGATGGGGCTTTTCACGGCCGTGATCGCCGGTTTTCTGATCTCGCTCCTCGGGGGCAGCCGCGTCCAGATCGGGGGGCCCACCGCCGCGTTCATGCCGCTGGTCTTCGGCGTTTGCACGCAGCACGGTTACGAGGGTCTGGTTCTGGCCACGTGCATGGCGGGTGTCATCCTGGTCCTGCTGGGGCTGTTCCGGTTCGGCGGCGTCATCAAGTTCGTTCCCTACCCGGTGACGGCGGGATTCACGGCGGGCATCGGCACCGTCATACTCGCTTCACAGATCAAGGATTTCTTCGGGCTGACGATTTTCACTTCGGAGGGCAAGCCCGCCTCCATCCCCGCCGACTTTCTCGGCAAGGTCACACTCTTTGCCCGGCACTGGGACACGGCGAGCTGGCATGCCTCGGGGATCGCGCTGGGCTCGCTGCTGGTCCTGTCAGTGATGCGCCGGATCGCGCCCCGCGTGCCTGCCGCGATCGTGGCCGTGGGCGCCAGCGCCGCGCTCGTGCAAGTGATGGGTTGGTCCGGCACTCGTGTTGCATTCGACGGCGTCCACCTCCGCCCGTTGGTCGAGACCATCGGCACCCGGTTCGGCGGCATTCCCGCCAACCTGCCCGCGCCGCATCTTCCCTCGATCTCGCTTGACCTCATCCGCGAACTCATTCCGGCGGCGACCGCCATCGCCTTCCTGGGCGCCATCGAAAGCCTGCTCTCCGCGGTCGTGGCCGATGGCATGACGGGCTATCGCCATCGGTCCGATCAGGAGCTGATCGCTCAGGGAACCGCCAATCTTGCCAGCGCCGTGTTTTTCGGGCTCCCCGCGACGGGCGCGATCGCCCGAACCGCCGCCAACGTCCGCAGCGGCGCCAGAAGCCCCGTGGCGGGCATGCTGCACGCGGTTTTCATCCTCGCCTTTATGTTGCTGGTCGCGCCGCTCGCCAAGGCCATCCCGCTCCCGAGCCTGGCCGCGATCCTCGTGATGGTGGCGTGGAAGGTGAGCGAACTTGAGCATTTCAGGGCGCTGCTTCGCGCCCCGAAGGCGGACGTGCTCGTCCTTCTGACCACGTTCGGGCTCACGGTCCTGTTCGATCTCACGATCGCCGTGGGGGTCGGGATTCTCCTCTCATCGATTCTCTTCATGCGCCGCATGGCGCAGGTGTCGACGGTTTCGGGCCTCGCCGGCAATATCGATGTGGGCGAGGAGCCCGCCCGCCCTGACCCGAAGGACCCCGGGAACGTGGGGGATAAGCGGGTGCCCCGGGGCGTTGAGGTTTACGAGATCAACGGTCCCTTCTTTTTCGGCGTCGCCAACAACCTCCGCGACGCTCTGGACCAGGTCGAGAAGCCGCCCAGGGTGATCATCCTCCGCATGCGATATGTGCCGCACATCGACGCGACCGGGCTCAACGCGCTCCGGGAGTTCCATCGGCGTTGTCTCGGCAACTCGACTGTTCTGCTCCTGGGGGGCGTCCACGCGCACCCGCTCTTTGAAATGGTGAAGGTGGGCATGGACCGCGAAATCGGTCTTGAGAACATCTTCGACAACCTGGACGAGGCGCTCAAGAAGGCCCGCAGGATCGTGGATGCGTCCGAACCCGCGGTGCCATCGGTCGCGATTCCGAGTGAGATCTAGATCGCCGCGGGCGGAGCGCGAAGTTCGAGCAGGTTCAGCCCCCGAGCGATCGCGAGCTCGAGGTCGGGGCAGACACTCAGCGGATCGAGCAGGTCGCCCGCCGCCGCCCGCAACTGCTGGAACTGCCTGGCGGTCAGCCCGGCGATGACCAGGGAGCGTCCCTGGGCTTCGAACTTTGTGAGCGCCGCACGCAGCTCCACGGCCGAGTTCTCGTCGAGGTGGGTGACCTCGTCCAGGTCGAGGATGACCACCCGCGCTCCGCGCGGCAAACGGTCGGCCCAGGCGAGCAGATTCGGCATTCGGTGGATCTTTCCCGCTCGGTCGTGGTCCTTGCGCAGGTGATAGATCGACATTTCCGGAGGGAGTCCGGCCTCGTCTCGATCGATCAGTTCGCTGGGCTCGATCTCGGCGATCGGGCGCGAGATGTCCTGGTAGATGATCCACAGGAGGAAGAGCACCGGCGGGAACATCGCCCAGCGCGTCCCGTAGCCGAAGGCCAAAGTCCCAAGTGCTGCGCCGAGGGCGAACGAACCGAGAATCGACGCCAGCAATGCCAGCCGGCGTGAGGTCGGATGATCGCGGACGGAGCGTACCGCCCCGCCGGCGCCGCCGCCCGCGAGCCGGCGACGCTCGTCCTTCAACCACCAGAGAAACTGGACCGCCTCGAGGCCCAGGTCGGTCAGCACGCCGGTGACGTGCGTCGTTCGAACGACGCCGCTGGAGATGCGCGTGATCGTCGCGTTCTGGAGGCCCATCGCCCCGGACGCGATACCGGTCATGAACAGCAACTGCGCCCCCTGGACTTTCGACTCGAACGAGAAGAACTCCAGAGTCACGGCGAAAACCGCGAGGAGGCAGATTTCGATCGCCATCGGCAGGACGTAGATCGATTCCCATCCGCGGCGTTTTCCGAGCTCTGTCGCAAACCCCGAGATGGCGGCCCCGAGGGTGAACGTCGTGAGAAGGAAAAGCAGGAAGAGCGCCAAGGGGCCGTTACCCGTGGCGGCGGCGCGACCCAGGTCCGATGTGGTGCCCGAGACATGGCTCGTGACGTGTCCGCACGCCAGGATCGTGAGGATGTTGGTGTAGCCCGCGATCCACGCGAGGGTGATCGCCAGCCGAGCCTGCTGGACAAAGGAATGTGCCTGGGCGACAAACAAGACCGACCCTCGCGCGGACGAACCCGGATGAAGAACAGGTCATTTATCGGTCCGCGCGGCGCGGCACGCTGATCGAACCGACATTGCGACGCACAATCGCGGAATGTTCTTGACACGCAAAAGACGCTGAAATTAGACTGCCCGCGGGAGAAAAGCCATATGAGACCGGTTTTCATCGTCCTGGCGGCGGGTTTGATTTCCAGCACCGCGCTCGCGCAGCCGGCCGACATGGTGAACTGGTGGAAGGCCGACGGCAACACGTCCGACAGCGCGGGCACCGCGAACGGAACGATTTCCGGCAGCGTGGCCTTCGTGCCGGGGCGGTACGGTCAGGCGTTCGATTTCAATGGCGGCGAGATTTCCTGCGGCACGACGGCGGGCAATTTCGGGACCGGGGATTTCACCATCGCGTTCTGGCTCCGGAACGCCGCCCAGATTGCAAATCTCGAGATCCTGAGCAAACGGCCGACCTGCAACTTCGGCAGCCAGTTTGACATCCGCGGAGGGAATGGACCGAACGGAGCGGGCCTGTATATCGAGGCCTATTCGAACGCGTCGGCCGCCAACAAGCTGCTGGTGCCTGCCACCGGCATATTGGACGACAGCTGGCATCACATTGTTTTCCGGCGGAAAGGCACCACGGTGGTCGCCGCCCGTGACGGGATCGTCATCAATACGATCGCGACGAGCGGCGTCACGAATATCAGCAATTCCGCGGCGCTCCGCCTGGCGGGCGGGCCCTGCGTCAATTTCGACGGGACGGTTCGCTACCAGGGCCTGCTTGACGACCTCCGCTTCTACAACCGCTACTTGAGCGATGCGGAGCTGCGGACCTTTGCGTGCGCGACCGACATGAACCAGGACCAGCTGGTCGACGACACCGATTTCACGATTTTCATCCAGCAGTACAGCGTGCTGGCCTGCGACGACCCGGGAATGCCGTTCGCCTGCTCGGCGGATTTCAACCAGGACACGATCGTTGACGACACCGACTTTGTGATCTTTGTCGGTGAATACAACCAGCTGATCTGCCCGTAACACGCAACCGCGCCCGGAACCGGCGATATTCTGCTGGCCAATGGGCAAGGTCATCGCATATTCCGTTCTTCTGGTTCTCGGCATGGTGCTCTCGCAGCTCCTGCCGGGGATGGTGTCCAACCCCGGCGCCCTGGAGCATGTCGTCCAGCTCCTCACGTTCACGGCGCTGGCGTTCATCATGATCCATGTCGGTTACGAGTTCGACATCGATAAGCGGCGCAAGGCGCAGTACGCGACCGACTTCGGGATCGCGATGACCGCCGCGAGCTTTCCCTGGCTGCTCGTCTCCGCCTACTTCGTGCTGGTGATGGGCGGGCCGGGTGCGGCGACTTCGTGGGATCAGTGGCGGGACGAGCTGCTCGTGGGCTGCTTCGCGGCGCCCACGTCGGCGGGTGTGCTGTTCAGCATGCTTGCCGCGGCGGGGTTGTCGGCGACGTGGCTTTTCAAGAAGGCGCGTGTGCTGGCGATCTTCGACGACATCGGGACGATCCTGCTCCTGATCCCGCTCAAGGCCATGATCGTGGGGATGCAGTGGCAACTCGTGATCGTGATCGGGATCATGGTGGGATTGATCGTGGCGGCGTGGGTGCTGCTGCACAAGGTGCGGATACCGATCACCTGGCCCTGGGTGATGGGGTACTCGATCGCGCTGGTCGGGTTGTCCGAGGGCCTCGCGTGGGCCAGCCACCTGATCGACCCCCGGGGGCAGATCCACATCGAAGTCCTGCTGCCGGCCTTTGTGCTGGGATGCGTCATCGCGCAGCCCAAGCGGGCGGACGGTTCGATCGATCACACGCATCACGAGCCCAAGGGCACGGAGGCGATGGTCTCGACGCTGGTGTCGGCGCTGTTCCTGTTGCTGGTGGGGCTCTCGATGCCCCACCTGAGCAAGATCACGAGCAAGCCGGGTGCAACCGAGGCGGCGGAAGCGATCAACTGGGGGATGGTGGCGTTGCACGTGCTGGCGGTCACGTTCCTCTCGAACTTGGGCAAGATGTTCCCGGCCGTGTGCTACCGGAGCGAGGCCCCGCTGCGTACGCGGCTGGCGCTGGCGATCGGCATGTGGCCGCGGGGCGAGGTCGGTGCGGGCATCCTGGTGGTTGCGCTCTCGTACCACATCGGGGGAGAGACGGTGCTGGTGGCGGTGATTTCACTGGCGCTGAATCTGGTGCTGACCGGCGTGTTCATTGTGGGTGTGAAGAAGCTGCTCGCGGCGGACGGGGTGCGCCCGGCATGACTCGGTGGTTTTCCCCCGATTATCGGAGTTCACGCATTTTGTTTGCCCGGGCCCGGCTCATTGGGTAGCCTGAGCCATTCTCGTACACCCCTGCGGGCCGTCCGGAATCCGCGTAGTAACGGAGTTGCCATGCGTCGTTTGATCGCTGTTGTGGGTCTGGCGTGTTCGTCTGGCGCGGTTGCTCAGAGCGTGTCGCAAACCGGTCCGGTGCTCGAAGACGGGCGGTTGGTCTATCCGGAGGGCGCGAATATTCCGCGCTCGTTGACCGATGCGGAGCGCGAGTACCTGCGGCAGCACCCGCCCCAGCAGAATCCGTTTACGGACCGCGTCGGCGGCGCCCGCCCGCCGGGACCGATCATGTGCCCGGGCGAGTACGCCCCGTGCCAGGCCATCCTGATGTCGTGGGACGGCACGACGGCGCAGAACAACATCCTCGCGACGATGGCCAAGCACATCACGACCACCGGTAACGCCGAGGTGTACATGGTCGTTGATACCGCGTCGGAGCAGACCAGCGTGACAACGACGCTGACGAGCGCGGGCGCGAACATGTCGCGCGTGAAGTTCTTCGTCCGCCCGACGGACTCGATCTGGATCCGCGATTACGGCCCGCGGTTCATCTACATCGGCACGAGGAACACGCCGGGGCAGGGCGCGGTGCGCGGCATCGTTGATCACACCTACAACCGTCCTCGCCCCAACGACGACGCGTTCCCGACCTGGTTCGGGCCTTCGGGCTTCGCGACCAAGAAGTTCAGCGTTTACAACCTGGGAATGACGCACGGTGGCGGCAACTACCACCTCGATTCGGTCGGGCGATCGTTCGCGACGCAGCTCATCCAGAACGAGAACGCGGGGCTCAGCGCCTCGGACATCGTGAACACCTGGCATGATTTCCAGAACGTCAACACGACGATCATGCCGGCATTCCCGACGACCGTGGACAGCACCCAGCACATCGACATGTGGATGCAGATCATCTCCGACAACCGCGTGATCATCAGCGACTGGCCGAGCGACTCGGGCAGCACGCAGGACGTGATCTGCGACAACGCGGCGACGCTGCTTCAATCGCAGGGGTACACGGTTTTCCGCACACCGGCCCGGCTGCTGAGCGGCACGCACTGGACCTATGCCAACATGGTCGTGTGCAACGACCTTGTCCTGCTGCCAACCTACACCAACGCGACCATGACCAACGCCGGTCACAACACGGCGGCGTTGAACGCTGTTCGGGCGGCCTTCGATTTCAATAACGATGGCACGCCGGACAAGACGATCGTCCAGGTTCCGTGCGACGCTCTCGCGACTTCCGCGGGCGTGATGCACTGCATCGTGATGCATGTTCCGGGGCACCTGGGCGCCGCAGGCGCAAACGGATTGTGCCCGACCGCCCACATCGCGGCGCTCAATGCGCCCGTCACGCTGACCCCCGGCCAGGTCTTCCAGATTCCGTTCCTGACCGATGACGACAAGAACATCGGCACGGTGGACCTGCATTTCTCGGCCAACGGCGGCGCGAGTTTCCCGCTCACGCTCGCGACCAATCTCGTTGATAACGGCGCGTACAACTGGACGGTGCCGAACAACCCGACGGCCAAGGGGCGCATCCGCATCACGGTGCGGGACCTGGATGGCAACGCCGGCACCGATATCAACGATGTCAATTTCACCATCGCGGGCACGCCCTGCCCGGCCGATCTCAACCTTGACGGACTGGTCGATGACAGCGACTTCGTGCAGTTCGCCGCCGCTTACGACGAATTCCAATCGGCAATCGGCGACTTCAACAGCGACGGCTACACGGACGACTCGGACTTTGTCATCTTCGCCGGTGCGTACGACAGCTTTGCCTGCCCGTAAACACGATCGATTCGGTTGAACCGTGCCGCGGCGGTCGAGCCGAGATTACTTCTCGGCGGCCTTCTTGACGTTGTCGCTAGATTCTTCGAGGTCCTGTCCGAGGCCCTTGGTCGCGTTGCAGGCGACGAGTGTGGCGGAGACAACGATCGCCGCGAGGAGTCCGGCGGTGCGGGCAAGCGTGCGGTTGATCCGGTCGTTGGAGTGAGTGGTCTTCATGCGGGAAGACTACTGGACCGGCGGTGAAATGCAAACGCCGCCGGAGATGATGACCTTTTCACTCTGCGGGGGAAAAGTGTTGTGTCCGGCCGATACAAATGATGTGGATCCGAGCGGGCCGCTGAGCACCGAGCACTTTGAGCAACTCGCCGCCGCGCGGAAGCGCGTGAAGAAAATTCTGCGCGCGGCGTTCGTTGCGGCCATGAGCGGCTGGTCGATGGTTGCCTTCGCCGGTCTCACGCTGGCGCTCGCGATCTTCAGTGACTGGTCGGCGTGGGCGGTGGGGATCGGGCTGATGCTCGCGGGCGTCAACGAACTTCGGGGGGGCGCGCTGCTGCGCAAAGTGCACGAGCGGGGGGCGAGCGTGCTGGGGTGGAATCAGTTGTTTCTGGCCGCGGTGCTGGTGTCGTACGCGCTGTGGTCTTTGTGGTGGTCGTTCAGCAGCCCGTCGCTTGCGGCACTGCAGGAAGCAAAGACGGGCGACCCCCAGGTGGATGAATTGGTGCAGAGCCTGGGCCGCGTGATCGGCGTCGCCGTGTATGGCACGATGGCGGTGGTGGGGCTGGTCGCGCCGGGGTTGACCTCGATTTACTACTTCTCGCGTGCGGGTCACGTCCGGGCGTTTCTTCGGGAGACTCCCCCCTGGATCGTGGAGTTGATCCGCCGCGGCGGGTGAGGCGGGCGAAGGGGTTGACCCTTGATTTCTGGTACCCCCAGCTCAAAAAGGCACGCCCGGTAAATATGCCGACGCGCAGGCGAACCCGGGATTGAGCCGATCAGTAGGAGAGCTCTGACTCCGGCGGGCAGCGCATGCTCTGCGCGACCGCTTGGAGGAGGAGATGTCGCGCCGGGGGAGCCTGATTACCGGCCCTAAAGTTCTGTTCCCGCCTTTTTTGAGGACCCATTCCATGTGCGGAATCGTCGCGTATATCGGTAACAAGCCGGCTCAGTCGCTCTTGATCGAGGGCCTGAAGCGGCTTGAGTATCGCGGGTATGACTCCGCCGGCCTGGCGATCCTTGAACAGGGCAAGCTGAATGTCGTGAAGGCCGTGGGGCGCGTCGCCAACCTCGAGGACAAGATCGAGGAGATCGGCGGCTTCCGCGGCACGCTCGGTATCGCGCACACGCGCTGGGCCACGCACGGCGGCGTGACCGACATCAACGCGCACCCGCATACCGACGACCGCAACGGCATCGCGCTGATCCATAACGGCATCATCGAGAACTACGCGGCGCTCAAGACCTATCTGGAAGAGAAGGGCCACAAGTTCCAGAGCCAGACCGATACCGAAGTGCTCGCGATGCTGATCGGCGAGCTGTACGCGCCGCAGGAAGGCGTGGACCTGGAGGCGGCCGTGCAGGCGGCGCTCCGCGAAGTGACGGGCGCGTACGCGATCGCCGTCGTGTGCGAGAAAGAACCCGACGTGCTGGTGGTGGCCCGCAAGGGTTCGCCTCTCATGGTGGGCGTGGGCGCGGGTGAGTACGTCGTGGCGTCGGATGCGTCGGCGATCGTGAGCCACACGACGCAGGCGTTCGTGCTCGACGATTACAACGTCGTGAAGATCACGCGACAGGGCTTCCGCACCAGCACGATCCACAACGTGCCGGTGACCAGCAAGATCATGCAGCTCGAGCTCGAGCTGCAGGAGATCGAGCTGGGCGGCTTCAGCCACTTCATGCAGAAGGAGATCTTCGAGCAGCCCAAGGCGATCTCCAACTGCCTGCGGGGCCGCTTGAACAAGGACGAGGGACGCATCCACCTGGGCGGCGTCGGCAACCTCAGCAAGGAACTCAGCAAGATCAAGCGTGTGGTGCTGACCGCGCAGGGCACGGCGCTGCACGCCGCGATGATCGGCGAGTACCTGTTCGAGGACCTCGCCAAGATCTCATCGGTCGCCGAATACGCGAGCGAATTCCGCTACCGCAACCCGATCGTTGAAGAGAACACGGCGGTGATCGCCGTCAGCCAGTCGGGCGAGACCGCCGACACGCTCGCGGCATTGCAGGAAGCCAAAGAACGCGGCGCGCTGGCGCTGGGCGTGGTCAACGTGGTCGGTTCCTCGATCGCCCGTGAGACCGATGCGGGTGTGTACCTCCGCGTCGGACCCGAAATCGGCGTGGCGAGCACCAAGGCTTTCACCGGCCAGGTCGCGGTGCTGACCATGCTGGCGATGTACATCGGGCGCAAGCGCTTCATGAGCCCCGACCAGAGCCGCGACCTGATGAAGGAACTGGAGCGCATCCCGAGCCTGATCGAGCGGATCTGCGAGCAGGACGCCCGGATCAAGAAGGTCACCGAGAAGTACATCCACCGGGAAAACTGGCTCTTCCTGGGCCGCGGTTACAACTACCCGACCGCCCTGGAAGGCGCGCTGAAGCTCAAGGAAATCTCGTACATCCACGCCGAGGGCATGCCCGCGGCGGAGATGAAGCACGGCCCGATCGCGTTGATCAACGACGGCATGCCCGCCGTGTTCATCGCCAACCGTGGCCGCCAGTACGAGAAGGTGATGAGCAACATCCAGGAAGTCCGCAGCCGCGGCGGGCACGTCATTGCGGTCGCCACCGAGGGCGACAAGGAAATCACCAAGTACGCCGAGGATGTGCTCTACGTCCCGGATATCCCGGAATGCCTGAGCCCCATGCTCACGGTCGTGCCGCTCCAGTTGCTGGCCTACCACGCCGCCGTCCTGCGCGGGCACGATGTGGACAAGCCTCGCAACCTGGCCAAGTCGGTCACGGTCGAGTAAGAGGGCCGATAGCCGCCAACGTCCGAGAGCGAAACCGCACGACCCGAACCGGGCGGCGGTGTTTCTTGGCACGAGCCTGATGGGCGCGCCCCATGAGGCCGATGCCAAGATCATGAATCCCCGGAAGTTCGGCAGAGTGGTCTGTCAGTTCGTGGGCACCTCGCTCGGTGATGTGATCGACATGTCCGCCGGGGGCATGCGGGTCACGTCCGCTTCGGCGCTTCTGCCCAAGGTGGACGAAATCATCACCGTCAAGTTGTCGGGCATCTCCGATGAAGTGGTGGTCAGCTGCCGCGTGGCATGGGTCAAAGGCTCGCAGCGCTCGTCCGGCTGGACCGCCAAGCTGAAGAAGCTGATCGGCGCCACCCGGGCCGAGATCGGGCTGCAGTTCATCGACCTCACGCCCCAGGCGCGACAGGTGATCAGCGAGATCGGCGCCGCGGCAGGCAAGAACGAGACAATCCGGCCCGACATCGAGCGTTTCCGCCAGGACGCCGCCTGAGGCAACCCGACCGGGCCGAACGCGGTACGCTTCCGGCGTGAGAGCCGCGACCCGTTACTTCGCCATCCTCGGAATTTGTGCCGCGAGCGCGGGCGCGCTCGCCCAGAACACGCTGCGCCTCGACGGCGATGGCAACTGGGTGCCCGCCAATCCCGAGCCCGACCCGACCAGCGACGAGGGCGTGATGAACCGCGCCCGCAAGCAGCTCGCCGAAAACCGTCCGCGTGGCGCGCTGGCGCTGCTGGATAGCTGGATCAAGCGAAACGCCGCCCAGGACAAGCCCGAGACCGCCGAGGCGCTGCTCCGCCGGGGCGACGCGAAGCTGGCACTCAAGGACGAGTACGAAGCGCTCTACGACTACGAGCGGGTCATCAAGGAGTATCCCGGCTCGCCCCAATTCGTGACAGCGCTCGAGCGCGAACTGGAAATCGGCCTGATGTACCTCAACGGGCTTCGCAAGAAGTCCTGGGGCCTGCGCATCGACAACGCGACGCGTATCGGCGAGGAACTGCTCATCCGCGTGCAGGAACGCGCCCCCGGCAGCCAGCTCGCCCAGCGGGCGGCCATCGAACTGGCCAATTACTACTACCGCGTCCGCGATCTGCGGATGGCCGCGGAGGCGTACGACATCTTCCTGGCCAACTTCCCGACCAGCGAATACCGCGAACTGGCCATGGAGCGCCGCGTGTTCGCCAACATCGGTCGCTACAAGGGACCGCGCTACGACGCTTCCGGATTGATCGAGGCCCAGTACCTGGTGCGAGACTTCGCCCAGCGTTACCCCAAGTCCGCCGAGCAGATCGGCATGAACGACGCGCTGATCGCCCGGCTCGACGAATCCGCCGCCGACCAGATGTTCGAGACCGCAAGCTGGTACCTCAAGCGCAACGACCCCGTCTCCGCGCGTTACACCTTCAAGCGGCTGCTCCAGAAGCACCCCGACACGGTTGCCGCCGACGAAACGAAGTTGATCTTCGAGCGCAACAAGTGGGAGCTGCCCCCGCCTCCCGCCAAAAAGAAGTCGCTCGACGAAGAAGAAGAGCCGGCCAACGACGCCCCCTCCGCATCCTCACACGCCGACGGCAAGCTCAAAGTCGGAGGCGATAAGCCGGAGGCCCCGGTGCCGCCCGCCGCGGCCGACAAGCCCGGTCCCGCTTCGCAACCAGCACCCGACAAGCCCGCGCCGGAGAAGCCGCAGTGATTTTCTCAGCCCATTCGCGCAGGCTTCTGCCGTGCATGCTCACCACGCTCGCGGTGCTCGGCGGGTCGGCCTGCTCTTCCGATCCATCGCAGGGCTACTCGTTCAAGAACACCTGGGATACCCAGTCGCGCACGATCCAGGTGCCCATCTTCCAGAACAAGACCTACTTCAAAGGCGTCGAGTCGGAGCTTACCGAGGCAATTGTCAAAGAGATCCAGAACAAGACCCCCTGGATCATCGACCCGTCGCCCGCCGCCGACACCACGCTCAGCGGCACGATCACCAGCGTTCAGCTGCGTCGCACCGCGACCGACCCCAGCGGCTACGTGCAGGAACTCGGCTACATCATCACGGTCGATTTCGAATGGGTGGACAACACCACCGGCAAGACGATCGTCGGCCGACGGAACTTCAGCGGCGCCGACACCTTTGTCCCCACGCGGGGCGTGAGCGAAAAGATCGAGTACGGCCAGACCTCCTCTTCGCAGCGATTGGCCAAGGACCTGGTTTCCGAGCTCCGCACCACCTGGTAAACCGGGTTTCCCCGCCGCTTCCAATCAGAGACATCGGGCAAACCGCCTACCCTCCGGATGTTTCCGCGGTTCCGGTGCGTCTCGGCGCTCGATTCGGCCATTTGGCCGTAACGGGCGTGGGCCAAACAGGTTCGAATATCCGGGTCCTGCATCTTCCGGGCCGGTTATCCGAACAGAGAGGTGAAGGAACCCATAGAAGGGGTGAAGTCTCCGAGTCGAACCACGGGCAACTGCCCGATAAAGGGAACGATGAACCGAGTTGTTGAACGATCGCAGCGGATCTGGGCGGGCTTGACCGGGCTCGTGCGCTTTGAGTCGGATGACGGCTCCAAGGACCAGCGTCAAAAGGGCAACGGCCCGAAGCGCAACGGCCCCCCGGGCCCCGGCCTGCCGGGCGGCCAGGGGCAGCCCCAGTCCCGCGGTCTGTTCACCATGGTGGCGGTGATCGCCCTGATGGTGCTGCTGTTCATGATGTTCAGCACGCCCAACCGCTCCGAACCGATCACGCTCCAGCAGTTCCGCATCGAGTACGAGGCGAAGATGCTCACCGACGTCACCCTCAGCGATGAGGGCCTGACCGCCAAGCGCAAGAAGGACGTCTCGGGCCCCGAAGGCTACGTGATGGTGCCGATCAACACCGTCAACAAAGAACTCGTCGCCCGCGAGGTCAACGACATCACCAAGGGCGATTTCCGCACGCGTTCGGCGAGCCTCTGGGTCTCCGTGCTGCTCTTCTTCCTCCCGCTGCTGCTCATCCTCTTCATCGGCTGGTGGATCATCAGCCGCGGACTGCGCGCCGCGACCGGCGGCGGGGGGATGCTGGGCAACTTCGGCAAGAGCCGCCACCGCACCCTCAGCAAGGAGATGACCGGCGTCACCTTCGCCGATGTCGCCGGGATCGACGAGGCCAAGGAAGAAGTCACCGAGATCATCGAGTTCCTCAAGAACCCCAAGAAGTTCACCAAGCTCGGCGGCCGCATCCCTCGGGGCGTGCTGCTGGTCGGCGAGCCCGGCTGCGGCAAAACCCTTCTCGCCAAGGCCATCGCCGGCGAGGCCGATGTGCCATTCTTCTCAATCAGCGGCTCCGACTTTGTGGAAATGTTCGTCGGTGTCGGCGCCAGCCGCGTCCGTGACCTGTTCAAGCAGGCCAAGGAAAGCTCGCCCTGCATCATCTTCCTCGACGAGATCGACGCGGTCGGCCGTCGCCGCGGCGGCGGGTTCACCACCGGCGGTCACGACGAGCGCGAGCAGACCCTCAACGCCATCCTCGTCGAGATGGACGGCTTCAACACCGCCGATGGCGTCATCGTCATCGCCGCCACCAACCGCAACGACGTGCTCGACCCCGCGCTCACGCGCCCGGGTCGGTTCGATCGCCAGATCACCGTCCCGCTCCCCGACGTCAAGGGCCGCCTCGAGATCCTCCGGGTGCACGCCAAGAAGGTCAAGATGGGCCCGAACGTCGAGCTCGAGCGCATCGCCCGCGGCACGCCGATGTTCAGCGGCGCCGATCTCGCGGCCATCATCAACGAGGCCGCCATCGCTGCCACCATGCAGAACAAGGACTTCATCGAGCACGAGGACCTTGAAGAGGCCCGCGACAAGGTGAAGTTCGGGCGCGCCAAGAAGAGCCGCGTCCGCGAGAAGGACGAGAACAAGCTCGTCGCCTACCACGAAGCCGGCCACGCGATTCTGCAGGCCCTCCTGACCGACGCTGACCCGCTCCACAAGGTGACCATCATCCCGCGTGGCGGGGCCGGCGGCGCAACCTTCAGCCTCCCCGAAAAAGACCGCATGGGCTACGGCATCAAGTGGCTCAACGCCACGATGCGCGTGCTCTGCGGCGGGCGCATCGCCGAGCAGAAGGCCATGAACGACGCCTCCAGCGGCGCCTCCATGGACATCACCCAGGTCACCAGCCTCGCGCGCACGATGGTGGTGGAGTGGGGTATGAGCCGCCGGCTTGGCTTTGTCCGCTACGCCGGCATGGACACGCGCGAGTACTACATGGCGGAGAAGACGTACTCCGACGAGACCGCCAAGCAGATCGACGAGGAAGTCCGCCGCTTCGTGGACGAGGCCTACGCCGATGCCCAGCGCCTGCTCGAAGAGAACTGGGACAAGGTCGTCCGCGTCGCCGACGCCCTGATTCGCTACGAAACCCTCAGCGCCGACGACGTGCACCGCCTTATGCGTGGCGAAGAACTCGCCAAGCCCACCGTCGCCGACCTGCTCCGCGCCGAAGCCGCCAAGCGCAAGTCGGATGCACCTCCGGCGCTGCCCCCGGAGGCCAGCACGGATCTGCCCCCCGGCGCGATGCCCAACCCGGCCTGAGCCCTTCAGAATCACCCTCTTTGCACGCCCGGAAACGGGCGTGCTTTGTTTTTGAACTTCGAAAGCGAACGAAATTTCTGACGCGGGGGCACACGGACGCCGCCGAGCGGTGTCACACTGGCGTGGGATTCCCAGGAGACTGTGTATGAAGCTTTGTCCGCTCGCGTTCGCGTTACAGGGATTGGTTCTTTTCTCCCCCTGCCTGGCCGAGCCCGCCGCCCCAGAGTCACGTCCGCTGCCGCACAACTTCGTCGCGCCCGCAGAGCGAAACGCCGCGATCCGCTACCTCGTGGCGGTGACCTATCTCACACCGGACATGGCGGAAAAACTCCGCGCCGTCGATTGGGAGGCTCTGGGAAACACCATCGATCCGGCCAAACTCTCGCCGGAATTCAAGGCCGCCGCGGCACTGGACTTCTCGCAGGTCATCCTCTGGACCGCCGACGGCACATCGATGCGGCGCTGCAACTTCGAGAGCAACTACGAGGCGGGCATCGCCACGCTCCTGCCTCAGCTCGGCCAGCTCCGCCAGCTCGGCCGCGTCCTCCGCGTCGACGCCCGCAATCAGCTGGCTCAGGGCAACGCCGACCTCGCGGCGGAGCGCGTCGCTCAGATGCTCGCGCTCGGGTCACACGTGAAGCAGGACGGCTGGCTCATCAACGTGCTGGTCGGCACGGCGGTGCAGCAGCAGGCGTTCGAAGAAGCGATCGCGGTCGCTCAGAGCCCCAAGCTCGGAAAGGACTCCCGTGCCAGACTGCTCGCCGCGATTGAATCCAATCAGGGGCCCGACCCGCTCCATCTCCAGCAGGCGATCGTCGTGGAGCGCGACAGCATCGTGCCCTGGCTCGAACGCGAAGCCCAGGCCCCCGGCGCGTGGGCGCGTCTCAAGCCGCTTCTCGCGGAAGTCGGCTCGGATGCAGAGAAGCTCAACCTGACCGACGACGAGGTACGCAAGCAGATCCAGCAGCTTTTTCCGGCGTACGACGCGGCGCTGGTGGCGGTCCGCTCGGCGACCTCCGATGAGGACGCACGCAAGTACGGTCTCCGCGTGGAGAATGGCGAGTGGGGCGCCCTCGCCGCCATGATGCTCCCGGCAACGCCCAAGCTGCGAGCCTCTGAGAAGCGCTACCGGGAGCAAATGCAGCGGGCGATCGATGCGCTCAAGCAATCCAAGTGATGCCTCCCGACGATCGCCAACTCCTTCTGGGAATCGCTCGCGGGCGCGACGACTGCGCCCGCGAGCTTTGGCGCCGGTTCGGCCCGGTTCTGACGGCGCTCGCCCGCTCGATCGTGGGTGAAGCCGCCGCGGGCGACGTTGTGCAGGCCGCCTTCTGCCGCATCCTCGAATTGCCAACAGCGCGTCTCCGCGAAATAAACGACGTCCCCGCGTGGCTGGCCACCCTGGTGCGACATCAGGCGACGAACTACCTGCGCACCGAGCGGCGCCAACGCCGCAAGGCCCGCGCGCGCCCGCCCGCGGAAACGGTGCGTCCGAGCCACGACGGTGCGCTCTGGCCGCTCGTCGAGCGTCTTCCCCGGCGCTGGCGCGAAGTGATCGTGCTCCGCCTGGTTGCGGGTCTCAGCTTTGATCAACTGGCGTTGGCGCTCGGACAGAACCGCAGCACGGCCGCCGCACGCTACCGCGCGGCGCTCGCCCGGCTCCGCGAATCGGCGCCCGCATGTGAAGAATCACCCGGAGGTGTCGGCCATGTCGTTTGACCCTGACCGCCTCGAACATTCCCTGCGGGAAGAACTCGCCCCCATTCGTTCCGCACCGCCCGAGGCCTTTCTCCGCGCGGTTGGAGCACGCCGCCGCCGCGTGGTCGCCGTACGGGTCGGATTGCTGGGATCGGGCCTCGCGCTGGCGGCACTCGTTCTCGTGGTCGGCCTCCGCCCCCGGCAGATTCCAAACGCCCAGAATGACACCGCGATCCGCATCGCCCATGCGACCGCATCGCCCCCCGGGCTCCGCCGCTTGCGCGAAGTACCACCCGAGACCCCGGCAGCGCCGGGTGCGACCGAGGTGATCCGTGTGCTCGATGTTCGAACCCACGCGGGTCATGCCCACGGCGGTCTCTGAAACTCGCGCGGGACAGCCTCCTACGGTCGCCACACGTTGCAGCGCGGCACTTGGGCAAGAGCTGCTCCGAAACGCCCACCCGAACTATCAACCTGTTTCATTTCACGGCTGCTGGCACGGCTCGTGATCCACCCGCGTCGTCTGCTGCGCCATGTGCAGCCAGAACTCGTGTTCCCAACCCGCCTTGTTCGCGTCCGTTTGGCGCCGGAACGGTCCGAGGCACCACGGTGTGTCGTGGAGGCGGCAGTGCACATACCACTTGTCGTAGTCGCTGTCGGTTTCCTGGGCGTCCGGGCGCGTCACGCAGCCGCCCAGGCAGGCGGCGAAAACAAGGGGAACGACAAGTCGACGGGCACGGCGCATGAGTCTCTCCGAAACGCGGTGCCGAAGGTTACCACGTCTCAGAGAAGCGCGCAGCCGCGAGCGGAGGTTCGCGCTTCTCCGCTCGGATCGCGGGGATTCACGCCGCTTCCGATTCCGGCAGATCGTCGATCGTCCCCGCCACGCCGTCGCGCGTGACATAGAAGAAGTCGGGGCTGATCGGATAGGGCAAGCGCTTGTAATCGTGCTCGACGCGCGTGCGGAGACGCTTGAGGAACGGCTCGGGCCCCGACGAGATCGCCACGAACATGTCACGCGCCGGCGTCGCGACGTAGAAGTCGCCGCCGAGCTGCGAGCTCAGCCGGTCGTGCAGGCCGTCCAGCAGCAGGCGCGCCGCGTCGTAGCCGTCGTGCTGGCTCATGATCGCCGCCTTGCCGCCTTCCTTGGATTCCACCACCTGGATCTCGAGTTCCGGCGCGTAGCTCTCCAGGTTCTCGCGGCTGATCAGCTCCAGCTCCTCCGGCGTCAGCTTCCAGCGCACCAGCTGCTCGGTCGTGATGCTCACCGTCATCTGGGGCAGGTCCGTCACGAACACGATGACCGTGTTGTTCACAAAAGGCACGTGCGCAACCTGCTCGCGCGACAGATGCCGGAAGATCGACACCGGCTGGATCCGCGGCATGATCCGGGGACGGGCGAAATCGAGCGACATGCTGGTGAGCTGCATCGAGTCGCCGGCAAAGAGCTGGTCCAGGTAGTGCTCCACGATCTCGGTGCCCCGCACCGGCTCGTGATTCACCATGCGATAGAGATTCTCCAGGTCCAGCCGCCGCCCGTTCACCAGCAGCTCGCGCGGTCCCACCAGGTCGATCGCGTAGTCCGGCTGCAACTTGCGGAGCATGGATGCGACGGCCTCGGCAAAGGCTTCGGGCTCACGCGGCATAGTCGGCATAGTCACTCACCCCTCGCGATCGGCAGAACGCCTGAAGACACCGCGGCGCCCCTCGCCACCACCGGCGGGAAACACACGCTCACAGATTCGATCGCTCGGAGTATCGACTCCCCGATACGGGCCCCCGGCCGGGCAGTTCGGTGAAACCCCAACTGCCGCGCCGCGGCGCTGGCGCAGACGGCGCGATTCTCCGATTCGCGTTCTTTTCAGCGCAAAGCCTGCCTCGGCAGCCCGAGAAACGCGGTTTCCCGCAGGTCCGCGAACTTAGTGCTCCCAAACGACAGCCCCTCGCCGCGCCTGTCCGGGCGAACTTGGCATCGCGCCGGGGTGCGAGTAGAATGCCCCCACGAATCGAGACCGGCGGCTGCGGGCCGCAGTCTCCCCAACTGGCTTGCGCGTGGGCGTTGCCGGGGAGACATCCAGGACGGCGTTTTTCAGGAGAATGCTTGTGACCGACCAAGAGATCGAAGCAAAGGTGATCGAGATCGTCGCCGAGCAGATGGGCGCGGATAAGTCGAAGATCACCCGGGGCACCCGCTTCGTGGACGACCTGAACGCCGACAGCCTCGACACCGTCGAACTCGTCATGGAGTTCGAGGACGAGTTCGAGACCGAAATCCCCGACGAGCACGCCGAGAAGATCAAGACCGTCGGCGAGGCCATTGATTTCATCAAGCAGGCCCGCGACGCCGCGACCAAGTAAATCGCGACGTCCGATCCCCTGACCTCACCCTCTTCGGAAGGAAACCCCGCTTCGATGTTGGCAGGAAGCTCAAGTCGTCGCGTGGTCATTACTGGAATGGGCGCCGTGACCAATCTGGGTCACGACGCCGTTTCAACTTGGGCCGGCATGCGCGAGGGCCGAAGCGGCATCCGCAGTATCGAGTCCGAGTTCTTCACCCGTTACAAAGACTGGGACGTCACCTTCGGTGGCGAGGTCAAGGGCTGGGACCCCTGTTCCGGTCCCACCGCCGTCATGGAGTTCCGCGAGGCCAAACGCCTCGATCGCGTCACCCACCTCGGTGTGGCCGCCGCCGTCGAGGCCGTGCGCCATTCCGGAATCGACTTCTCCAAGGAGAATCCCGAGCTTTGCGGCGTCGTCGTCGGCTCGGGCATCGGCGGCATCATGACCATCGAAGATGGCATGTACACGCTGGTCGATCGCGGGCCCGATCGTCTCAGCCCCTTCACAGTTCCCCGCCTCATGGTGAACGCCACCACGGGCAACATCTCCATCCGCTACGGCCTCAAGGGCCCTGCCGCGGCACACGCCACCGCTTGCGCCAGCTCCGGTCACGCCCTCGCCGATGCCGCCAACATGATCCAGCGCGGCTGGGCCGACGTCATGGTCTCGGGCGGCTGCGAAGCCGCCGTGAGCCCGCTCTGCGTCGGCGCATTCATGGTGATGAAGGCACTCTCGGTGCGCAACGACGCCCCCGAGAAAGCCAGCCGCCCGTTCGATAAGGACCGCGACGGCTTCGTCCTCTCCGAGGGCGCCGCCATGTTCGTCCTCGAGAGCGAAGAGCACGCCCGCGCCCGCGGCGCCAAGATCTTCGCGGAAATCATCGGCACCGGCAATTCCAGCGACGCAGGCCATATCACCGCCCCTGACCCCGCCGGCGACGGTGCCGCACGCTCCATGCGGATGGCTCTCCGCGACGCGGGGCTCAACGCGGCCGACATCGGCTACATCAACGCCCACGGCACCAGCACCCCGCTGGGCGACAAGGCGGAAGTGTCCGCCGTGCTCAATGTCTTCGGCGCGCACGCCCGCAAGAGCGCCGGCGGCAAGCTCCTGATGAGCAGCACCAAGAGCATGCACGGTCACTGCCTGGGCGCCTCCGGCGCCGTCGAGTCGATCGCCTGCATCCACGCCATCACCGACGGCGTGATCCCCGCCACCATCAATCTCGACAACCCGGACGAGGGTTTCGACATCGACCTGGTGCCGCACCACGCCCGCGAACGCCGCGTGAATTACGTGATGAACAACACGTTCGGCTTCGGCGGCCACAACGTCACGCTCATCTTCGGCGCGTACAAAGGCTGAGCCCCCTTCCAAATCTCGCAGAGCGCCCGCCCGGAAAGACCCGGACGCCTTTCTTTCGGCACACCTCTTGCGTTGGTGGGTGATCGGCCGGCTGTTTCCGGCCGATGATGCGCCCTGCGCCCCTTCGTTATGAGTTCCGAAAAGACCTCCAACCTCCGCCAGATTCTCGCCCTTGAGGTGCCCCTGGTTGTCCGCATGGGCGAACGGCCGCTCCGGGTCGAAGAAGTCATCGCGCTCGTACCCGGTTCCATCATCGAACTGCCAAAACAGGCCGATTCCGAGCTCGATCTGCTCGTCAACAACAAGACCATCGGGCGTGGCGTCGCGGTGAAAGTCGGTGAGAATTTCGGCCTTCGCATCACCTTCATTGGCGAGGTCAAGGAACGCGTGGCCGCGATGGGCGGCATGACCATGACCGTCACCGAGTCGGTCGATGCCCTCCTCGAACAGCCCGCCCCGGCCGCCGCCGCCTGATAACTCCGGTCGGAATTTGGCTCGCGACGCGCGGCTTCTGCGCGGCGCCCAGCGCGAAGTGCGCTTCCGACTTTGCGCGTCCAACCCCCGTTCAATCCGCCCGGGTCCCGGCTCGATGCAACGATGTGTCCGATTCGGGTGTCGCGCCGGCTCTTCGCCGGGCGGAACCCGGTCGGCCTGAGGAACCCGGGCGCGAAAGCCCGGGCGACACGGGTCTTCCGTAGAGGCGGTCACCATGCCACGCGATATTCCGGTCGGCAACGGCGACGTGTTGGTGACGTTCGACTACCTCTACCGGGTACGCGATCTCTACTACCCCAACGTGGGCCGGTTCAACCACACCGACGGACACGTCCAGCGCTTCGGCGTCTGGGCCGACGGCCGTTTCGCCTGGATCGAAGACCCGAGCTGGCATCGCGAACTCGGCTACGAGAAAGACACCCTCGTCACCAACGTCAAGCTCGTGAATCACGAGCTCGGCCTCGAACTCACCTGCCACGACTGCGTCGACTTCCACGAGCCGGTCTATTTCCGGCGCGTCATCGTCAAGGACCTGACCGGTCGCCGTCGCGATGTGCGATTGTTTTACCACTGGGACATGTCGATCCGCGGCTCGCCGCTCGGCGATACCGCGAATTACGACCCCGCCACCAGCAGCCTCGTGCTCTACAAGGACGACATCTACTTCCTCTTCAACGCCTGCGATCAGCACAAGTGCGGCATCGACAACTGGGCCATCGGCACCAAGCGTCTCGGCGGCGCCGAAGGCACCTGGCGCGACGCCGAAGACGGCCAGCTCGGCCGCAACGCCATCAGCCAGGGCTCCGTCGACGCGACCATCGGCTTCAATCTCGATCTCGAGCCCAACGGCGAGTCCTACGTGTCGAGCTGGCTCGCCTGCGGACGCAGCTACGCCCAGGTGCGCGACCTCAATCGGCGCGTGAACGAGAAAGGGCCCGATCGCCTCATCTCGCGCACCCAGGCCTACTGGCGTCTCTGGTGCCGCAAGGAGCCGATCGACCTTTCACCGGTTCCCGAAAAGGTGCGCGACCTGTTCTTCCGCAGCCAGCTCGTGCTCCGCACCCAGATCGATAACGGCGGCGCCATCATCGCCGCCAACGACAGCGACATCACCCAGTTCGGCGGAGATCACTACTCCTACTGCTGGCCACGCGACGGCGCGCTCGTCGCGTACGCGCTCACGCTCTGCGGCCAGTCCGAACTCTCCCGCCACTTCTTCCGCTTCTGTGGCGAAACCATCGAGGACAGCGGCTACTTCCTCCACAAGTACACGCCCACCGGCGAACTCGCCAGCTCCTGGCACCCCTGGATGATCGAGGGCCAGAAGATCCTCCCCATCCAGCAGGACGAAACCGCGCTGGTCCTCTGGGCGCTCCGCAAGCACTTCGCCGCCTTCCGCGACGTCGAATTCGTGAAGCCGCTCTACAACCTGCTCGTCGTGCGCCCCGCCGACTGGATTCTCAAATACCGCGACGCCAACGGCCTGCCCCAGCCCAGCTGGGATCTCTGGGAAGAACGCCGCGGCATCCACACCTTCACCGTCAGCGCCACCATCGGCGCACTCGTGGCCGCCTCGCAGTTCGCGATGGATTTCGGCGACGACGACCGCGCCGCGCACTACCGCGAAGCCGCCGACAAGATGCGCTCCGCGCTCAAACGCTTCCTCTGGAACCCCGAAGTCAAACGCTTCGCCCGCATGGCGACGCCGCTCCCCGACGGCACCTACCGCCTCGACATGACCAGCGACAGCGCCAACTACGCGCTCTTCGCCTTCGGCGCACTCGATTCTTCCGACGAGATGGTCGAGCAGGAAATGAAGGGCCTCTGGTCGCGACTTTGGGTCAAGACCGAAGTGGGCGGCTGCGCCCGCTACGAGCGCGACTACTACCACCAGGTCGAGCGCGATCACACCGACGCCGTCCCCGGCAACCCCTGGGTCATCTGCACCCTCTGGCAAGCCCAGTACCTGATCGAACGCGCCCGCACGCTCGATGAACTCGAGCAGGCGCTCCCCCTGCTCGAATGGGCCGAAAAGCGCGCCGAAAAGTCCGGCGTCCTCGCCGAGCAGTTCAACCCCTACAGCGGCGACGCCATCTCCGTCAGCCCCCTCACCTGGAGCCACGCGACCTTTGTCATCGTCGTGATGGAATACCTCAAGCGCTACGAGAAACTCACCGCCACCAGCCTCAAGCGAATCGGTGCGTCCATCCAGGCTTCACAGGGCAAGAACGACGCCGAAGCGCTCCGCGAAGGCATCATCGCCGCAGGCTAAAAAAGCGGCAGCACCGAGGCCTGGTGCCGCCGCCCGAAATCGAGCGAGTTTCCGAGGAGCGCGAAACCCGCTGCTGTTTTCCCCACAAGTTCCCCGCACCCCAGACTTCAGTCCCGTTCCCCATGGGATGAAGTCGTCGGACGCTCCCCGGGAGTCCAACGACGCGGTTGCCGGTTGATTGCAGCAATTTCAGTCCGCGTCCGGCGGGTAGATGGGGGCATACGGCAGCACGAAAAACCCCCTGATCGCTGTGGGCTTCCGGATCGGCTTGTTCCGCTCGCCGCAAGGGGCCTTGGCGAAATCAATCGAGATCACCACGCCGTCGTCAAGGGGATAGTTGGGGTCGTAGATGCGGATATCCGCGCCGCCCGCGGTCCGCGCCATGCCGATCGCGAGAACCTGGTGATTATCCGAAATGTCCCGGGCCCCCGCGGGCCCGTTGGGGCGCGCGATGATCAGCCCGATCGGAGCGATCGGCTGCTGCTTCAGCTTGGCCTCGAGCGCGTCCAGTTCCGCTTTCGTGCGTCCGGCCAGTTCCTGATCGGGCAGCCGCATCCATTCCGCGAACTTCAAAGCGGTTTGAAGCCCGGGGCCGAACGACTCGGCCTGACGCATGAAGATGTATTCGTAGAGCTTGCTTCCACGCTTGGGAAGCGAGTTCGATCTGGGACTCGGCCTCTGGGCGAAGAAGTAGTCAGCCGCCGCGGCACTCATCCCCCCGCACAGCCCAAAGCTGCTCTTCTCGCTGTCGCGCATGCCCGCAAACGTCGGCCACGGATTTCCCGGGAAGTTATTCGCAAAGGCAAATCCATCGCGTGATGGAAGAAACGCGGGCTCGATCCGCGCGCCGCGCGCATCGCCGCCGCTCGTCCCCCTGCCCGCGCCCGGCTCCTTTTCACAGCCGGCGCAGAGCAACCCAGCGCTCAGCACGCACAGCGCGGGGAGTTGAACGCCGCGTGGAAGCCGCACCACGCACCCCCATCAATCGCGACGGTTCAGCTTCGACAGCAGCCGCAGGATCTCAATGTACAGCCACACCAGCGTCACAGTAAGCGCGAACGCGCCGTACCACTCCATGTACTTCGGCTGGCCGGTCCGCACCCCCGTGTCGATCGCCTGGTAGTCCATCACCAGCGAGAACGACGCGAGGCCGATCACAAACAACGAGAATCCGATGCCCAGAGGCGACGCGCTCACCCACAGGTTGGGAAGGTTCATCTTGAACACGCCGTTGAGAAGCATCATCCCCAGCGCGTAAATCGCCACCCCGCCGATCGCGACCGTGACGATCTTCATCGCCGTCTGGCTCAGCCGGATCACGCCCGTCGCATAGAGCAGCAGCGCCGCCGCGGCAATGCCGAACGTCAGCGACGCCGCCTGGAACACCATCCCCGTGTCGATGACGACCTTTCCCTCCGACTTGCCCCCCAGCTGCATCGCCATCAGCATCGACAGCAGCGCGATGAACACGCCCTGCGTCGCGGCATAGACCGGTCCGACAAACGGCGCCGTCCGCGGCGCAAACGAAATCACAAGCGACAACACAAAACCGCCCAGCCCGGCGCCAAGCAGCCACGGGCCGATCGCGCCCGGATTCCCCGACTCCAGCCCCGGCGCAAACTTCATCCAGGTAAACACCGCCGTCGAGACGCAGATCGCCAGGAAGAAACCCGCCTTGATCGCCGTACCCCGAACGGTCATGGTCCCGGCTTTGGGCGCCGCAAGCTCATCCCAGCGCGGGGCATCGACAGGTCGCGAAAAAACGCTCGAACGCAGGGCCGGGTTGCTCGTTGCCAAGTGAGGCTCCTTCCAAATTCCCCCAAATCCGTTCCACCAATCAGTCGGCTCATGGCTCGGGCAGCCCTGAGCATTTGCCAACCGGGCACGGTACGCTTCGGCCCGTGACACCGCTTTCGTGGTTCATCGCTGCCGGGATCGCTTTCCTTGTTGGGTCTTTCCCAACCGGCTTTCTCATCGCGCGCGCCCGGGGCATCGACATCCGCAAGGTCGGTTCCGGCAACATCGGCGCCACCAATGTCGGCCGCGTGCTCGGCCGGCGCGCTTGGCTGCTGTGCTTCACCGGCGACTTCCTGAAAGGCTTCGTGCCCGTGCTCGGCGCCGGCGTGTTCGCGGGTCTGGCCGGTCGCTGGGCGATCCCTCCCACCCAGGGGCTCTGGTGGTGCCTCGTGATCGCCGCCGCCATGGCCGGTCACATGTTCTGTCCCTGGCTCGGCTTCAAAGGCGGCAAGGGCGTCGCGACGGGCTTGGGAAGCATCCTCGGCTTGTTCCCGCTGCTCACCACCGCCGGGCTGTGCGGCCTCGGTGTCTTTCTGCTCGTGCTCTGGCGCTGGCGCTACGTCAGCTTGGCGGCCATCAGCGCCGCCGTCTCGCTTCCGGCCTTTGTGCTGCTGCAAGCCGCCCTGATCGAGCGGTGGGGGCTCGCACCCGGCTCTGTGGCCGACAGCCTGCCCCTGGCGGGGGTCATGGCCATGATCGCCGGCGTCGTCCTCTGGAAGCACCGGACGAACGTCCAGCGAATCCTGCAGGGGACCGAACCCAAGGTCGGGACCAAAAAACCCGCCGCGGCGGCCTGAAAATTATCGGACTTTTACCGCCCAAGAGTGGTCGTTCTCGACCCCATAACTCATCTCACAGGTCCGCAGCCGACTTTGCCGATGTGTGAGTCTGGGGCCCGGGAACGGGTGGAACAAGCCTTGAGGCTTGCTCGGGTCCGAAAGTCCCCTGTTTTGCCCCTGCCGCACCATTCGCTGCAGGTTGGCCGGCAGACGGACGACAAAACGAGGCTGCCAGGACGGCGGCCGGCGCGTGGAGGGGGTTTGCCGATGGGCGGCAAGCCGAAAGGGAATTGGGCCTCAGGCCCACGAACGGATTCGAACCATGCCGACGCTGAAATTCCATCCTGCTCAGTTGCGTGAAGCGTTTGACCCGATTCCGTTTCCGCGTTCCTCCTGGGGCGCGGCAGGGGAGCACTCCCGCTGGAGCCAGGGGGCCCCGGTCTATCGCTTCGGCTCCGGCATCGATGCAACGCACCTGGCCGAAAGCGCGCTCGACCGCGCCGAGCGGCAGATGGAGCGGCTCAAGGCCCTCCTGGGCGACAACGGCGACGACCGCCCGAGTGCCGCCTAAGCGAAAAAGCCCTGATTTCCAGCAAAAATGCGATAAGGCCGCCCCGTGTGGGCGGCCTTTTTACTTCATTGAGCCGTCCACAAGACGACAATGAAGTCCTGTTGTAGGTCTTGGAGGTTGGCTTTTGGATCGGCCCCGAGTCCTGACGGAAGCCGATGGCACGAGACAAAGACCTTGCGCAAATCGCTGTAAAAAAAGCACTTAACTAAAATGTTGGCGTCCGCAAGCTTTTCGGGCGTGACCCGGCGTGGCTTGACGATAATATGACCGTCTTGTCATTTGAAAGGGCACAATCATGAGAGCGATGCGATTTGCAGGTGCGTTGATGTCCGGGTTCTTGGTCGC
>JAFEBN010000109.1 GCA_018242645.1 Planctomycetota bacterium | reverse complement strand
ATCAATCACCGCCGAGGGGAGAACCGTTTCATCCTGCGCCGGTTCCAGCACCGCAACCGAGGGCGCCTTGTCGGGCGCGACGATCAGCGCCAGCGAAAGCGGGTCGGCGCTCTTGATGCCAAACTCATCTTCCAGTACCAGCCCGAAGCGCATCGCTTCCTGCGCCGTCCACGCCAGGCGGACGCCTCCTTCCTGCCGCACGATCATGAGGTCGGCGGGTATCGGCGCTCCGGGCAAGAGCTTTTCCGCAAACGCCCTCGTCTCAGAAGGCGAACCGGGCAGCGGAATCGCCTTGTTGAGCCGCACATCCAGTTCGACCGCAGACCCCTGCAGCACCGGAGCGATCGACTGTGTTTCCAGCTTGGTCGGGCTGAGATCGACCGCTCCGGCGACAAAGCCCTTTTCCAGCGCCGCACCGGCCTTGGCGTACGCCGGGGGCGTCACGGTGGCCCGCGCCCGAACGATCGCCGGCGGCTCGACCAGGCGGATCACCGCCGGCTCCGTGCGGCTATCGGTGGTCTCGAACCAGTATTCCAGCTTGCGATCTGTTGCGTCGCTTCCCGAAGCGAGCGACCGCGGATCGATCAGCCGCTCATACACCTCGCCGTGGAATTCCTGCTCGTGCTTGGCGCCCTGCGGCGTCATCACCGCTGTCTGCGTCTGGCTCGATGTCTCGCCTTCGATCGTCCGGTACTTCAGCGTGATGCGTGTCTGGCCCGGCGCCTTGTTGGTCCGCGTCAGGATCACCCGCATCGGCAGCGCCGCGTTGATGGCGTGCGCGTTCTCTTCCGTCGCATCCAGCAGCGCCGTGCGGCTCGGCCACTGCGCATCCGTCCAGGGCAAGAGCGTGCGCTTCGCGCCCAGCAGCGTCATCACCGGCGCGATCGAAACGATCGCCGCCAGTGCCACCACGGCAAACAGCAGCACCGAGAGCCCGCGCTTGGCGCCGCCCACCGGTCGCAGCACGGCGCCCGGCGACAACTGCTTCAGCAGGCCCGCCGCGGAAGCCGTGATCTGCGATCGCAGGTACGCCGGCTCGCCGCTCGTGGCATCCTGAAATTCGAGCCCGGTCGCCAGCAGATCTCGCAAGCCCGCCTCGCGACCCGCGGGCGTCTGTTCGACCCGCAGCGCCAAATCCGTCAGCGATGGTCGAAACCGAGCCGCGGGAAGGAAGTACCGCCGGACCGCCCCGATCGCAAAGAGCACGCCGACGACCCACAGCGTCATCCGCATTGGCCGCGGCATGCGAATCAGGTAATCGAGCAAGCCCGTTGCGATGCATGTCGCGACCGCGATCCCCAGAATCGCCGCGGCCCGATCCGCGATCAGCCACAGCCGGATGCGCCACCGCAGCGACGCGAGCGATGGCGCGAGCGGAGACGTGCGATCGGGATGGCCCGTGGGTCCGGTCATGAGGATCGACAATGCAGCGCGGCGCTCGGTCTGTTCGCGGGTTTCAGCACGGCGTTTTCACACAGAATTCGTCGTACATCTTTCCTGAACACTCTACGGAGAATACCGACACGGGTGCGGGAAAGATTCGGGTTTCGGCACCGTTTGCGCCGCAGGAGCGTGGGGAGCCGGATTGGTGGCGACTTGGAGGGGCGTTCGAGCCGGTTGGGGACGGGTTGGTGCCGGCGGGGAGCCGTTTCGAGCGGGGTTGAAGCGGGGTTGAGCGGTCATGCGAGCCGAAGCAGGCGCCGCCCGATCCACTCCAGGCAGAGCAACGCCATCAGGACCGCCCAGACGATCGGCTTGTCCCACAAAGTCTCCGACACGGTCTCGCCGGCTGTCCGGACTTGCCGGTTGGGGAGCAGCTCGGTCAGCGTCTCCAGTTCCGCATCGCGGAGCACTCGGCCGCCCGTCGCTTCCGAAAGGGTGGTCAGCAGGCCGTGATCCGCCGCCGGCTCGCGCAGTTCATCATCCCTCGTCCGCACTTCGACCTTGGCGAAGAGGCCCAGCCCGCTCAGCATCGCGTCGGTGGGCCGCAGGGTGTAATCACCGGCCTCGGCGAATGTCCAGCTTCCGGAGTACAACCCGGACGATGCTTCGCCGATGTTTCTGCCTTCCGCCTGGGGCTTGAGGACGATCGTCTGCTCGCCCAGGTTCAGCGACGGGTCCGGCAGGGCGCGAATCGTGAGCGACTCCGGCCTGGTGGTGAGCAGAGCCTGATCGAGCAGGCGCAGCGAGATCTGCACGGGTTGATCTACGGTCGCGCGTTCGGGTGTCACTTCCAGCAGAGCGGGCTGACCGCCACGCGACAGGCTCTCGCGCGCGAGCAGACGTATCAGCGGCAGCCAGAAGCGCTCGGGCAGTGTTTCGCCCCGTCCGTATCGCCAGCGCCAGATCTCGTCGGTGGCGACATAGATCACGCGTCCCGCGCCGTAACGCATGGTCAGGACCAGCGGCCGCGAGGCGGTGCTGCCCGGAGGGGCCGAAGCCGGCGTCGCCAGCGCGAGCACTTCGGCGGCGGGCTTCAGTTGCTTGGGCTCGATCAACTGCGCATAGCGCAGCGCTGTCCAGCCGGCACCCGGATCGGTCAGGGTCGCCGGCCAGATGCTCGAGCTGTTGTCGCCGAGCCGCAGCACGCCCAGCCGCTCCGCGGCAGGACCGGGGGTTACCAGCACGCTCTCGGCAAATGTGCGCGCCCCGCCCGCGTCGTTTTCCGGGGTGAAGGGAAGCAAGTCGGCCAGCGGCGTCCCGGCCCAGGTTTGCGGCGTCGAATTCGGACCCGCTATCCACAGCAGCCCTGCGCCCTTGTTGGCCACCAGTTCTTTTATTTGCGCAAGCTGCTCGGCGCTGAACAATTCGGAGCGCACATCGCCCATCACGATCACATCAAACGGTTGCCATTCCTCGCGCGTTCGGGGCAAGGTCGCCAGCGGATCGGTGCCTTCCTGCAGATAGCGACGATCAGAAGACAGGATGAGTGCGCTCGAGCGGATGGACCGTTCCCGCAGAAGTAAGTTTTTCAGGTAGCGATATTCCCAGCGCGGATAGCCGTCGAACAGAGCGACGCGCACGGGTCGGTCCACCACGCGCAGCCGCAGCGCATAGTCGTCGCTCGCGCCCGTGGCGGTGGGGCCGCTGTTTTCCGGGAGCGAAGGACGCACGATCCATCGGGATTCTTCCGCGGCTCCGGGCCGCGTGAGCAGCGTGACGGATCCCCGGCCCTGGCCCGCGACGCCGGGCGGAATTGGCTTGGAATCGAGCAGTTTTCCCGTCGCCTCGTCGATGAGGTCGAGCTTGGCGCCCTCGAGCAACTTTGCGTCGCCGATTGCGTCCAGGTCCACGGTCACCGGAACGAAATCGCCGACAAACGCGACCGACGGCACGGTTGCGCGCTTGATCGCGATGCGGCTCGGGGGCGTGTCGCTTCCGAGCGCGACCGAGAACACCGGGATCTGCGCGGCCTGCAACTGGCGCACCAGCGAACGTGACGGCGTATCGCCGCTCCGTCCGTCGCTGAGCAGCACGATACCGCTCACCGGCTTGGACGCCAGCCGGCGCAGTGTCTGTTCGAGCGAACTTGAGATGAGCGTCCGCGTGCCCGCGGGGGTGCCCAGTTCTCTGCCCTCACCGGGCAATTCGTACGTCTTGGAATCAAACCCGAGCCAGAGCAGATTGCGCTGGGGCTCGAGCTTCGCGAGCACGGCCCGCGTCTTGTCGAACGCCGCCTGCAGTTGCTGCTCTCGCGATTTGCCGTTCACATCACGGACCTGCATTGATTGCGAGCGGTCCGCGAGCACGACCACCCAGTCGCGCTCCACGCTTTCTTCTGTCTTGACCAGTCTGGGGCCCGAGATCATCGCGAGGACCAGCAGAATCGCGAGCACGCGGAACGCCGCAAGCACGACGCGTCGGTTCCGCCGGCCCTCCAGTTTTCGGTAGCCCCACCAGGCGAGCACGACCGCGCCGGCCGCGGCCAGCGTCCAGCCCCATGCGGGAATGGGCATGGCCCAATCCAGCGACACGCCCGCGTCGCCCGGGCGCAAGGTCTTGAGCGAAAACAACCTGGCGATCAGGTCGTTCATGCCGCGATCCCCCGCGTCGCTTCGGGATTGCCCGGCTGCTCGCGGCTCGCGCCCTCGTTTCGATCATGCACGGTCGCGTGGCTGAACCAGCGCGAGAACGCAACGTCGAGCAGCAGCAGGCAGAGCCCCGCCAACAGCAACGGCCAGTCCACCGGGGGCTTGCGTCCGGTTTCGCCCAGACCCTGCCCGTTTCCCGTGGGATCGGCAAGTCGGCTCCACGCGAACTGTCTCGACTTGATCCAGTTCTTGAGTGCGGGCTCGAGCGCACTGCGCGTCTGGGTTGCGGTGTTGGAACCCGCCGGATCCGCGTTCACCGCGACGAGTTCGCGGGTGGTGCCGCGGGCATCCACCCGGCGCCAGACGCCGTTTGTGCGAGCGACGGCGCCTTCGAGACGGGCGCTGGCGGGCTCGATCAGGCGGAGTTCCTCGGGCAGTTCGACGGGCGATCCGGCGCGCAGGTCCTGCGATCCGCTCGCGAGGCCGGTGCCCTGACGGACGATTTCCTGCACCAGGGGAACCATGAGCGGCATCGCGGGCAGGTTGGTCCAGTTCAGCTCCGGGCTCACGGTGAGCGCGACCAGCAGGCCGCGGGTCGATCCGCTGGGGCGCGCGGCGACCAGCATGGGCTCGTTCGCGTCGAAGCGGAGGAGCCAGTCGCCGTCGTTCTTGATCTGGAGCGGAAGCGTGCGCACCGCGACCACCGGTTTGATCAATTCCGCCAGGTCGGCCCCGAGGGAGGCGAGCAGCGGCTGATCGACGTTCGCGCCGCGCAGATTACGGGGCGGCTTGCGTTCGATGCTTTCGCGGTCAAACGTCCAGGCAAGGCCGAACGCCTTCACGCACTCGTCGGTCCACTTCTGGACGCCGGGCTCGGGCGAAGGGCACACGAGCACCAGGCCGCCGCGGCGCGCGAAGTCGCCCAGGAGCGGCCAGGTCGCGGGATCGACCAGATCCGGGCGCGTCAGAAAGACCGCGTCCGCGGCGGCGAGGTCGGACGCGCTGAGACGCGCCGGGTCGATCCGCTCGGTGCGAATTGCCTCGGATTCGGCATCGAGGTCGATCCCGCGTGCTGCGGCGGTGGGGGCCAGCGCGAGGGAAAGCCAGTCCGCGGCGGAAAACGAAGACGGTCCACCTTCGCGGTCGCCCGTCGAGGGCGGCGCCACGATTGCCACCCGAATGTGTTCACGCATTTTCCAGGCCCGGCGGTAGATGTTGTCGCCGGCGATCGCGTCCTCATCGATGCGTGCTTCGAGCCACGACACGGCCGTGGCGGCGGCGTCCTTGGCGTCGGGAATTCCGATCGGCGCGAGCAACTGGATGGCGTCTTCACCGGGCGCGAAGCGCGCCTGCGATTTGGCCCACGCGTGATCGTCTGCCGCGCGTCCGTCGGACGCCCGCAGACGGAGCGTCACGGTTGCGGGCTTCTCGATTCCGGGCCCGAAGCGCCGGAGCCACACGCGGGCCTGCTGAGAAGATGCGCCGGCACCGCCCCGGAGGAAGATCGATCGCAGCGGTTCAACGCCGACGATCGCGACATTGTCGATGGGTGCTTCTGCGGGTGGCGAGGCGAGTACGGAGAGTGCGCTGTCTTCCGAGCCCACGGTCTCGGCCTGGTCGGCTTCGGATTTGCTTTCGCGCGAGGCATCGAGCACGCCCGCGCGCAGGGAGGACAGCACGGCAACGGTCACTTCGCGGTCCTGGTTGTCGGGCCTGGCGGCGCGGATGAGCGAGGCGGCACCGGCAAAGTCGGCGTGCGAGTCCGCGGGCTCGATCTGATCGAGCACCCGGCGCACGCCGGCCAGGTCGAGCGAGGGGGCATCGACGCGTTTCTCCGCCGGGCCGGCGAGCGTGATGATCGAGGCCCGATCGCCCTTGGCGGGGTTGAGTTCGTCGAGCAGGCGCGAGGCCTGCTTCCTGGAATCCGCGAGCGCCCCGTCGCTGCCCGCGTTGGCCTGCGAGGTGAGGCTGTTATCGATCACGAGGATCAGGTCGCGGGCGCGCAGCGATTCCGCGGGGCGATTGCCCGCCAGCATCGGGCGGCCGACGGCGAGGGCGAGCAGCAGGACCGCGAGCGTGCGTGCGGCCAGCAGCAGCCACTGCTCCAGGCGGAGGCGCTTGCGGTTGCGCCGGAAGGCCTCCAGCACGAATCTCATCGCGCCCCACTCCACCGGGCGGCGTTTGCGCCGGAAAAGCAGGTGGATGATGATCGGCGCCAGCACACACGCGAGCGCGACACCGGCCAGGGATGGATTCAGAAAGGACATGGATCAGGCGAGGTGGCGTTTGATCTGGGCGTTGCGTCGGGAGACAAAGGAGGCGAGCGCGGGGCCGAGGTAGTCGTGGGTGTTCACGAGCGTGTAGTCGTACCCCATCCCGCGCAGGAGCGCGCGCAGGCGCGTGTTGTGCTCGTTGAGGGCTTCGAGGTATCCCTTGCGAAGCGCGCGGGGGTCGATCCGCAGCAGCGACTCGCCTTCGAGACCCTGGAGCAGTACGCCTCCGGCGTTCTCCCGCAGGTCGAACTCCAGTTCCGCACGGTCCATGATCTGGAACGCCATCACGTCGGCGCGGGCGCTGCGCGTCCGGGCGAGGGCGTCCTTGATCATGTCAAGGTCCATGAAGAAATCGCTGACGATGGCGATGATGCAGCGGTTGGTGATCTGCGCGAAGGTCTGCTCGATCGCCCGCTTGAGATCGCTGGATCGATTGGTCGAACCGTCGGCGGGCGCGCCGGTTCGCCGGGCGGGGTGTGTCGAGAGGGCCGTGACGATCTGGCGCCATGTTCCCTGGTTGCTCGAGCGTCTCAGGACGAGGCGGACCTGCTCGTCGAACATTTCAAGGCCGACCCGGTCGCCCTGGCGGAGCGTGATATAGGAGAGTGCCGCGGCGAGCGCTGTCGCGTGATCGAACTTGCTCCAGTGCGACCGTCCGTCGGGGCTGGTTTCCCGTCCGACGCCCGACGCGTCGGCGAAGCTGCGGCTGCCGAACGACATCGAACCGGAGCAATCGACCAGCACGATGAGGTCGAGGTTGGTTTCCTGCTGGTACTGCTTCAGGTGCAGTTTGTCCGAGCGGGCGAACACCTTCCAGTCGAGGTGGCGCAGATCGTCGCCCGGGGCGTAGGGCCGGTGCTGGGCGAACTCCACGGAGAATCCCTGATAGGGGGACTGGTGCTGCCCGCTGGAAAGGCCCTCCACGATCATCTTCGCCCGGAGTTCGAAGCTCGAGAGCCGGGCCAACGTCTGCGGGTGGAGATAGAGCGATGCATCCACCGACGCATTCGCGTTCGTATCGGTCCGGGGTTCATCCGCTGTCGCCAAGCGCTTCCGTGCCTCCGTGCTCGCTCATGGTATCGGCGATGCGGGGACCCTCAATGCCGGTTGTTTGTAGGATGCCCGACGGAAGACCTGTTTGGAGATCGCACATGAAATTCCACACGCGGCCTATCTGGATCATCGCGCTGGGCCTGGCGATTGCAAGTCTCGGCCTCGGCGGTTGCGAAAACAAGCTGACCAAGGACAACTACGACAAGATCCAGGTCGGCATGTCGCTGGATGAGGTCACCGCAATCCTGGGCCCGGGGGAGAAAATGGTCGATGGGGGCGCTTCGAAGCTCGCCAAGGACATGCTGGGCGACATTACGATGGCGCAACAGCGCCAGAACCAGAACCAGATCAAACAAGGCCTGGGCGACCTCGTCAAAAATCGCGAGGAACAAACGCAACGGGAGGCGCAAGGGGGCGGGGCTCTTCCCAAGCCGGCGGGCGCTTCGCCCCAGCAGTCTTCAAGCGGCGCCGTCGCCAAGGTGCCTGCCGCACCGCCCCCGCCTCCGCAGCGTGCGCCCGTTCGCGATCGCTGGATTTGGAAAGGCGATCATGTCGAGATTACTGTGGATTTTTCGGATGACCGCGTCACGACGAAGAATCAAGACGGTCTCTGAGGGCGCTGCTGACAGAGTCC
>JAFEBN010000108.1 GCA_018242645.1 Planctomycetota bacterium | reverse complement strand
GCGAGTTCCTGGGTACGATCGGGGAACTGGGAGGCGAGCAGCGCGAGACGGGCCTCGTGCAGCGGCTTGGGCAGATCGAGCCCCAGGGCGAGGCTGTGCGCGAGCAGATCGAGCACGGGTGCGGCGGTGGCGGCGGACTCGTTCTTGATCGCGGCGCTGACCTGCTGGTTGAGCAGCGCGAGCAGGCGCTGGCGCTGCAGCGCATTGAGCGGGGCGCCCTGCGGAATACCCGCTTTGATGGCGTCGGCCACCTTGGAGGCATCGTCGGCTTCGGCCCACATCTCGGCGAGTTCGAGCGACGCATCGACCGAGCGGGGGAGGTGGCCGAGGCGGGCGTCGGCGAGTTCGCGGGCGAGTTCGGGTTGCTTGAGCGGGCCGGCGAGGATCTTTTCCCGCTGGCGTTCGAGCGCGTCCATCGGGTAGCGCGCGACCAGTGCGGAGAGCAGTTTCTCTGCCTCTTCCGGCTTGCCGGAGAGTTCGAGCACGCGGGCGTGTGCCGCGGCGAGCACGAGGCTCCCGGGGAACTGCTTCATCTTGGTTTGCAGCCACGCATCGGCGCGGGCGAGGGTGGCGGCGCGGGTTTCCGCATCGCCGGCGGCCTGGCGCTCCCACGCGACCAGGAGCTGATCGATGAGCACCGGGTCGGGCTCGCCCTCTTCGGCGATGGAGATAAGGGACGTTTCGGCCTGCGACCAGAGCTGGCGCTGCGCGAGCTCGCCCGCGACCAGCCACCGAATGACGCGGCTTGAGGGGATCGCTTCGCGCAGTCGGCGGGAGGTGGCGCCGAGCTTGGTTTCGTCCTTCAGCGGACCCTTGGGCAGGTAGAGCGCCAGGAGCGACTGATACGCCCGCTCGTCGAAGCGGTCGGCGGTCACGGCTTCTTCGAAGATCGACTCGGCGTCCTTTGCTCGGCCGAAGCGGGCGATGATCTCTCCCGCCGCGATGCGTTCACCGCTCTGCCTGGGAAGTGTCGCGACATCGAGCGACTTGGCGAGGCTTTCGACCAGCGCGTCTTCGCCCCCGTCGAGCAGGGCGCCGGCGCGGGTGGCAAAGGGAAGTCGATCGTCGCTTTTGAGCTCGGCGAGCACCTGCCGGGCGAAGGCGAATTCGCCGGCATCCAGCGCCGCGTGCAACTGAACGCCCAGGAGCACGGCGCGCGCATCCGGGTCGGTCTCTTTGGCGGGATCGATCGACGCGGCCAGTTCCTGGGCTCTGGCGGTCTGGCCGATGCGAGAGAGCAGCCAGGATGCCATGGCGCGCTGGCCGGGGGTTCGCGCTCCGGAGGCGATGGACTTGGCGACGGCGTCGAGCTTGGCGCTCTCGTGGGTGAGCGCATCCGCGATGCGGACGGCGGAAGATGGGTTGGCTTCGGCGAGCCGCAGGGCTTCGCGGGCGAGATCACCGTTGGCGCGCGCGACGGCGGAGAAGTAGTCCGCGACCGCGTCGGAATCCCAGGGATTCGACGCGAGATAGTCGTGAAGGATGGCCGCGCCCGACGGGTCGGCCGCGGCGCGGGCGCGGACGATGCGGGATTGCAGCGTGGGAGTGGCCGGTGTTTTCAGGTCCTTGGGAAGGACGAGCAGGCCGCGGGCGAGGGCGGGGCCCGCCTGGGTGTTCTCCGCCAGGTAGCGGATAAGCAGCAACTGGCGGTCTTCGATCCACCCGTCGGCTTCGATGATGCGCTCAAGAAGGAACTCGCCGGCGCGGGTCGGGTCGCCCTGCAGCGACGAGGCGTAGATGAAGCGGACGAGCGTGGCGCCGGGATCGATCGAGGGGAACTCGGTGGCCGCGGCGTAGCTCTCGAGCGCCGCGCCGGACTGGCCGAGGCGCATCTGGAGATCGCCCGCCTGTTCGAGCAGTTCGCCCCTGCGCCGGTACACCTCGCCCAGTTCGGCGCGGAAGTTGGTGTTCTCGGTGAAGGTCTCGGGAAGTTCGGCGCTGCTGGAGAGCGCCTCGGCGGCGGCCGTGAAGTAGCCGAGTTGAGCCAGGGCCTCGCCGAAATCGGCGTCGATCACGAAAGGCAGGCCCGCATCGCTCTCGATGTCGGGCGCCGCTTCGGCCTTGGCAAGGTACGCGGCGGCGCGGGCGAGATCGGACTTCTGCAGCGAGTCGCGGCCGAGCATCCACCACACGCGGGCTTCGTCGAGCCCTCGACGCGCGGCCTGGGTGTACGACGAAATGGCGAGCGTGCGCCGGCCCAGCTTGTACTGCGCTTCGGCGAGCTCACGCCAGACGGCGGCTTCGGCGGGGTCCTTGCCCGCGGCATCGGTCAGTAGCGCCTGCGCTTGCGACGCGTCGCCGGCGAGCAGCGCGGAACGACCGGCGATGTAGAGGCGAACAGCCTCGGCCTTGTCCTCTTCGGATGGTTCCGCGTCGGCGGCCTTGGGAAGTGACACCTTGGCGGCCAGTTCCGGCGTGATCTCGGTGAGCGTCCTGCGCGCGGTGGGGCTGGAGGCGAGTTCCGCTTCGGTGAGCGGCTTGAGGCGTGCCGAATCGATGCCGGGCGGGGGCGGAAGATTTTTCTTTGCCTGCGGTTTGGCGCTCGCGAGGCTCTGGCGGAACGCCTGGAGTGCGTGCGGGACGTTGGGATCGTCGACTGTTTGAGGGACGGTTTCCGCCGTCGCGGGTGCGCCGCCGGGCTTGCTGGCACAGGAGCCGGCGAGTGCCGCGAGCGTCGCGGCCAGGACGGGTCCGATCGTGCGCAGAGAGTGCGGAGTGCGGGGGTGCATCATGGGAGAACTTCGTGCTCGGACGGTCGCCGGTTCAGTGGGTCAACCCTTGGACGACGAACGCGTGGAACGCTTGGCGGGCTTCTTGGCCTTGGCGGCTTTCTTCGCGGGGGCCGGGGGCTCTTCCAGTACCGGCGGGGGCAGTTCGGGAGGCGAGAAATCGGGGAGATCGGCGCGCCGATCGCGCCGAGGGGCGGCGCCCTGGTCGTCGGACCAGGATTGGAGCACCAACGCCACGGTTGTGGCCTCGCCGGCGCGGATCTGACGCTCCAGCCACGAAGCGGCCGAATCCGCATCGGTCACGTCGTCCCCGAGCACGGCTTCGGAAGCGAGCAGATCGGCGATGCGCTGATCGACGGGTATGGCGTGGCCGCCCAGGCCCAGCAGCATGGTGCGTGCGGCGACGTAGGCCGGTGCACCTTCGATCGAATCGAGATAGGCACGGGCTTCGCGCTTGGAGAGTTCGGAGAGCCGCTGGAGCGAGAGCGAGTGCTCGCGGCGGAAGATGTCGTGCAGGCTGGAGCGCAGGCGAAGCGCGCGCTCGTAGCCACGCGGGTAACGCTCGCCGAAGGCGGCGGCGATTTCGTCGGCAAAGGCGATGCGAAGCTCGTTGTAGTCAACAAAGGTTTCGCGGATGCGCTTGAGGGCCGCTCGCGCCTGGCCGGTCGAGGCGTCCCACAGCAGGAACGAATAGACGAACAGGTGGAGCAGCGGGTCCACGCCTTCGTCAACGCCCGCGCCCAGGGGCTCGGCCTGCTGCTCGCCGTAGCGGTTGGAGAGCTTCTTCAGCAGCGCCTGGAGCAGTTTGGCGGGGTCTTGCGAGCTCATGGATTCGGTCCTGTGGCTTGGTCGTCGGTGGCGGCCGGTGCATCGGGCAGCGGGGCGGGCTCGGGGGCGGGGATGCCGCGGGCTTCGCGGTCTTCCTGCACCTTGAGCAGGGCGTCGATCACGCCGGCCTGTTTCTTGGTGCGCACGTCGAGTTCGAAATGAAAGCGAGGGAGCGTGCGCGACTGGATCTTCTTGCCCGCCTCGCGCCGGATGTGGAGCGTGGCGCTGCGGATGCCGTGGATGGTGAGTTCCTGGCGATCGGCCGGCAGCACGGAGACCATGATGGTCGCATCGGCGAAGTCTTCGGCCACGCGCACCTCGGTCACCGTGACAAGGCCGGAGATGCGCGGGTCCTGGATGCCTCGGTCGATGACGCCCTGGACGGCTTCCCGGAGGACGGAGGCGAACTGTTGCTGCCTTCGGCTCATGCGGCGTCACCACCCAGCTGCCGGCGTGCTTCGCGCTCGGCTTGTTCGATCTGTTCGATCACATCCGCCTCCAATGCCCGTTCGTGGATCAACGCGTCGGTCTCGGCGTCGCTGCCGTCGCCGGACTTGGGATCCAGCACGCGGGGGGTCTCGCTTTCGGTTTCATCACGCAGGCCGCCGAGCCAGCCCGCGCTGGCGTGGAGCACCTGGCGGTCGATCTCGCCGATCTCGCCGTCGCGGAGCTCACGCAGCTTCAGGGTGACGGCATCCAGCACTTCGGCGACGCGCTGCCCATCGCGTGCGACCACGGCGAGCGCGAGCACGCCGAAGTTGAGCATGTCGGGGTCGCCGACTTCGGCCACCGAGACCATGTGTTCGCGGTGCAGGCGGTCCTTGAGCGACTGGATCACGCGGCGCTTGTCCTTGAGGGACTCGGCGCCGTGGATCAGCACCTGGAATTGCAGCACGCCGAGAACCATGACTCGTCCGGACGCTCGGGGCCGTTGCGCTCCGCGGGGGCAGAAAGGGGTAGGGGGGGCGGGCGGCGGTAGGGCGGAACGGGCTCAGAGCGTGCGCTTCACCTCCACCTGCTTGTAGCACTCGAGCACGTCGCCTTCCTTGATGTCGTCGTAGCCGACGATCTTCATGCCGCACTCCATGCCGGCGCGGACGTCCTTGGCGTCGTCCTTGAAGCGCTTGAGCTGTTCGAGGCGGCGATCGTTCTCGATGACCACGCCGTTGCGTGTGACGCGGATGAGCGCGTCGCGCTGCACGGTGCCGTCGGTGATGTAGCAGCCGGCGATGGCGCCGACCTTGGAGATCTTGAAGACCTGGCGGACTTCGGCGTGGCCCAGAATCTCCTGGCGGAGTTCGGGGGCGAGCATGCCTTCGGCCGCCTTCTTCAGGTCGTCCACGATGTCGTAGATGACCTGGTAGGTGCGGATTTCGACGCCCTTCTGCTCGGCGAGGCTGCGGGCCTTGCCGGACGGGATGACGTTGAAGCCGATGATGACCGCCTGCGACGCCTGCGCGAGCAGCACGTTGCTCTCGGTGATGCCGCCGATCGCGGCTTCGAGCACACGGATCTTGATCTCCGGCGTGCTGACCTTTTCCGCCTGGCTCTTGAGCACGTCGAGCGTGCCCTGCTCGGCGGCCTTGATGACCACGCGGATTTCCTTGACGTCCGCGTCGGCCATCTGGGCGAACATGCTGTCGAGCGTGAGCTTGGGCTGGGCCAGCTCGGTTTCGCGCTCGCGGTGGCGGCGCTGCTCCGCGGCTTCCTGCGCCTTCTTGAGCGAGTCGACGACGTAGAACTTGTCGCCGGCGGTCGGCACCTCGTCGATGCCCGAGATCTGCACCGGGCTCGGGGGCGTCACTTCCTTGAGCTTCTGGCCACGGTCGTCGGTGATGTCGCGGATACGGCCGAAGCCGCGCCCCGCGACGATGTAGTCACCGACCTTGAGCTTGCCCTGCTGGACCAGCAGGCTGGCGACCGCGCCGCGGCCTTCTTCGACCTTGCCCTCGATGACCGTGCCGCGGGCCGGGCCGCCGAAGTCGGCCTTGAGCTCCAGCAACTGCGCCTGGTAGTCGAGCGTTTCGAGCAGTTCGGGGATGCCCTGACCGGTGGTCGCCGAGGTCTTGATGACTTCGACGTTGCCGCCCCATTCCACCGGGTTGAGGTCGTTTTCCGCCAGGCGACCGAGCACCTTCTGAACCTGCGCTTCGGTGGCGTCCGGACGGTCGATCTTGTTGAGCGCAACAACGATCGGCACCTTGGCCGCCTTGGCGTGGTTGATGCTCTCGATCGTCTGCGGCATGACGCCCTCGGGCGCCGACACCACCAGGACAACCACGTCGGTCATGTTCGCTCCGCGCGAGCGCATGCTCGTGAAGGCCTCGTGGCCCGGCGTGTCGAGGAAGACGACTTCCTTCTTCTCGCCCGCGACTTCGAGGGGCACGCGGAACGCGCTGGTGCGCTGCGTGATGCCGCCGGCCTCGCCCGCGGCGACGTTGGCGTTGCGGATCTTGTCGAGCAGGCTCGTCTTGCCATGGTCGACGTGCCCGAGGATGGTGACGACGGGGCCGCGCGGGCGAAGGTCCACCGCTTCGCGGTCTTCGAACTCGGCGCTGACGGCCTCTTCGGCGGTCTTGGCTTCGGTCACCTCGAGATCGATGTCGAACTCGATCATGATCTCCTGCGCCTTCACGGGATCGATGCCCGAGTTGATCGTGGCCATGACGCCCTCAAGGAAGAGCTTCTTGACGATCTCGGCGCCCTTGACGCCGGTCGCTTCCGAAAGGTCCTTGATGGTGAACGGCGCGGCGATGCGGACCTTGCCCTCCTGCTGGGGCTCCATGTCCGAGTGATGCTCGGTGCGCTTGAGATCCTGCCGGCGCTTCTTGAGGAAGCCGCCCGAGCGGGCGAGGCGAGCCTCGCGCTCGATCAGGTCCTGCTCGGAGAAGACGCCGCTGGTGCCCCCGACCCATTCCTGTCCGGAGCTGGCGCGACGCCGCTGAGGCACGCCCGTGCCGCTCGAACGCTTCGCGCCCGCAGCGCCGCCGGTCTTGCGACGCGGGCTGCGGCCACCATCATCTTCGGTGCCCTCACCCGTGCGTGCCGGACGCGTTCCCACGCCCGTTCCGCCGCCCGACCCGCCGGCACCCGGCGAGAACCGGCGGGGGCGAGGAGCATCCATGACTTCGGCCGCTTCGATGCGGACGACCTTGGGGCCCGACAGCTTCACGGGCGACTTCACTTCCAGCTTCGGCCCGGCGGGGGCGACCACGGTTGGGCGCGTCGGCACATTGACCGGCGCGGGCTGAACACGGGTCGGCCCGAGCACCTTGGGAGGCGAGGGAGCCGAGGGCGGAGTGACCGGAGCCGAGCCGCCCGAATCCGGGCGATGTGTTTCCGGCGCTTTCGCGGCCGCGGCAACCGCGGGTTTCGCCGGCGGCGGGGTGACGGCAGGCACCGGAATTGGTTTCGGGGTCGGCTTGGGTGATTCTGGTTCAGGGAGCGTGACAGGCTTGGCGACCGGCTTGGGCGGTGCGGGGGCCACCGGCTTGACTGGGGCCGCGGGAGCGACGACGGAGGGGGCTGCGGGTGCGGACGGGGCGGGGATGGAAACCTGGACGGGTTCCGGGGCTTCGGGCGGCGCGGCGACGGCGGTGCCTCCGCCGTTTTCCTCGCCTTCGGACTTCTTTCGCTTTTTGGGCGAGGTCTTCTTGGCGGTGGTGATGTCGACCTTCTGCGCGGTCTCCACGGCGGTGGAGGCTCCGGCGGCGTGGTCGCTGAACCATTCGCGGATAGTGGCTTCCAGGCCCGCGCTGACGGCGGACTGGTAGTTCTTGATCACGGTTTCATCGATGCCCTCGGCGTGGCACTTGGCCACGATCGCCTTGGAATCGACGCCGATCTCTTTCGCGATCTCAAATACGCGCTTCTGCTTGGCCAAACGATGCTCCGCGATTCAGAACCACTCTCGATCGAACAACTCACACAACCGGCGAAGGCCGGATCAATCACATTCAGCCCTGACCCAGGATGTCGGCGGCGCGAGCGTCGCCTCCGTCCGGGCCCGGAGCGCCCAGGATCGCGTCGGCCGCCGCCTCGCCCGCGGGCGAACCCTCGGTGAGCAGGCGGGCCGCTTCTTCGCGAGCCTTGCGTTCCTTTTCTTCCTTGTCCTTCTGCTGCTGCTCGGCCACTTCCTTGGCGCGGGCGGAGCAGGTCTCGACCATCTTGTTGGCGGTCGCCTCGTCGATGCCGAGCTCGGTGACCAGAACCTCGACGCCGACTTCCTCGATGTCGAAGACGCTGACCATGCCCAGCGCGGCGAGCTTGTCGGACATCTGCTCGTTGATGCCCTCGACGCTCTGCACCGTCTGGTACATGGTCTCGACGCCCTTGGTGAACTCTTCGGGCGTCAGGATGTCGATGTCCCAGCCGGTGAGGCGGGCGGCGAGGCGGACGTTCTGGCCGCGCTTGCCGATGGCCAGCGAGAGCTGATCGTCGCGGACGACCACGGTCGCGCGTCCGAGCTCGAAGCAGAGGCTGATCTCCTGCACCTCGGCGGGCTTGAGCGAGTTCTGGATGAGCACCTGGCTCGACTCGTTCCAGCGAACGATGTCGATCTTCTCGCCGTTGAGCTCGTCCACGATGTTCTTGAT
>JAFEBN010000107.1 GCA_018242645.1 Planctomycetota bacterium | reverse complement strand
GATTCTTCGCGATCCTGCCCGCTTCAGTTTCGGGATGTACGTCCGTTCATGTCGGCGTCAGCGAGCTTCTATTCTTTTGGACGATCATGGAGCCAGTGGCCCCGAAAAACCCGGCGATCCTCTTCACCGCTTTCGAGCCCAGCGGCGACGATCATGCCGCCATCGTCATCGGGGAGCTGCGCCGCCGCCATCCCACGCTGCCGATCTACGCGTGGGGCGGGCCGCGTATGGCGGCGGCCGGCGCCACCATCGTCGAGCGCACGGGCGACGACGCGGTCATGGGTCTGCCCGGCTGGAAGAAAATCCGGGAACATCAGAAGATCAATGCCCGGATCGCTGCGTGGCTCGATTCCTTCGAGCCCGGCGGCTCGAACGAACACCTCGATCATCGGCCCCTGCTCCACGTGCCCGTGGATTCGCCGGCGGCCAACTTTCCGATTTGCGCCATCGCGAAAAAGCGGGGTCTCAAGGTTGTTCACATGGTCGCGCCGCAGTTGTGGGCGTGGGGACCCTGGCGAATCCGCAAGCTCCGGCGCCTGACCGATCAGGTGCTGTGCATCCTACCCTTTGAGGAGCAGTACTTCACGGCACGATCGGTGCCGGCCAGGTTCATCGGCCACCCGCTCTTTGACGTCCAACTGGATACCGAGCGGCTCGATGTCATCGGCTCGGGGTTCGGTGACGGCAGCCCTCGTGTGGCACTGATGCCCGGCTCACGACCCGGCGAGATCAGCGCCAACTTTCCGATTCTGCTCGAGTCGTTCGCGAGACTTGGTGCGGAGTTTCCGGGGCTTCGCGGCGTGGTCGCCGCCACCAAGCCGAGTGTTGAATCAAAGCTGCACGAGATCGCCGCAAAGCATCGCCAGCGTCTCGGGCCGTGGCCCGACAATCTGATCACGGTGCACGGTCAGACCGATGCCGTGGTTCGCTGGTGCGATCTCGCTCTGGTCGTTTCCGGCACGGTGACGCTCCAGATCGCGCGCCAGCTGAAGCCCATGGTGGTTGTGTACAAGTCGAATCCGATTCTGTACAACCTCGTCGCGCGCTGGGTACTGACAACCAAGTACTTCACGCTCCCCAATCTCATCTCGGGCGAAGAGGTCATTCCCGAGTTTGTGCCGCACTTCGGCGGCGCGACGCCGATCGCCAATGCCGCGGGCCAGATCCTCCGCGATCCGCAGATCCGCGCCGCCCAGCAGCAGGAGCTTCGCCGGGTGCTCGAATGCTTCGAAGGCCTGCACGCGGGCCCGATGGCCGCCGACCACATCGAGGTCGTGGCCGGGCTGCCGCGCGTCGGGCGCTCGCTCGATGTGCCGCGTACGCGCACCGGTATGCCCACCCTGCTCCCGGGCTAATCAGCCCGATTCATCTCAAAAGTGGCGGCGGTCACCAGCCTGTTTCCGATGCGGTCGGGAATGGGGGAGCATCGCAGCCGAACCTGGCCAAGCGACCCGCCGCGGTCGAGCGTGCGGTTGGCCGCGACCGCAAGATCGTGCTCGGCGATCGCACGCGTCTCGCAGAACAGCAGCAGGAGCAGCACGCCGCGGGCGATCAGCGCATCGCCGGCGAGCTTTGCCGTGTCCTTTCGCACCGCGTTGATGAGTTCCGATGCGTAGGTGGTGTTCGGGCCGGGCACGCCGTGCGTACAGGTGAACTGCCCGACGCATTTCACTTCGATCCAGTAGCAATCCGTGGGATCGGCCTCCGAGTGCTCGGTGTCCGCCGCGGCAAACAGCGTCGGTTCCGGTGTTTTCCGGCGCCTGTTCGCCAGCGCATCGCGGATGCGTTGGCCACGCTCCGGCGTGAGCACGAAGTCGCACCGCTTGCGCTGCGGATCTCTTTTCTGTTCCGGTGTGAGCGAGGGATAAGGGACTTCGCGCAGCAGCCCGAAGCCCGATTCGCTCAGGATTCTTTCCAGCACGCCGTGCAACGAAACTTCGGCGAGAGCGTCAAGACCGCTTACCGCCTGTTCGCGGCTCAGCTCCTGCTCCGCACGAGCCAGGCCGTCGGCAACGAATTGTGCAAGTTCCAGGCCGTGCCACATCCGGCGCGAGTCTACGCCCCGCCGGCGCCGATCCGGCCGCCGACTTCGGTGGCGATCCGCTCGATCAGCTCCTGCGCCGACGCCTCCGCTTCCGCCCGAGATCGGTTCATCGCCGTCTTCCAGACCCAAGGGATCGGGAGAATGGAGAGCGGCAGGTACCACGCGCACGTTTTCCAGAACTCACGCGGGTACCAATCGAAGTAGGTCGAGAGCATCGAATCCGTGATCCAAACCCCGGGAAACACCGAGAGGGCGAGCGACAAGGCGACAATCCACGGCATCTTGGGTTTGACCGAGAGCCTGAAAGCGATCGCGGTTTCGCTCGCCGCACGTCGGAACGTTCCCTCCAAGTCAAAGTCGTACACCCAGCCGTACGCCAAGGTCAGAAACCCGCCCGACTTGGGCACGTATCCCGGTAGTTTTCCCCGACGTGAAAGCCCGCTCAGCTTTTCCGCGATCTTCTCCGGATCCAGCGCCGTACCAACCTCCACACGGTCGACGGGGCCGCTCTTCCACGCAGCCGCCGTACCGTTGCCCGCCTCGGCGCCCTCTGTGATGGAGGTTGTTGCCGAGATTGGGTTGGGAGTGGGGGGTGGGGGTGGGGGTGTGGTGGAAGATGTCGGGCTTGGTGGAATCAGGCTCTGTTCCTTCGATCACGTGGAGACGTGAACAACACAATACCGGGTTCTCGGTCTTCGGTTGATCGATTGGCACGCGGTCTGCCATAAGGCATCGGCATATGAAGAGCAGCACTCATTCGGATGACAATCTTCCCGGCGCGGCCTCCCAGGGCCCTCCTCCCCGCCTCCGGTACGTGGATGTGGTGGAGTTGAGTCACCGCCGGACGTCGGAGCCACGCCGCACGGCCGTACAACCGGCACAGCCGGTACAGCCGGCCCGCCGGCTGACGAACCGGGTGCCCGGCTTGGCCGTTCCTGCGGAGCCGCCGGCTGCCCCTGCGCCGGAGAACGGCGACCCCGTGGCGGCGGCTCGAGAAGCCATTGCACAGGCGAACCGGGAAGCCAGCCGGATCGGCCTTGGGCCGAGGTTCTTTGATTCCCTGGAGGAGACCCGGCGCGCCACGCCGGCATTGCTCTCGGACGATGCCCGGTGGGTGTTCGCGGTGCGGGTGAAGCGGGAGGTCCAAGGGGGGCGGGCGGCGATCATCGCCCCGGAATCGCGCAAGCGGCTTCTTCGGCTGGCCAATCGGCTTGGGCTCCGGGACTTTGACGCCAATCTGGTCATCGCGATCGTGCAGGATGACTGCCGGCTTTACGGCGCCGGTTCGCCGGTGCCTTCCGAGGCGGCCAAGGGGCCGATTTCGCTGATTCGCCCTGCGGCCCGGGAAGCGAGCGAAACGTCCGTCGGCATCTGGATGTCGCTCGGCGCGAGCTTCGGTTTGGCGGCCATCGGGTGCTACTGGATGGCGATCTGGCTGCTTTCCAATTAGCGACTCAGGCTTCAGACGCCCGGCGTTCCCATTCGAACTCGAGCGGCTCGAGCTGGCCGATGGCGGTGTTGCGCTCATCGGAGAGCTTGGAGGCGCGGGCGTGGTCGCGCCAGACCTCCGGATCATTGAGCGCAGCGTCGATTTCCTTGATCCGCGTCTGGAGCTTCTCGATTTTTTCTTCGATCTGCTCGGTCTTCATGCGTTCGAGCGCGCCGAGCGAGGGAGATTTCTGCCTGGGCTTGGCTGCTTCTGCTTTCTTTCGATCCTCGGCCGCCTTCCGCTGGCGCTCCTGCTCTTCGCGGCGGCTCCGTTCATCCGATTCGGCGCGATCGCGCTCGCGGCGCCGCTGCACATCCTTTTCGTGCCACTCCGAATAACTGCCGTGGAAGATCTCCACGTTGCCGGCTCCGTCGAGCACGATGAGATGATCGCACGTGCCGTCGATGAGTGCGCGGTCGTGGCTGATCAGGATCAGGGTTCCCTCATAACCCCCTTCATCGCAGAGCGCTTCTTCCAGCCGCTCGGCGCTCATGAGGTCGAGGTGGTTGGTCGGCTCGTCAAGGACAAGCATGTTCTTTGCGGAGCAGAGCAGCGCGGCGATGGCGGCGCGGCTGCGCTCGCCGCCCGAGAGCTGTCCGAGCGGTCGATCCTGATCGCTTCCGGAGAACAGGAAGGCGCCCGCCAGGTCGCGCGCGGCCTGCTCGCTCATCTGGACGCCGGGTACTTCTTTCTTGATCGTGTCCTGCAGGAACTGGTAGACCGGCTTCTCGGCGGGCAGGTGCTCGTGCGTCTGGCGGTAATAGCCCACGCGCAGGTTGGAGCCGAGTCGAACGGTGCCTGTGTTGGGCGTGATCTCGCCCAGGAGGGTGCGCACGAGCGTGGACTTGCCCGCGCCGTTGGGCCCGATGATGCCCCAGCGCTCGCCCCGGGAAACGAGGATGTCGAGATTGCGGAAGAGGGGTTTTTCGCCACCGTCTTCCAGCGGATAGACCTTCGAGACCTCGCGCGCGGAGAAGACCATGTCGCCGCTGCGGGGTGCTTCGGGCAGGCGAACTTCGAACGAATGGGCTTCGGGCGGCTTCTCGAGCTGGTCCTGCTCTTTGGCGCGTTCCAGCTTGGTTTCGCGCCCTTTGGCCTGCGCGGCGCGCCGACCGGCCTTGTACTTGCGGATGTAGGCCTCTTCCTGTCGGAAGCGCTGCTGCTGGTTTTCGTAGGCTCGCAGCATCGCGAGGCGACGCTCGGCGCGCAGCTCGCGGAATGTCTCGTAGTTGCCGGGGTAGTCGATGAGACGACCATCCTCGGTCTCAACGATGCGCTGCACGACATTGTCGAGCAGATACCGGTCGTGGCTGATGAGCAGGACGGCCCCGGGAAAGTCGTTCTTGAGGAAATTCTCGAGCCACAGGCGACCTTCAATGTCCAGGTGGTTGGTGGGTTCGTCGAGCAGCAGCACGTCGGGATTTTCCAGCAGCAGCTTGGCCAGCGCGAGCCGACCCTTTTGGCCACCCGAAAGGCCCGACACCTTGATCTTGAACTGCGAATCCGTGAAGCCCAGGCCGTGGAGAATCTCCGCGATCTTGTGATCGATCGAGTATCCACCGGCGGCTTCCATCGCCTCGGTCAGCTTGGTCTGCTCGTCCAGCAGCTTTTCGAGCCGGGCGCCCTCGGCGGTCGCCATTTCTTCGTACAGGTGATCGAGCTTCTGGTGGAGCTCGTGGAGGCGGGCGAAGGCGCTCTCGGCTTCTCCCCAAAGGGTCTCTTCGGGGTTGAGCTTGGGGTCCTGGTGCAGGTAGCCGGCCCGGGCGCCGCGTTGCAGGACGACCTCGCCGGAGTCGGGGGTCATCAGCCCGGCAAGCATCTTCAAGAGCGTGCTCTTGCCGACGCCGTTGCGCCCGACAACGCCCACCCGTTCGCCCGGTTCGATGGAAAACGAGACCCCGTCCAGAATGATCCGGAGCCCGTACGCGTGTTTCAGGTTGGTTGCAGAGAGGACTGGCAAGCTCCGATTCTAGATGGATCGCATACCCTCCGGACGGTCAAGCCCTGGCTCCGACGGAGTCCGGCGCGATCCCGCGCCCTCGCCCATGCTTGACCGCCTGACCGAATCGTTTTCCGGCCTTTTCCGCAAGCTCAGCGGCAACGCCACCCTCACCGAAAAAAACGTCCGCGACGCGATCGACGACGTGCGGACCAGCCTGCTGGACGCCGACGTCCATCTCGATGTGGTAAATGCCTTTACCGAGGCGGTGCTGCAGGACGCCCTTGGCAAGGAAGTCACCAAGTCGCTCAAGCCCGGTGAGGAGATGATCGGCATCGTCCACGCCCGGCTCGTCCAGTTCCTGGGCGGCACCCCGGAACAAGCCGACCCCCGAGCGGCGCTCCAATCGACCTCGGACCAGGCGATCCTGAAGATCAGCCCGGGGCCGACCGTCGTCATGATGTGCGGATTGCAGGGGTCGGGTAAGACCACCACGTGCGGCAAACTGGCCGCCATTCTGAAGAAGCGGGGCCGATCGGTCATGCTTGCCGCCGCGGATTTGCAGCGCCCCGCGGCGGTTGAGCAGCTTCAGACCGTGGCGGCCCAGGTCGAGAAGGACTTTCCCGGCGGGGCGCAAGTGCACTTTTACGGCGAACCCGACAAGGTGGCGGAATACGGCAAGGCAGTGGGCGTGGCCGTGCAGGTCTGCCAGCGGGCGCTCGCGGCGGCCCGGCAGAAGGGCGTCGATGTGCTGATCCTGGACACGGCGGGCCGGCTGCACGTGAATGACGAACTGATGGGCGAACTGACCCAGGTCAAGCGTCTGGTACAGCCTCACCATATTTTCCTGGTCGTCGATGCGATGAGCGGGCAGGATGCGCTCCACTCCGCGAAGCGCTTCCACGAGAAGCTTGATATCGACGGCGTGATCCTGACGAAGTTCGATTCGGATACCCGCGGCGGGGCGGCAATGTCGGTCAAGCACGTGACGGGTGCTCCGATCAAGTTTGTCGGCGTCGGCGAGAAGCTCGACGCGCTGGAAGATTTCCATCCGACGCGGTTTGCCGGGCGCATCCTGGGCATGGGCGACGTCGTGGCCCTGGTCGAGAAGGCACAGGAACAGGTCAACGAGGAAGAGGCCAAGAAGCTCGAGGAAAAACTCGCCAAGGGCGAGCTGACGATGGACGACTTCCTTTCGCAGCTCAAGATGCTGCGGAAGATGGGGCCCCTCAAGCAGCTTTTCTCGCTTCTGCCCGGCGTGGGCTCGATGCTGAAAGACGTGCAGATCGAGGACAAGCAGCTCGACAAAGTCGAAGCGATGATCAACTCGATGACGCGTGAGGAGCGCAAGAAGCCGGACTCGATCGACAACAGCCGGCGCAAGCGGATCGCGACAGGCTCTGGCGTGGACCAGAACGACGTGGGTCAGATGGTCAAGCAGTTCGGCTTGGTGAGCAAACTGAGCAAAGGCATGGCGGGTATGTCGAGCGCGCAAAAGGCGGCCGCGGCACGCGAACTGGGCGGCGGCGGCATGGGCGGCATGATGCCGGGACTCAAGGGATTGCCCGGGTTCGGCGGGCGCGGAAGCAGCTTCAGCGCGAGTCCGAAGGATCGCTTCAAGAAGCGGAAAAAGTAAACCTCACCAGCCCGCAGGCCGGCGCGGGGGTTTCTTCACTTGGGCCAGAGCCACCCCAGAACCGCGCCGGTGAGCAGGCCCATGACGATCCCGTCCACCAGGCCGCTGATCACGGCCGACTTGTTGGCCTGGAACCAGATGGCGCCGGGCAGGCTTGCGACCGTGTAGGTCAGCACGCCGACCGTGCCGAGTACCTGGAACACTTTGGCGAACGGCTCGCCCCGAGTGAAACCCGCGGCCACGCCGACGTAGACGATCAAGAACGCCGCGGCGAGTTCCACCAGAAAGGTCAGGAACATATTGAGGCCCATGCTCGGCTTGCGCCACAGTGAAAGGGTGCCCATGGGGCCTTTTTCACAGGCTTCTTTCATGACCTCGGATTGCTCCCCATGTTTGTGGTCCATATTCGGATAGCCGTAGACCCCCGGTTCGATGTTGAGTGTTCGCACAAATTCCATCACCTTGCGGTCGTCGGGAAGATGCTTGAAGTCCTTGGCGTGGTGCGGGAGCACCATCCAGGAAATCGCCCCATAAATCCAGACGGCTGCCGCGGCAGCGATGATCGCGAGCCAGCACGATGCGAGCAATTCCATATATGAGCCTCCGGTTTGGTGCGGGGAGGATACCGAATTTCACATGAAGTGCCCGGGGCGGAATCGGATGCGGCAAAGGCTGTTCAGTCGATACGCTCGGAACCCTTGACCAAGCCCCGTTCGTCCATTCCCGGATCGCTCGACTTTGCGGCGCAAGCCAGCGAAGCGCGGCGGCTTCTGCTGGTCGCGATCGTGTTCGCGATATTCGGGGTGCTGGCGCTCGTGCGAGCGGTTGTCGGGGTGAAAGCGCTCGCGGGCGAATCGCTGTACTTCATCATCCCGGTCATCACCATCGGCATCGCAACCGCGATCGGCTCCCGTGCGCTCGTGCTTCGGGCGCACGCGAACGGCAAGCTCATGCCGATGTGGTTCTGGGTGATCAACCTGTTTGAAGAACTGATGATCCCCACGGGCGGGATCCTGATCTTGATTATCGATCCCCGTGTCAGCGGGTTCGACGCGATCGGCGCGCCCGTCATACTGACCTATGGCGTGCTGATCACGCTCTCCGTGCTCAGGCTGCGGGTCTGGATGTGCATGCTCGCCGGGACTGCGGCGGGACTGATGCACCTGGCCTTGTACCTCGCCGCGGTGCACTGGGACAGCGATC
>JAFEBN010000106.1 GCA_018242645.1 Planctomycetota bacterium | reverse complement strand
TAATTCACGACGACCGACGCGCCCTCGCCGGCCAGCCGCCGCGCAATCGCCGCCCCGATCCCCTTCGAAGCGCCCGTCACGATCGCCACCTGCCCGCTCAAATGCTTCGACATCAGCGCACTCCCTTTGCATCCCACATTTGCGTCCGCTTTGATTCGCGGCGGGCACATTGGTTTCGCCGTTCCGAACTTCCAACTCCCGATTTCAGCGTGGTGGCCCTCGGTCCAGGTGTCCCCCATTAAGAGCCTGCAATGGGGGCCTGGAATATCAGAGCGCTGAACAATCGATGCCTGCGACCGGTGTTACGCCGTGGACGAACCTCGCCCGTCTCGGTTCGTCGTCGTTCATTCTTCACAGAAAACATGCTTGCATTTTCCGGCGAACGCCCCATACTTGACTTATCTCATGGGGCATGAGGGAGTATCCCTCGGGAGGACAGTCATGGTGCATCGGTCCCTCGCCCCGGCCGCGCTCGCGGTCTTCGCCGTTTTCGCTCTCCCCGCGGCTGCAGCCGTCACGTTCAGTTCGCGCTTTTCCGAAGTCACGAGGGTGAGCTGGGATGATCGTGCCGGCACCACGACGGAGATCCTCGGCACCACGACAGCCTTTGGCTCTTTCGTGGTCCCGACCGGCAACCCCTCTATCAAATATCAGAATTCCACCACGGGCTTGGTTGGGGCAACATACAGCGGCTACACCAGCGCCTGGGGCGGCACGGGACCACCCGCGGGCTCCAACCACTACGGGGGATATGAACGATCGCGTTTCGAGTTGATCTTCGTCGTCACAGGCACGGCCAACTACACCCTGAACGGGAATCTCCAGCGCTACTTCAACGCAACCTCCGTGCTCCGTCTTGCGCCGACGGCGCCGGGAGGGAGCCCCGCACGCACGATCAGTGCCGCCGGTTCGCCCGGTGACGGCTTCGCCCCCACGCTAGTGTCATGGACCGGCACTCTTCTTGCGGGCACATACAAGCTCTCCATTGACGAATCAGGTCAGCAGGTGCGCGCGGGCGAGTTTAGCCAGGGCTCGGCATCTTCGTTTACCTTTGTCATCCCCACGCCTTCCACAGCCGCCTTGCTCTTCGCCGCCCTGCCGCTGGCTCGCCGTCGGCGCGCGCAGTGAGCTCGCGAAGAGTCCTTCAACCCTCGCGCCTGACACGAACCGTTGAACTCGCTTCGGATACGCTGCGGCGGTGACAGGGCCGTCGCTCATGTGCATCTCCTGCGGGTACGCGCTCGAAGGTCTTTCGGCAGAGGCGGCGTGCCCGGAATGCGGCACGCCGATCGCCGCGACCCGTCGAACACGCGATCTGGCAAATCGCCTGATCGCGCGACCAGCAGCCGCGCAGCACATGCTGTGGAAAATTTCCCTTGCCGACGCCGCGAGCGCGGTCGTCATTGCGTGCATCGGGATCACCGTGTGGCTCGGCGCTGAAGCCGCGGTCCTCGGAGGGGTTTTTTTACTCATCGGATTGAATCTGTTCTGTCGGTATCAGTGGCAGCGACTGCTGCGCGAGGTGCCGGCAAAGCCGTGGCTTGTGTTCCTGTCGGCCGCGCGAACCGCACTGGTCGGCGCATTCGGGTATATCGGTCTCGTCGGCCTCGTCGGAGGGTCACTGTCACCGCTTTCAGATGTTGCCGCCGTGCTCGCTTTGCTGCTCCTGCTCTCGATCTGGTGCGTGCTCTCCGCCGTGGGCAACGCGGCCGAGTCGGTTCTCATCTGGCGCCTCGTGGATGCCTTGAACCGGCCGCACGCGCGGAGGGTGGGCATCAGCGCCTGGCTGAGCCTGCTCTGTTTCGGGCTGGCGGTGGTGACGGCGCTTGTCGGCCCACACGCTGCTGTTCCGCTCTTTGCCGCTGGCCATGGCTTTGCCGCGGCGACCGCGTGGCTCACACGAAGAGCGCTGGCCGGCGCGGACGCATGACGCTGCTCGGCACGGCTTCTGCCGCGCAACAGGTCTGATTCTCGGACCTTGACCGGCCACACGGCTCTGAATTCTCCCAAAAGGCCTTATGAAAAAACCCTTATTCGTGTAGGCTCCTGATGGAGACAAGACCGCGGGGGTGCTCCGGGATGCCCGGTGCTCGCGGGAGGACAACACGCTTTGCTATTGGAGGAGAGACATGAAGAAGGTCGCTTTTGTGTCATCGTTTGCGCTTGTTGCGGCAGCGCAGGCAGCGGTACTGTTTGACAACGGACCGGTCTACGACGTCGCGGGCTCGCCCAATCTGAGCCGCTTGATCTCGCCCAATACCACACTCGGTGCGGGTGCTCAGATCAGCGCGAACAACGCCGTGGCGGACAACTTCACCGCGAGTTCGAGCTGGAATGTCACGAAGCTGACGTTCTACATGTACCAGACGGGCGCCGCGAGCACGTTCACGTTCACCGGGCTCAACTATCAGATCTGCACGAGCAACAGCGATGCGATCAGCTGGACGGCCGGCAGCATCTCCAACGGCGGGCTCGTCGCGTATCGCGTCGGCTCCGTGACCACCGACCGCACGCGCGCGATCTTTGCGATCGATGTCGCAGTGAATCTGAACATCGGACCCGGCAACTACATCCTGCGCTGGCAGGCCGCGGGCACGCTCGCGAGCGGTCCCTGGCAGCCCCCCGTTGTTCCGACCAACGGCGGCGGCAACGCAACACAGTCGCTGGCGGGTGGCGCTTTCAACCCGCTGGTCGACGGAGGCACGGCCGCTGCGGCACTTGAACTTCCCTTTACCATCAGCGGCACCGAGATTCCTGCCCCCGGCGCTCTCGCGCTGATGGGCACGGGCGCCCTCATCGCGGCCCGTCGTCGCCGCTGAAACTGAGCCGACTCGCTTTGGAAAACCCCCGGGCCGCCCGGGGGTTTTTCATCTCAACTCTCGCCGCCTTGCACACGCGCAAGCTGCCCCGCCCCAACTTGCCTCGGTCGAAACGCCCCGTCTTCGCTCGCACCGCGAGGCCATGCGTGATCGCGTCACTGGTTTCGCAACAGAGGTCCGACTTGAACAGCCCCCTCACAGGCCCTTCGCCAAACGCCGCCCCTCGCCGCACCCGACCCGCTGCATTCCCCAAGTTTTGTCTTGCGGCGACTCGGGCGCGCCCGTAGTCTGAACATCACACCGGGATTCCGCCCCGGTTTGCGGCATGTTGTGGAGAGGTTGGAGGGACATTCACCTTTCTGTGAGCATTTGGGCACGGCCTCGCGCGTGACGCGCCGCGGTTTGTGCCCGACGATCGTCTTCGCGTGTGCGGGGAGCGGTCGGCCGATCGCGTTTCTTGGGACGCCGGTGGCGCTCGCGCTCCCGGCACAGGGAGGAGAGATATGAAAACGTTGATTGCGATCGCAGCTGTGTCATTGGCCGCGTCCGGCGCTTCGGCGCAGTCGTGGACCGGGAACACGACCGGCAAACCCACCTACAACCGTTCACTGGTCGGGTTTTCCGGCTTGTCGGCCGTCGGCACCGCTGTCCGTTACGAGGTCTTTCAGTTCACCGTGACGCAGAATGGTTCGTATACATTCCAGAACACGGCGACCGGCGGCTGGGACAACTTCACGTTCCTGTATCAGAACGCGTTCAACCCGGGCTCGCCGCTGCTGAACGGCATTGCCAGCAACGACGACAATCCCGGCATCGGGCTCTCGGGTTTCAGCATCGCTTTGACCGCGGGCACGCAGTATTTCTACGTCGCGACCGGCTTCGCAAACACCGATTTCGGCGCGTACCGTGTGGACGTTTCCTCGACTTCCGGCGGTCAGGTCGTGCTGGTCCCGGCGCCCGGCGCGGCGGCGCTCATGGGCATGGGCATGCTGGTCGCCGGCCGTCGGCGTCGCTGAGCATTGAAACAAAGCAGCCTCTTCGTCACACCACCCACGGAACCTCCGTGGGTGTTTTTTTCTCGCGCCGACATGCATCTTCCCGCCGCGGCAACATTCCCCACGCCGCAGCGCCGGTTCAAGAACCCGGGGGCGAGCGTTCCCCGCTCGTGTTTGCGTTTCGCCTATTGGCGGATGCTCCGACATGCGTATCGGCGACCGCATGCCGTTCGCTTCCCGCTCGCAGGACAGCGGTCAAACACATTGCGACAGGCCTGCGAAGACCGCCTGCGCCGCGGTCTCATGTGACCTCATTTCGGGTCCTGCACGTTGACCCGGCCGCGCTCCGGTGTTTGATGCTCCGGGATTCGAACGCGCGCCGCGTGCATCGAGGTGCCTCGCGCGGCTGAACCCCGCCCCACAAGGGAGGTACCCATGTTCACCTCGAAGCGCCGTTTGCTCGGCGGCCTGACCGCGTCGGCCTTGATGCTCCCGGCCCCGGGCGCGATCACGATCAACTCCATGAGCTACACACTCTCCGGCACGCCGGTCGCGGGGGGCGTGCACACCGAACCTGTCGCCTTGGCCCCAACGCCCATGGAACTCGGGTGGTCGGAGGGTGTCGCCAGCGGGTCGTTGTGGCTGCAGCACGGGGTGAATTTCGTGTCTGGCACGGTCCGCGTCCGCGCGAATTTCAATTACGATCCTCCGCTGAAGCAGAATGAGCAGCGCTACATCATGTTCACGTTCCATCTCTTGTTTTCCAACGACGAGCCGATGACCTGGCGCACGAGCCCGGTCGGCATCCTGCAGGACGGCCAATACACCCTCGCGATGATGGACGGCACGTACCCGGTCTCACCGGACCTCGCGCCCGGTGTTCACACATTTGAAGGAACCAGCATCGTCGGGGCGCTCGCCGGCGTCGCGTCCAACGGCTACGCGGATCTTTGGTTCGGCATTCCTTCTCCCGCCGCACCGCTGGTGTTGCTCGGCTCGGCGCTCGGCGTTTTTGTCCGGCGTCGCCGGCCCTAACCGGCTCGCACGTGGCTCCCGGCCCCACAAATCGCTTTCGCCCGGCCGGATTCTCCCGATTCGCCGCTTCCCGTCGGGGTTTTCCCGCCACTTTTCCGAACCGATCTCCGGGATTCCCCGGCAGACTTCCGCGTCAGCTTTCGGGACACTCCCAAGTGCGAAAAGCCGTCACTTCCCGGCGGCCGTTCTTGCCTCTCGAAAGCAGGTGACCCATGTCCAAAGCGATCTGTTCACTCATTCCGCTGTTCGTGCTCGCAGCTCCGTCACAGGCAACGACAACACTCTTCTTCAATCCGTCGCAGGTTGCGACCCCTGTCTCGTCCGGTGTCACTTCTGAAACAATCAGTAGCAACGGTTACCGCTTCACGCTCACACGCGACAAGCTCTTCACCGGCGGTACCGGCACCGTGATCGGGCGAACCGTGCGCATCCCCTGGCCGCAAGGAATCGAGGCCCAGGCCGTCACGACGCCCCCGCCCGGCGGGACAAGCCGCCCTGCTCAAATCACCATCCAGCGCGACGACGGTGGCGCGTTCGACCTGAAAGCGTTCACCGCCCACCTCCTCGCCAATACCGCGGCAACCGGCGCATCCATCGAGATCATGCCGCTGCTCGACGGCGAGGACGCTTTTCGTGATCCGCTCTACTTCCTCGCCAGCGGGTACTACGGCAGCACCTTCAGTTACGACGAGACACCCAACTACTGGGGTTGCACCGCGCTGCTCAAGGGATACGACACGTACAAAGTCACGCTCTTCGTGGACTTTGCATTCACCGCCCTGACGCTGTCCGTGCCCGGCAACACCTGTCCGGCGGATCTCAACGCCGACACGTTCGTGGACGATTCCGACTTCGTCCTCTTCGCAAGCGCCTACGACCTGCTGGACTGCGCCGACCCGCAGATGACCCCGGGCTGCCCCGCCGATCTCACCGGCGACGCCATGGTGGATGACTCGGACTTCGTCGTCTTTGCCGCGGCATACGACGCGCTGCTCTGTCCGTAAAGGCATCGCCCCCACGCGCGGTCAGGACTTTTTGCCCGCGACCGCGCGTGCGGTTTTTTCACTCCCGCACTGCGCGCCGATGAGCACACGAGCCATCTCGCTCGCGGTCCGCGCCGAGCCCAGATCGCCCGCCTGATGCCGCGCCGAGATCGCCCCGGTAATCAAAAGCATCAGTTGATTCGCCAGCAGCGCCGGCTGCCTGGCGCCCGCCGCCGCGGCAAGCTCCTGGATTGCGGCCGCAAGGTGCTCGCCGTGCCCGCGCGCTGCACGATTGATCGGGTCGTTTTCGTTCGGAAACTCGGTGAGCGCATTCATGAACAGACAGCCTCTGAATTCGGGCTTACTGAACCACTCGTCGAGCAGCTCAAGGAACGCCTGCAGCTGATTCCGCGCATCGTCGCTGCCGCGGATGCGGATCCACTTGATCCAGTCATCAAGCTCCTGCCGGTCGCGCCGGGCCAGCACCGCGATGATGAGCTCGTCTTTACTCTCAAAGTGCTTGTAGAACGCGGTCTTGGTAATCCCGACCTGCTCCAGAATCTGGTCGAGCCCCACCGCCTGAAACCCGCGCGCGTAGAACAAGTCGCCGGAAACGTCGATCAGCCTGTCCTTGGTTGTGGACATCGATTCCTTCCCGCGAATCCCCGGCGATCGCTTGCTGGGCCTTTTCCGAGCCGGTGTACCGCAAGTCAACCTGCGGTGAACCCCGAGTGCACTTGGAAAACGCCGCGGAAAGTCTAGGTTTGAACCGGGTTCGCACACCCCGTGCGTACCGACCCGGCTTTTAGGAGGGAACAACATGTTCTCGGATTCCGCCGACCTCGCGCCCCCGGCCGCCGCAAGCCCAACCCCTCGGCCCTGCTTCGCACCCGACTGGACACGCGTCGACGAGCTCCGCTCCCAAAGCCGCGGAGCGGTCGAAGTCCATCACGAACTCGCACGCAGCATCATCTGCCAGTCGTGCCCCGCCCTGGCCCTGTGCCTGGGCCTCACGGAGAAACTCACTTGAAGACCAACACCGCCCACGCCGCCACAATCAAGGGCTGCCCGATTCACCAGCTTCTGCAGATCCCGAGAAACGACGCGGGGGCCGCTCGGGTCGACGCCGCGGGCATCGGGATCTTCGCGTTCGGAGTCGCGGCCTACGCGCTGTTCTTCGGCGTCTTCGTCTATGCCGCGCTCTTTGTCGGCAACTGGTTTGTTCCCAAGTCCATCGATTCCGGCACGCCCGCCCCGTTGGGCGAAGCCCTGCTCGTCAACGTGGGCATTCTCTCCCTGTTCGTGCTGCAGCACACGGTCATGGCCCGCCGGTGGTTCAAGAACTGGTTCACAGGATTCGTTTCCCAGGCCGTGGAACGCAGCGTGTATGTCGTCGCCGCGAGTCTCATTCTGGCCCTGCTCTTCTGGCAGTGGCGTCCGCTGCCGCAGGTCATCTGGGATATCCGGGCGCCCGCACTCTGGTGGGCACTGACGGGGCTCTCCGTGTTCGGCTACTTGCTGACGCTTAGTTCCTCTTTCATGGTGAGCCACGCAGATCTCTTCGGTTTGCGCCAAGTGTTCTTTCGCCTCCTCGGCCGCCAATACCAACCAGTGGGCTTCCGCCTCACCGGCCTGTACAAATTGGTGCGTCACCCGCTCATGGTCGGTTTTCTCATCGCCTTCTGGTCAACACCGGCCATGACCGTCGGCCACTTGCTCTTCGCTTCGCTCACCACCGCTTACATCTTCTTCGGCACCTGGATCGAAGAACGCGACCTCATCGCCCATCATGGCGAGGCCTATCTCGCGTACCGGCGCACGGTCCCCGGATTCGTCCCGTTGCCGCGCTTCGGCGAAGCCTGATTCACGGCCCGCCGCACAACACCAAACGGAGCGGGGGTACCCGCTCCGTTTTTTCATGGGGAACTGATCGCGATTTCATACTGGGGCTTCTGCCTTGGCTCGTGAAACTGCTCCACGCCCACAAGCACGGATTCCTCTGGGTCACGGCCTGCTTCTTCCTGATTTCGCTGTCGGGTCACTGGCTCTTTGGTTGGCTGGCCTTCCGCAACGAGGCACGCTCGAAAGGTGTCACGCCGAATACCGCCGACTACGCGATCGAGATCACCCGCGACACGCTCGAAAACTGGCAGTCCGAATTCCTCCAACTGATCTGGCAGGTCGCCGGCCTCTCTTTCCTGCTCCACGTGGGCAGCTCGCAGTCCAAAGAAGGACAGGAGCGCGTCGAAGCCAAAATCGACTACCTGCTTAGCCTCACCCCCGGGGGCGACAGCGAAAAGCAGCGTCTGGATCAGGCCTATTTCCGGGACGGCTGATTATCCTCGGCGCGCCAGGGCGACGCACCACGCGACGATCAACGTCGCCTCGGCCGCTGCATCCCACAGATAAACCGGGCTGATCGCCCCCGATCCCACGCCCAGCACATCCGCCGCGAGCAGCACGACCGCGGCCCCCGGCCCGACAAGTG
>JAFEBN010000105.1 GCA_018242645.1 Planctomycetota bacterium | reverse complement strand
GCTCGGGGGCAGTGGAGCCGCCCCGGCGATGTGGCGCTCAAGGAGCGCTCGATCTGGGGCAGGTTTTCCAGCATGGCGATCACGCGGGCCGCGCTCGCGGAAGGCTTCGGATTGCTCGGCATCGTCAGCCTGCTGGTCGCCGGGCAGTGGTGGGGGCTCGCGGCACCACTGATCGCGATCGGCACCATCCTCGCGACGCTGCCGTCCCAGGATCGCTACGAGCAGTTTCTCGAAAAAGTCACGGCCGATTGAGCGGGGTCGAAGCCCGTCGTCAGGCCATCGTCATGCCGCCGTCGACCACAATGGTCTGTCCGGTCAGGAAACCGGCTTCATCGCTCGTGGCGTAGGCCACCGCCGAGGCGATGTCGTCGGCCGTACCGAAACGCTTGACGGCGATCATCCCCATCACGTGGTCCTTGACCTGCTGGGGAAGATTCTGCGTCATGTCTGTTTCGATATACCCCGGGGCGATCACGTTGCAGGTGATGTTCTTGCTTCCCAGCTCCCTTGCGATCGACTTGCTGAGGCCGATGAGGCCGCTCTTTGCGGCGGCGTAGTTCGCCTGCCCCGCGTTGCCGACCACGCCGCTCGTCGACGAGATATTGACGATGCGGCCGAACTTGCCCTTCATCATCGCCCGCGCCGCGGCACGGATCGCCACAAAGGCGCTGGTAAGGTTTGTGCCGACGACCAGATTCCAGTCCTCGTCGCTCATGCGCAGCGCCAGGCCGTCCTTGGTGATGCCCGCGTTGTTGACCAGGATGTCCAGCCGCCCGTGTGTCTCGGCAATCTTTTCGATCGCAGCTGCAAACGCCTTGGGGTCTGAAATGTCTGCCGCCACCACCGAGGCGCTGCCTCCATTGGACTCGATGCCGTGCTTGACATCATTCAGTGCGCTCTCGGTGCGCGCCACGAGAACCACGTGGCGCCCGTCTCGCGCGAGGCGCTGAGCGATGGCGCGGCCGATGCCGCGGGAAGCGCCGGTGACGACGGCGACGCGTTTGCTGTTGTCGGTCATGGTGTGCTAGCTCGGTGGAAGAGTGACTCAGTCCAGGACGCCATCGTCGAACTGATTGGCCCGGGGGTGCGTCTTGCGCCCGCCGGGCATGCCCGTGAACACGTACTTGCCGTTGTTCTGCGTCCCCGTGAAGCGCACCAGGTAAGCCACCCCCGGCTCCTGAATCGCCAGCGACACGGTGAAGGACTCGGGTTTCGCGCCCGGCGCCGCGAGCTCAACCACCCGGACGGCCTCGATCTTCGACGTCGCTTCTTCCCACTGCCCGCTCGAGAGCAACTGATCAAGCACGTCCTTGCCGACGTTCACCATCAGGTTGCTCATCGCCTTCGAGTCGCCCTTGGCGATCGAGCTCGCCAGGTCGATCACGCTTAACGCCACGACATCGTCGACCGGCGCCTTTTCCTGCGGGAACTGGACCCGCTTATCAGCCTTGGACGTCTGCAAAAGCGACGAGACATCAATCTGCTTGGGCGCCGGAGGGGGCGGCGGAGGCGGAGGGGCCACCGGCTTGGGCGGCGGCTTCTTCTCGCCGCAGCCCGTCACGCCCACCACGCCCGACGCCAGCAGGGTCGCCAGGAGAACTCCACCAATTACCCGATTGACAGCGCCCATGCGTTCGATTCCTGCGAAAGAGCGAGCCGCCGTGCGTCACACCGGCTCGTCATTGGTTTTGACTTTGACATCCTTGCTGATTCGACGGTAAAGACCCGCGAGCGTCCTGCCCGGAGCGAGTTCGTGGAAATCCGCTTTGCCGGCGTACGTCGCCGCCTTGGCGGTGCAGGACTGACTCCACCGCACCGGGCTGGTGAGCTGCTCCACAAGGCGCACGCGGATGGTTTCGGGTTCGTCGTCGTGTACGTCACCCGTCACGTTCGCGTACACCGCGCACTTGGGCGCTTTGATTTCGGTGCGTGCCAGCGCGTCCGCGAGCCGGTCGGCCGCGGGGCGCATGAGCGGCGAATGGAACGCCCCGGCCACGGTCAGCGGGGTCGCCCGGAGGCCCATCCTGGCGGCAACCTCCACGGCCCGATCGCACGCGGACTTCGATCCGCTCAGCACAATCTGTCCCGGCGCGTTGAAGTTGGCGCAGACGAGCACGTCCTGCCCGCGGGCCGCCTCGCATACTTCCTGCGCCTGGGTCTCGTCCGCCCCGATCAGCGCCACCATCCCGCCGTGCGACGCTTCCGCGGCATCCTGCATCGCCCGCCCGCGCAGGGCGACAAGTTTCAATCCGTCCTCGCACGACATCGCGCCGGCGATCGTCAGCGCCGTGTATTCGCCCAGTGAAAGGCCCGACGTAGCGGCAAGAGGCGCCTCGCCGTCCGAATAGCCCCAGGCGGCCTTGAGCGTGGCATAACACGCGATCGACGTGGCAAAGATGGCCGGCTGACTTGCGTCGGTCTGGTTCAAACGGTCCGCCGGACCTTCGAAGCAAAGGCGGGAAAGTTCGCTGCCCAAAGAACTACCGATGAACGAGGCAAGCACTTTGTCTGCTTGCTCGAACGCGGCGCGGGCCTCCGCCGACTTTTCGTAATACGCCTTGCCCATGCCGACGGCCTGGGCGCCCTGTCCGGGGCACAAAATGACGAGCGGAGTGCTCATAGGGGCATTCTAGGGAATCTCGCGACCGAGGCTCAAAGCTGCCAGAGGCTGCTGCCCCAGGTCAACCCGCCCCCGAAGGCGACAAACATGACCTTGTGCCCGTCGCGGATGCGACCGGATTTCCGCAGCTCGTCCAGGCACAGCGGCACGGACGCACCCACGGTGTTCCCGAAGCGGTCGATGTTGACGTACAGCTTGTCCTCGGCCAGCCCGAATCGCTCGCGGGCCGCCGTCAGGATCCGCTGATTGCTCTGGTGGCACACGTACATGTCGACTTCGCTGGCCGCGACCTTGGCGCTGTCCAGCGTCTGCTGGATCAGTTCGGGGAAGGTGCCGACGGCAAACTTGAACACCGAGGCCCCGTTCATCTGCACGTGGTTGTATTTCGCATCGTCCGCTGCAATGCCCGGCGGAAAGTCCTCCGCACAGCGGGGAACGTAGATTTCTTTCCAGCCCCGGCCATCCGAATGCATCGCCTGCGCCAGCAAGCCCTTGCTGGTGTCGTCGGTCGCCTTGATGATCGCCGCGCCCGCCGCGTCGCCGAAAATGATCGACGTGGATCGGCCGTTGTTCGAGTAGTCCATCAGGGTCGACAACGCGTCCGCTCCGACCAGCCCGATCGTCCGGTAGGCCCCACCCTTGATCAGGTCGTGGGCGACGTTGAGCCCATAGACGAACCCCGAGCAGGCGGCGGTCAGGTCGAACGCCCCGCAGGTTCCCGCACCGACCATATTGGCAACCAGCGAGGCCGATGCCGGACAGGACATCTCGGCGGTCATCGTGGCGATGATGATCAGGTCCAGGTCGGTCGCGTTCAGCCGGGCATCCGCCAAAGCACCTTGAAGGGCTTCCGCGGCGAGCTGGCTGGTCGATTCGCCCTTGCTGCGGTCGATGATGCGACGCTCACGGATGCCCGTCCTCTGGACGATCCACTCGTCCGAAGTTTCCATCATCTTCTCGAGGTCGGCATTGGTCAGCCGCCGCTGCGGGAGGGCCGAGCCGGTGCCCGCGATCCGTACGCCGATGGGGCGCCGGCCGGTTGGTGATCCGTTGGACATGTGGACCAAGTCTACGCGCGGGAGAACCCGTTTGCCCGGATTTCACGCGGCGAAGGAGGGCCGGACGGGCTCAGAGCAGTCTCAGGCTTCGGCTTCGACAAGGTGGCCGGCGACCGCGTGGACCTCTTCCAGGCGCCGGGCGATCGCTTGATTGACACCGCTGCTGACAAACCGGCGGCAGTTGCGGATCGCGTTCTTGATCGTTTTGGCTTCGCTGCTGCCGTGCGCGATGAACATGGCGCCGTTCACACCAAGAAGCGGTGCGCCGCCGTGCTCGTGGTAGTCGTTTTTCTTCCAGATTTGCTTGAAAACCGGCTCAATCTGGAGCATCAGGCCGGGGTCCTGCGTCATGATCTCGGTCGCCAGCGCCGAGAAGATCGACTTCGCCAGACCCTCTGCCATCTTGAGCAGCGTGTTGCCCACAAATCCGTCGGTCACGATGACGTCCGCGTTGCCGTCGAACAGGTCGCGGCCTTCGACATACCCGACATAGTTCAGGCCGGGAGTCGCCTTGAGCAGGTCGCGTGTTTGCTTGACCGTGTCGGTGCCCTTGGCCTCTTCGCTGCCGATGTTCATCTGCGCGACACGCGGATTCTCGATCCCGTGAATCGTCCGGGCGAGTTCCGCCGCCATCACGCCGTACTGCCAGAGGTGCGTGGGCTTGGGTTCCGGGTTGGCGCCGCAGTCGATCATGACCACGGGCCCCTTGAACGCGGGCACGGTGACCGCGATGCCCGGCCGGTGCACGCGAGGCAGGCGCTTCATGTGCATGATGCCGGCGGACACGCAGGCGCCGGTATTGCCTGCGCTCAGCACCACATCGGCGCGGGCGCCGGGTCCGGTGGCGGGGGCCTTTTCGCTGCCCAAGAGCGCCATCTTGACGATCGAGCTGTCTTTCTTCGAGCGCACGGCCTTGGCCGGGCTCTCTTCCATGCTGATGACTTCGGTGGCGTGCTCGATCTCGATCCGATCGTCCTTGATCGCGCGCTCTTTCAGGTAGTCCTGAATGAGGTCCCGCGGGCCGACCAGAATGAGCTGATCTTCGCGACCGAGTTCTTCCAGCGCCGCGACCGACCCTTTCAGGATCGCATCCGGGGCGTGGTCGCCACCCATGACATCAACAGCGATGCGCATCGACCGATTCCTGTTCCAGCAAGAAGGTGTTCAAGCCAGAGACCACGACCGGTATCAGTTCTTCGGCGTGCCGATGCCCAGCTTGGGCACCTTGATCCGCAGGCCGGCGCGCACGTAGCCCGACTCGGCGCACACGCGATGGTGCTGCTTGGGCATGCCCGACAAGGGACAGACCGTCGGCTTGGTGCCGGTCATGGCGTGGTGCGTACGACGGCGGCGGGTGCGACCGTAGCTGACTCTTTGTGGAGGAAGCATGTTCCGTTCTCCCGATTCTCAACACCCCGGCGGGTTGGCCGGGGCGGGTTTCAATACTGTGTTCAGGCCCATCGCACCCTCGCGGCAGGCTCTGGCAGGTCGGGAGTTTAGGTTTCATCCCCCGGAGGGTCAATGCGCCGGGGTTTGGCCCGATTCCGTCTCCCAGCCCTCCGGTAGGCTTGGAAACCCCTTCTGAAGGGCGTACCATCCCGGCCTGAACGGGTTTCAGCCCGTTTGAGCCTCCCTAGCTCAGTTGGTAGAGCAGCTGACTCTTAATCAGCGGGTCGAAGGTTCGAGTCCTTCGGGGGGCATTTCCGGCCCGGTCATTCGGGCCATGCCGGGCCGCCTGCCCACGCCTGGCGTCCGGTCTCGCCGATCACTCCCATCTTGCGCCGCAGCACATCCGCCGCCAGCCGGATCTGGGTCTTGGTTTCGGCCGGCAATCTGTCCACATTGGCCAGCATCATGGTCATCCGCTGGTTGGGGGCGAGGTGATCGCGCTGGCGTATCAGGAAGTCCCAATAGAACACCGTAAAGGGGCATGCCCGCTCGCCGATTCGCTCGGTCGGCTTGTACCGGCAGTTCACGCAGTAATTGCTCATGCGCGCGATGTAGCTGCCGCTGGCGGCGTACGGCTTGGTGCCCACCAGCCCCGTCGACCCGGCGGATGCGTTCGGTCGCGCATCCGCGTGCATCACCATTCCCAACGTGTTGGGGAGCGTCACCCAGTCGATCCCGTCGGCGTACATACCCAGATACCAGTTGCTGATCGCACGAGGGTGCACGCCGCTGAGAAGCGCGAAGTTCCCGGTGATCATCAGCCGCTGGATGTGGTGGCCGAACGATGTATCGATCACCTGATTGAGACAGCGGTTCATGCACTGCATGTCCGTCTCGCCCGTCCAGTAGAAATGCGGCAGGTTGCCGGTGTTCCCGATGCTGTTGCGCTCCGCGTAATCCGGGCCTTCGAGCCAGTACACACCCCGGATGAATTCGCGCCAGCCGATGAGCTGGCGGATGAACGCTTCAACCGACTGAAGGGGCGCCCCACCTCGGCGCCAGACACGGATCGCTTGCTCGCAGCAGACGCGCGGATCAAGCAATTTCACATTGAGCAGAGGGGAGAGAACCGAGTGATACAGCGTGGGCTCGGTCGCCCACATCGCGTCTTCGTAGGGGCCGAACCAGGCCAGCCGATCTCGAACGAACGCGTCAAGCGCTGCGCGAGCGTCCCGTCTTGTGACGGGCCAGGCAAACGCTTCCAGACGGCCCGGCAGGTCGGGCAGGCACTTGTTGACCGCGTCCATTACGGCGCGGGTGACCCGGTCGGGCTCAAACCGCGGCACGCGGGGTATAGCCGTCTTGGGCCCCTGCTTCCCAAACGATTTGCGGTTGTCGGCGTCGAAGTTCCAGTCGCCCCCCTCGGGCGTTGCTCCCGGGCCCGATCCCGACATCAAGTAGCCCGTCTTGCGACGCTGCTCCCGATAGAAGAACTCCATCACAAGCGATTTGCGTCCGGCCGCCCAGTCGGCGAACTGCGTCGGCGTTGTGAGAAAGTGTGGGTCTTCGAACAATTCGAATGCGAGCTTGTGTTCCGCCGCCGCACGCCGGAGCATCTCCAGTACCCGCCACTCCCCCGGACGTACGGCCAGTAGTTTGGTCGGGCAGAGTGCTCGCACCGCGCGATCGATTTCCGTCCTGAAACGACCGGTGTTGTGCGGATCATCGAGCGTGACGTATCGAACGCGGAATCCCGACGCTCGCAGTTCCTCTGCGAAGTGCCGCATGGCCGAGAGGAAGAAAACCGTCCGTTGCCGGTGGCTCGGGACGTGTTCGGATTCCTCGCGAACCTCCATCATCAGGATCGTGTCGCGCTCGGGCTTGAGTGCCGCCAGGGCGGGCGAGCCGGCGTCCAGCTGATCACCAAACACGATCGCGAGTTGGGGTCCGTCGGGAGAGTCGGTTGAATTGGAAACGCGCACCGGCACGTGTTTCTCCGCTCAGCGATCATCCGATCCATCGGCGATTGCGAATGCAAAGGGCATGTCCGCGCCCAAACCAACCAAAGTCTGCGAATCCTGTTGTCGCCCCTTCGCGTGGCGCAAGAAATGGGAACGCGACTGGGACCGCGTCCGATACTGCTCGAAGCGTTGCGTGGCCGCCGCGGCAAAGGCGCGAAACGCAGGCGGGCGCGCCGGCGGTTGAACTCGGGGAGACTTCCCACGCATGGACGGAATCGCATTCCAAGGTCTTCTCGTGCTGCACGCCGCCGCGACTTGGTGGATGGTCGGTCTCATCTGGTTTGTCCAGATTGTCCACTATCCGCTGATGGCGTTGGTCCCGGATGACGCCGGACGTCGATACGCCGTCTTGCACCAGAGGCTGACCACGTTCGTCGTGGGCCCGCCGATGCTGGTCGAACTGGCCGTATCCATCGCGATCGTCGCGTTCGCGGGCGATTCGGCTTTCTGGCGCTCCGCCTCATGGACAGGTTTTTCGCTCGTCCTGCTCATTTGGATGTGGACGTTTGCGGTCGTCGTACCGGTGCACACCCGGCTGCTCTCCGGCTCTTCCGAAGCGCTCGTGAGACAACTGGTTGTCCGCAACTGGGTCCGGACCCTGGCCTGGACCCTGCGGGGCGTGCTGGCGGCCGGCATGCTCTTGCAGATCTGAACGCTTGTCGCAGCGCCCGCTGCGCTGGCCAAGAATCCTGCTCGCAGAGCCGGGCACCCCTCCCGCGGGAGTGCACTCCTCTTTGCTGGAGCCCTCATGCAACTCGGAAACCCCCAGACCGACTATAGCCGCTGGACGAACAAGAAAAACCTGTCGCAGGACTGGTCCAACCGGGCTCGATTTGTTTCGCGCATGATTCCGACAGGCCTGCGCATCCTGGACATCGGCTGCGGCGCGATGGACGTGGAGCGCTTCACCGGGCCTTCCAAGTACCAGCCGGTCGATCTGGTCGACCGTGATGGTCGCACCAAAATCATCGATCTGAACGACAACCAGCTCCCCGAGGAGTGGCTTCGGGATATCGACCTGGTGACGTGCCTCGGTGTGCTTGAGTACCTGACCGACATCGGCGCGGTGATGCGCACGATCGCTGCGACCGGCAAACCCCTGCTTTGTTCTTACGCCGCCACCGACACAGCGGTGGGCGCCGACCGACCGTCCAACGGTTGGATCAACAGCTTCGACATGAAGAAGCTCGAAGAACTGGCGCGGGGCTTTGGGCTGGTTCCCGTCAAGAAGCAGATTTTCGAACGCACG
>JAFEBN010000104.1 GCA_018242645.1 Planctomycetota bacterium | reverse complement strand
CTCCCGCGTTCGACCAGCCGCGCCGGGCCGTCCATGGCCCGTGGGTGTTCCGGTGCGTGGTGGCAGCGACCGGATCGCGGTCTGGCGGACCAGTTCGCATCGGCCCGCCGGAAGCCCCACTTTCGCGGACCATCCGAGAACCCGGCTCTTTTTTGGCAAAGAACGGGCCCAAAGCTCCGCCCGTACGGTGTGCGTGTGGAATACCTCGTTGTCTGCTCGGTGGCGCTCGTGGCCGCGGGGCTCACCCTCGTATCCGGCTTCGGCCTCGGAACGCTGCTCATGCCCGCGTTCGCGATCTTCTTTCCCGTTCCCGCGTCGATCGCCGCAACCGCCATCGTCCACCTGGCGAGCAATCTCTTCTCGCTGGGTCTTGTCGCCCGGCACGCGGATCGCCGCATGGTCCTGCTGTTCGGTGTTCCCGCCGCGGCCGCCGCATTTCTCGGCGCGTGGTTGCTGAAGTCGCTCGCGACGATCGCCCCGCTGACCACCTGGAGCTTTGCCGATCACCGCTTCGAGATCACCATCGTGAAGCTCGTAGTCGCCGTCCTGATCTTCTGCTTTGCGCTGCTCGACCTGCTCCCAATCCTTCCCCAGTTCTCGATCGGTCCCCGCCTGCTCCCCGTCGGCGGCATGCTCTCGGGCTTCTTTGGCGGACTCTCGGGACACCAGGGAACCCTGCGCGCCGCGTTCCTCATGCGCACCGGCGTGTCCAAGGAAACCTACGTCGGACTCAACTGCGTCTGCGGCGTCATGGTCGACGTGGCCCGGCTCCTGGTGTACGGGCTCGGCATCTTTACGGCAACCGTCGCCGGCGATCGTCCGATCCGGGTCTCGCTCGTCCTCGCCGCGTGCGGCGCCGCCTTTGCAGGCGCGTTCATCGGGTCGCGCATCATCAGGAAGGTCACCCTCGGCACGCTCCGGTGGATCGTCGGCATCCTCCTGCTCCTCAGCGCCGTTGCCATGGGCGTGGGGATTCTGTGAATACGCTCTGCGGATGAAAACGCGCCCGACGAAATGGATCGCGGCCTGTTCCGTTGTCTCCGCCGCGCTGGGTGCCTGCGCCGCGGACCAGGGTCGAAATCCCAGCGGCGATGCGCTCCGCGTCGTGGGCGAGTCCTTCGGGCAGCAGTGGACGGGCATCGCGGTTTCGCGCAGCGGCCGAAAGTTCGTCTGCAGCCCCAACTGGCACGACGGTCACTACTGGTCGGTGGCCGAACTCAAACCCGACGGCAGCGTTGTCCCCTATCCCGACCAGTACTGGAATCGGTTCGACGCGCGCCTCGGGGTCGCGCCGGCCGATCAGTTCGTCTGCGTCCAGTCCGTCTACGTCGATTCCGCCGATCGGCTGTGGGTGCTCGATCCCGCCTCGCCCCGGCTCGCAGGTGTTCTGCCCGGCGGCGCCAAGCTGCTGCAGTTCGACCTGGGCACCGACACGCTGGTGCGCCGCTACGAGTTCGATGAACAGATCGCGCCGCGCGAAAGCTACCTCAACGACATCCGCGTCGATGCCCGCCGGTCGTTCGCCTACATCACCGATTCCGGACTCGGTGCCATCGTGGCGCTCGATCTCTCCGCAGGTCAAGCCAGGCGCTTCCTCGCGAACGACCCGCGCACGAAGGCGGAAGACATCGTCCCGATCATCGAAGGTCGCGAGCTGCGGTTTGCCTCGGGGCCGAGCAAGGGCAAGGTGCCGCAGATTCACGCCGACGGCATCGCGCTCTCCCGCGATGGCGACTGGTTGTACTGGCAGGCGCTGACCGCGCGCACGCTCTACCGCGCGCCCACCGAGGTCTTCCGCGATCCGACGTCGAACGACGCCCGGGCCGCATCCATGGTGCAGAAAGTCGGCCCATCGGTCATGACCGACGGCATGGAGATCGACGCGGGCGGGACCGTGTACTTCACGGCTCTTGAGAAAGGCGCGATCATCGCCCGCCGCCCGGATGGTTCCATGCTGTCCGTCGGCAACGACCCGCGCATCATCTGGCCCGACAGCTTCGCCTGGGGGCGGGGGGGCGAACTCTTCTTCACGACCGCTCAGATCAACCGCACGCCATGGTTCAGCCCCTGGGGAACCATGCCCACCACGCCGTATCTGGTGTTCCAACTGCAGCCCCCGCCCTGATGGACGGCCCCCGGAACGGCCGATGCTGATAGGCTGGAATCTCTCGGAGATGCACGATGCAACTCATTGGACAGGGCGGGCCCGCTCCGCGTCACCTCTTCGTCATCTTCGGCGCCACCGGCGATCTTTCCTATCGCAAGCTCATCCCCGCGCTCTACCACGTGGATCAGGACCCCAAGGCCCACGACGGGCACGCCATCCTGGGTGTTGCGCGTGCGCCGCTCACCGATGAGCAGTTCCGGGCTGCCGCCGTGGCCGCGTTGACCGAACACGGGATTCCCAACGCCGAAGCCGCCAAGTGGGCGAACAAAACACTCTACTTCCAGTCGCTCGGCGAGAGCGGCGCGCCGCAGTACAAGGCCCTCCGCGAGCGCATCGAACAACTCGAGCGCACGCTCGACCTGCCCGGCAATCGGGCGTTCAACCTCGCCCTGCCCCTGCCCGCGTTCGCGCCGACCGTCGAGCGTCTGGCCGAGGCCGGCCTCAACAAGTCGCCGGGCTGGACCCGCCTCGTCCTCGAAAAACCCTTCGGCCAGGATCTCTCCAGCGCCAAGGCGCTCAACGCGCTCGTGCACAAGTACTACCCGGAAGATCACGTCTACCGGCTCGATCACTACCTGGGCAAGGACACGGTCCAGAACATCCTGGTCTTCCGCTTCGCCAACTCGCTCTTCGAACCGATCTGGAACCGCGACCGCATCGAGCGCGTCGAGATCACCGTCGCCGAGCAGCTCGGCGTCGAAGGCCGCGGCGCGTTCTATGAAAACGCCGGCGCCCTCCGCGACATCGTCCAGAATCACATGATGCAGCTCGTCGCGCTGGTCGCGATGGAGCCCCCGGCGCTGATCGAAGCCGACAGCGTCGCCAATGAAAAGGTAAAAGTCCTCAAGTCGATCCTCCCGGTCGACACCGATCACATCATCTTCGGCCAATACGGCAAGGGCATGATGGGCAACGAAGTTGTCCCCGGCTACCTCACCGAGCACGGCGTCGCCCCCAACTCCCACACCGAAACCTTCGTCGCCTGCAAGCTCTCCATCAACAACTGGCGCTGGCAGGGCGTCCCCTTCTTCCTCCGCACCGGCAAGCGCCTCTCCAAGAAAGTCACCCGCATCGTCGTCACCTTCAAGCGCCCGCCCGTCGCGATGTTCGACACCTACGGCGCCTGCGTCTTCACGCAGAACCGGCTCGAACTGCTCCTGCAGCCCGACGAAGGCTTCAACCTCACCGTCGAAGTGAAGCAGCCCGGTTCCGGCCTCCAACTCCAGACCCAGCGCATGCGCTTCCGCTACGGCGAAGTTTTCGGCAAGCTCCCCGAGGCCTATCAGACCCTTCTCCTCGACGTGGCGCGAGGCGACCGCACCCTCTTCGTGCGCGCCGACGAGATCGAGACCGCATGGGAGCTCTTCATGCCCGTGCTCGAGAAACGCCCCACCATCATCCAGTACGCATCGGGTTCGTGGGGTCCGCCGGCATCGGCCGAACTCGTGGCGCGCTACGGACAGTGCTGGACCGAGATCTAGTTCATCCGGCGCCGGTATCCTCCCGGCATGCCAAATGTCGCCCACACCTACGTCGACGCCCCGGCCGCGGCACACGCGTGCGCAGATCGGGTCGCCCACCTGCTCCGCGAGATGATCGGCGCGCGCGGTGCGGCACACCTCGCGCTCTCCGGCGGAAACACCCCCAAGCCCATGTACGCGATGCTGGCCGCGCTCCCGGATATCGACTGGCAGCGCGTCCATTTCTGGTGGGGCGATGAACGCTGCGTCGCACAGAACGACAAGGACAGCAATCAACGCATGGCGCGGGAAACGCTTCTGTCCAAAATCCCCGTCAACGACCAATTGATCCACTGGGTCCCCACCACGCTCGAGCCGGCCCAGTGCGCCGCGGCATACGAGGCCGAGCTCCGCCGCGCCTGCGACAGCGACCCCAAGTCCGGCATGCCCATCATCGACATCCTGCTCCTGGGCCTCGGCGACGACGGCCACACGCTCAGCCTCTTCCCCGGCTCCCCAACGCTCCAGGAATCCTCCAAGGCCGTTGTCTCCACCATCGCCCCGCCGACTTCACCCGTCAAAGACCGAGTTACGCTGACCTACCCCGCGGCCCGCGCCGCTCGCTACCGCATCTTCCTTGCCGGAGGGGCGAAGAAGCGGTCGATCATCGACGCCTGCGTCAAAGGAACCGGCGGATATCCGGCCGCGGCGATCGATGCCGCCGAGTGGTTCGTGGATGAAGCCGCCGATTGAACGCCCGACCGCGCTCGCAACCGCCCGCAGAGAGGCGTGGCTTCCGGCAGCTTGCGCCTCATCGCTTCTCGCAGGCTCTCCTGTCGCACCAGCGCCACCCGCTCACCGGGCGAGTCCTTTCGCCATCCGCGGCGCGAAGGAAACAAGCGTGGCAGCTATCGAGATGCCGGAATTCTCCCACGCAAGCGGCAACCACGACTCAAGCTGACCGGATCGAAACCCACACCCGCACCCGGCTTTTCCGGATGCTCCGGCGAAGTGCGCAATCCACGCGTACGCCGAAAAAACAACAAACATCGCAGCGACAAGGCGCAGAGCAATCACTCCATTCAGTTGCATTGCGACCAGATAGATCGCCAACGCTCCGATAGCGACCTCAATCCACGGAAGTGCCACGGCGATGTGCGGTATCAATCGTTCCGGCATAATGCCATGTTCAACCAGCGACGCCTCGAATGCCGAAACCTCTTCCAATTTGAGGATGCCCGCTGCGATGAGCCACATGGCCCCCGCGACCGCAACAACCACGACCGCGCGATCGAGCCACGCATTCACATTCATGCCGCCCGCCTCCGCAGCCTCGCCAGCAGCGCGATCAGCACCGTAGCCCCACCCGCCAACGCAATGGCCGTCCCCAATCGCCGTTCCCGGACCGACTCGGCATCCTGGCCGCCGCTCTTCGACTCTCGCGCCGACGGGGCCGGCGGAAGGTGAAAGGTTGATCGGGGGCGCGTAATCTCGTCGGTCACCGCCTTCGCAATCGAAGATCCGGTGAGGCCCCGGATCCGCTGAGCAGTTGGGACCTCCCGCTTCACGAGCGAGCCCGCTCCCGGATAGTCGCCAGACTTGGTGAGCACGCCCATTCGGTCGCCAGGCTCCGATGCAAACGGCCTCGGCGCGTGACCAACTCGCTGCGTCGAGAGCAATCGACCGTCCGCAGTAAACTCATATTGCACCGTCGCCTCTTGCGACTTGGGCTCGCAGCGATCGCACGCCAAATATCGCATGCCAGAGGGATACCGCGTCCGAATCAGCACGCGGTCACCGCTTTGCTCGCTCGAAACGACCCACTTCTCCCAATCTCTGTCGAGTGCCATCACCAGAGGCCCGCTCATGAACGGGTCCAAGAGCGCATCCAGCGCCTTTCCTTGTTGTTCCTCGGTTGTCATGCTCCGAATGGGCGAATTCGGCGACTCTTTCCAGAGGTATTCGCGCGCAAACGTGCGGGCGACCACCTGGCGCGGCGTTGCACAAACAAACACCCCGCTCGCCGGGTCAAATAGCACCCACGAATAGTCAGATGTATCACCGTGTCTGTACACCACGGACACGGCTTCGCCGCGCTGAATGATCTTGGACCACTCACCCACCACCGAGCGGATTTCGTTGCCGGTCTGGTCGGAACACGCGGCGTTCGCGCCGACAACACAGGCGAATAGCGGCGCCGCCAGACGGAGTGCAGCGATGAACTTCAATCCCACGCGCCTCCACTGCCGCCGCAGCATGTGAATCCACCGAAAGGGACCACGATCAACTTTGGACCCGCGGCGTTCTGCGGAAAAGGATCAGACGACCAGCAGCAGGCGCCGTCCGAATCGGTGCATGGAAGCCGGGTGAGGCCGGCCACACTTGCATCACACGCCAGGGAGGCGACATCCGCGTAGCGCCGACACTCCTGCTTTCTTGTTCTGAAGTCGGTGAAGCAGTTTCCGCAATCCGTCTCGCCTCCCGTCGGCGGACCGTACATGGTTTCGCAGACCGTCACAGTCTCGCCGCAGCCCGCAGCACTAGGAGGATAAATCTCGCAATCGCCATACTTCGGCGTGCCGCAACTGACGCCCGGGGGGCAACTGGAGGGCATTTCGCCACCGCCGGGCGGATCCGACACCGCCACCAATGCGAAGCCCCCTGCCGAAACAATCGCGGCAAACACTCGAATCGACCTATTCATGGATGCTTGTCCTTTCCCCGTACTCCGTCCCAGGTTGTGAAAATCGGAACTCCCGCCCACATTTCAATTTGCAACCCCTCCGCGGTTGAAAAGTCAGACCACCGGTATTCATCGGCGCTCCCGTCCGCGAACGCGCACGCTCCCGCTGGAGCATTCCCGCAGCACCAGGACATTTCGATCGCTTCGTTCATACGGCGTACCGGCGAAAAGACTCCCTTTGCGCTCGGAAACAAAACGTCTGCAAACTTGCGCGGGCTCATGACTACCGCATCGCTCGCCGGCACGACGCCGGGCCTGATGACCATCGGATCGATATACGCCGTCGCTGTTAGTTGCCACACTTGACCTGTGCGCGAGATGGCATCATCCTCGCGAACAAGCAGACCAGCAAGCCGGAGCGGACGCGGGAAACTTGCGCTTGCCGCGCCGGGACCGTTACCGCACGTGGGAAAGTAGTCTTGATACGTTGCTGCATACTGAACAACGAGTTGCATCAAGGTCCGGACATGAACCACTTCCGTCGCCATTCGACCTCTGCGGCGCGCTCCACCCAGCGCCGGGAGCACCAATCCGATTAGTATCGCCAGCACACCGAGCGAAACAACAAGTTCAATCAGGCTGAAGCCTTTTTCAGTCCCACGCCCGGGGCGCATGTTGGACGCTCGAGTTCGCATCATCCACCAGAATACCAACCCCCCCCCCTGCACTGTCAAGGCGGCAACATTATGAATGTATTGCTGCATGCGACGCTGTTCCGCGAACCGACATTGGCCTTTCGCCTGCTTGGAAGCCTCTTCCTTTCTCCCGTCCATGAAACCGCCCCATTCGAACCGCACGTCCCGGCAATCCAGCGCAACTCCACGCTCGGCACAAAGTCATGCCGACTGCGGAAACTGGCCGTGCTCTCGCCGGCAAATCGACGCTTCCAAACTCGCGCAAATGCACGGCATTTGTTCGCCTGATGGCACGTGGCGCCTTCGCGCAGGTCATCGATTCATCGGATGAATAGCTGCTTCGCGCTTTCCTACCATTCCCTTTCGCCACGGAGCCTCCCATGCGCGTCATCGTCACCGGCCAGGTCGGGATGGACAAGAAGCCCTATCTCGACGCCGTCGCCAAGTTCGCCGGCCAGCAGGGCGAAAACCTGCAGGTTTACCACGTCGGCGACATCATGTACAAGGAGGGCGCCGACGTCCGCCCCGGCAAGATCCTCGACCTGCCCCTCTCCCGCCTCAACTCGCTCCGCCGCGCCGCCTTCAAGGACATCATCGCCGAGTCCCGCGATCAGAAGAACGTCATCGTCAACACGCACGCCACCTTCCGCTGGCGCCACGGCCTCTTCAGCGCGTTCGACTTTGATCAGATCGCCAAGTTCCAGCCCGACCTGTTCATCTGCCTCGTCGACAACATCGAAGTCGTCCACGACCGCCTCCACAAGGAACACGAGATCGACGCCACGCTGAAAGACTGCATGGTCTGGCGCGAAGAAGAAATCCTCGCCACCGAACTCATGTCCAAGGCGATCCCCGGCTCGCAGTTCGCCATCATGGCCCGCGGCCGCCACGAGAGCACCACCCGCACGCTCTTCCGCCTCACCTGCCGCCCCCAGATGCGCAAGGTCTACCCGTCGTTCCCCATGAGCCACGTGGTCGACATGCCCGATGTGCTCGCGGAGATCGACGCTTTCCGCGCCGCGCTCGCCGAGCACTTCATCACCTTCGACCCCGGCGATGTCGACGAAAAGCTCCTGCTGGAGCGCTCCATCGCCGCCGCACGCGAAGGCAAGGAATTCCTCGACGTCACCCCACACTCCTACGGCGGCAGCAAAAGCGCCGGCGGCACGCCCCTCCGCGTCCGCATCCGCGAAGTCCTCGACATCGCCGGCGATATCGACGGACAGATCTACATGCGCGATTTCAAGCTCATCGATCAGTCCGACATGATCGTGAGCCTCATCCCCGAGATCCCCACCGCCAAGGGCACCGACTTCCCCGGACTCTCCAGCGGCGTCGAACGCGAACT
>JAFEBN010000103.1 GCA_018242645.1 Planctomycetota bacterium | reverse complement strand
AGACGGCGCTCGTCCGGGCGTTCAAGCGGCCGTGGCTGGGCCTGCTGGCGACCGCCGCCATCTTTTCCTCCGCTCACATCGGCGCCGTGCCCGATGCGTCATTGACCACCGTGCTGCCGGTGCTCTTTGTGCTCGGGCTGGCGCTGGGTATCGCGATGCAGCGGACGGGCAAGCTGACCGTGCCGATCGTGATGCACGGGCTTTTCAACGCGTTCAACATTGCACTGACGATGTGGCGCTAATCGGGTTCTCGCGGCTCCGCGTCTTTCGCATTCTCTGTGATTGCTCGCAACCTCCGCGAAATCGGAGCGGTAGGTTCCTTTATGGCATCCCGCCGGCATCCGGGGTTTTCGCTCGTCGAGCTTCTGGTTTCGCTGGCGGTCATCGCGGTCATCATCAGTCTGGTGTTGGTGGCGCTGAGCTCCACTCGAGACAAGGCGGCACAGGTGCGTTGCATGGCCAATATGCGCCAGGTGCAAGCGGGGATCGCGCTCGTGGGAGGTAAGGACGGCCTGTTGCCGTACGCGTCGTTCATCCCGGTGCAGGCCGATGGTCCGTCCAAGTCGTTTCAAGACATGATGTTCGCCTTGTGCGACGCAACTGGCGTGGAGCGTCCGGTGGACACCAGCGTGAAGACTTCCAAGGGCTGGCGCGTCGACACGGTGTCACCGGTCTTTCAGTGCCCGCGTGACAAGGCCAACACCGTCGACGTCAAGACGCTGGAAGATCTCGGCTACGCCGGAATTCCCGTTTGCGCAACAGGTGTTCATGAGCGCTGATTACGTGCCCGGCGGCAAGATGAGCATGCTCGCCCGTCGCGGCATGGCCCCCGACGCTGTGCGGCGCACCATCACGCGACTCTGGGAGCAAGCGCCGTGGGTCCCGGTGCTGGACGAACTCTGGCAGTGGCACAATTACAAGTCGACGACCGCGTATGGCAACGCGTCGTACATCGACGGCTCGGTTCGCCGGAGTGACTGGGGCACGGAGCAACAGAAGAAGCGATGGGAAGAAGCAGCTGACGCGGCGATCCCCGTTAGGACGGATCAGAGTTCCATGATCGACCCGACCTCTGTCGCCCCCCGCTCTTCGGATCCACTTCCTCCACCCGATCGGCGATGAACGAGCCGCCCCACGTGGTTGGGCATGTCGCACCGCTGGGATGCTGCGAGACATCCCATTCTTGTTTGGCCACCCTGTATTCTTCGGGCGAAAAGCGAACCAGTGGCGCCCATCGGCCTTCGATTCGAACGCGTTTGCCGCTGAGCGCCCTCAGATGCTCCCACATCTCCCGGGAGTGCGCCCGAGGGAATACATATCTATTCCTATCGGCAGTTGTATAAAGAACGAAATAGTCCGATCCGCCCGCCTCGAATGACTCGATTGATTTCGTCCACTGCTTGTATTGCGGCTGTCCTTGAAGCACGGCTTTCTTCGTGGTCTCGGCCAGCCACTGCTCGACGGTACAGGGTTCGAGAATGCGCTCGTCCCGATCGGGGCTCGGCTGAAAACGCGTGAAGCGCTGTGACGCCAGCACCACGAATAAGCCGAGCGCGGCCGCTGCCATAATCGCGGGGCCGTATTGCTTCATGCCGCATTCTATTGTCGAAACATGACCCGTCTTTCTGCCCGCACCTACCGTTGCCGCTCATGAACGCACAGCCCTCGTTGAAGCCCCGCATCCTCACCGGCGACACCCCCACCGGTCGACTCCACCTCGGCCATTGGGTGGGGAGTGTCGAGCGGCGCGTTGCCCTTCAGGACAAGTACGACTGCTACTTCCTGCTGGCCAACATGCACGCGTTCACGACGCGGTTCGATAAGCCCCAGGACATCCGCCAGGACACGATCGAGATCGTGAAGGACTGGCTGGCGGCGGGAATCGACCCCAAGAAGTCCACCATCGTGCTGCAGACCGAGATCCCCGCGATCGCGGAGCTGACGTGGTTCTTCGCGATGCTGCTCAGTTTCAACGACGTGATGGGCAATCCGACGCTGATCCACGAGCTGGAGACGAAAGGCCTGGGCGATTCGCACTCGTTCGGCTTCCCGATGTACACGGTGGGTCAGTGTGCGGACATTCTCGCGTTCCGGCCGGTGTACGTGCCGGTGGGTGAGGATCAGGCCCCGCACATCGAGATGTGCCGCAAAGCGGCGCGGAAGTTTGACCAGCTCTACTGCGGCGTGCCCAATCGCACCGAAGACAAGGACTACGTCCAGGCCGGCGGCGTCTTCCCCATCCCCGAAGCGCTCATCGGGCGTGTCGGTCGTCTGCCGGGTGTGGGCGACGGCAAGCAGAAGATGAGCAAGAGCCTCGGTAACGCGATCTTCCTCTCCGACAGCGAAAAGGAAGTGCAGAAAAAGATCAACAAGATCACAACCGGCCGCCAGAGCCCGACCGAGCCGGGCGATCCGGACAACATCCTGTTCAAGTTCGTCGAGGCCTTTATCACCGACGAGGCCCGCGTCGCCGAACTCAAGGATCGCTACAAGCGCGGCGACAACATCGGCGACGGGCACATCAAGCAGGAACTGGCTGTTGCCATCAACACGCTCCTGACGCCGATGCGGGCGCGGCGAGCCGAGTACGAGAAGCCAGGGGGTGATGACGTGATCATCGACATCATCAAGGACGGCGTGAAGCGGGCGAATGTGGTGGCGGAGGAGACGCTGTACCTGGCCAAGACGGCGATGAAGCTGGACTTTGGGAAGCGAGTCGTGAGCTGAAAGGCGAGGAATATCAGCGTTCTCAACGGCGATCACGCTCAATACGCGTACAGCGCTCGCCTATCTCCTGCAGAGCTTCGCTCCCGAAAGCGTGACCAATTCCAGGAGCATCACGATCCCGATAATGATGACGGGGAAGAAGATGCCCATGCCCAGGTTGCGCATGGTGTCATCGGAGAGGATTCGGCGCGCCAGAAGTTGCTCGCCGGGGAGTTCAGACGGCGCGTACTGCGGCAGGACGAGCGCGTCGGCAAAGAGCTGTTGCTCAATAGTTGCGGCAACTTCTCCGGGTCCGGAACGATCGGCGTCGCGCTTCCATGAAAACGGTATCGCACTCGGACAGGCCAATTCGCTTGCCATTCGAAATGCCTCGGAGACCGGTCCGCGTGTCGGGGTGCAGAGCGCGCCGAGCCAAGCCGGGATTGGATCGCTCGGCAGGGGAATGCTCCCAAATGCTGAAGCGTGGAAGGCGTGGCTTTCGTAATCCGCACCGCCGCCAGCGGCGCTCGGTGCAAACGTCGGAGCGCTCAAAAGCAGCACGAAGGTCAAAATCGCGAGCGGCGTCCGCATGGGAAGCCCTCTGCATCGAAAGCGTTGCGCACGAAGATGCGCGGCACACTCCCGGTGCCACAATCATTCTAAACGCGACAATGCTTGCCGAGCGCATTCGTGCAACATGAGAGTTTGTCTCACCAACACGATGCGGCGGCCCGTTCTTGAGGCGGGGTCTCAATAGCCGGCAACATGCCCTTCGAGCGGGGCATCAACGTACGATGAAGTTATGGGAGTCACACGCCGAAATCGCGATGTTCGGCCGGTCGTGGTGATCATTGAAAATTCGGAGACACCCTGCCGCGCCGCGCTCCATCGCAGGGTCGCGAGCGAGTTGCCCGAAGTTGATTTGAAAGTTGCCTATACGCACACAATTCCTTCGCAGCCTTGGCGCCATCTTGACGGTGGGCGATATCAGGTCGTGTCTTTCGGCGAGGGCGACCATGGCGATGCACCGATGTCGATGGCCCGCATTGTTCGCGATTTCCGCAAGGCAGGTCGAGTCATTGAGTGGTTGAAGCGGAAACGCGTTGCGGCCGTTGTGCTCTCTGGTTACAGCGACATGGGACGCCTGCGACTTTTCCGATGGTGTCGCGCCCATCGTGTTCCGGTTTTTCTCTCCGCAGATTCCAATGCTCGCGGCGATCGGGCGAAAGGCCTGCGGCGCCTTGCGAAGAACGCGATCGTCCGATGGGTCGTGCGTTGCTGCTCTTCCATCCTGGTCTTTGGGAGCGAAGGCGCCCGTTACTACCACCGCTACGGCGCGGCCGATCGGCAGATTGTGTTTTTTCCCAGCGAGCCCAACTACGAGTTGATCGAAAGCATCGGAGAGCAAGACCGACTCGAGGCTGCTCAAGCGTTCTCACTGCGCCTTGAGCGTCGTCGCTTCATCTATTGCGGGCGTCTGGAATCCGAGAAGCGCCCCGATCTGGCGGTTCGGGCGTTCCTCCGAATTGCGCCACGCGCGCCAGATTGGGACCTCGTCGTTGTGGGCGATGGCGCCATGCGTGAGCGATGCCGGCAACTCGTGCCTCCAGAGTTCGCGGAACGTGTTCGATTCCTTGGGTTTGTTCCGGAAGCCGGCAGGCTGGCTGCCTTGTACCACCTTTGTGATGTACTTGTTCTTCCCAGCGACTCTGAAGCATGGGGACTTGTCGCGAACGAAGGAATGGCGGCCGGCTTGGGCGTGATCGCCAGCCACATCGTCGGTGCGATACCCGAACTTGTTTTTCCGGGAATGAACGGGGCCATATTTCATCGGGGCGACTTGGCAACGCTGACCTCTGCCATGCGGAAGATCACCGACGATCCGTCCGTCGTTGAAACCATGAAGCTTTTTTCGCCGCTCATCCTCCGCCACTGGAGAACACGCGGAGACCCTGTCGCCGGCCTGCGGACGGCGTTGGAAAGCTCAGGAATCATCGCGCCTTGCCCGAGGATTTCGGGACCCGATTCTCCGAGGAGTCATCGTGAACGGCGAAACTGCCTTGCAAGGGGGCCGAGCCTCGGGGTTGGCGCCGTTGCAGGGGGTCATTCCAATCGCACGGCGTGCAGCGCGCTAGTCGTTTAACTTCTGGGCTTGCATCTGGCCCTTGTGCCGGCGAGTCCAGCGTGCTGGAACCCGCATTGTTTCGCGTTTTCGCAGAAGGTACGATGTTCCCTTGGACATCCGCGCCATCGCCCAACTCGAAGAATCCCGCCTCGCCACCGGCTGTGCCGAGATTTCTGAGGCCGTGCTCCCGATCGCTTCCGGAGGCGTTGCCTGCCGCGGCACGCCGGGTGCGTGGAACAACCTCGCCGTGGGCCTGGGCATGAACGGCCCGGTTGCGCGCGAGGAGATCGAATCGATCGTGCAGTTTTATGAACAAGCGGGGATCGAACCTCGGATCGAGGTGTGTCCGCTGGCGGATTTTTCCGTGATCCGCCACTGCGAGGCGCTGAACTTCCGCGTGCGTGACTTCGACAATGTCCTCCATCGCCCTGTTTCAGCATCCGAGCGCGTGGTTCCCGCGCAGTCGCCGTTGACCGATATCTCCGTCCGCATCGTGAACAAACAGGACGACGCCGAGGTGCGCCGGTTTTCCCGCATCGCGATGACGGGCAGCAAGCCTCCGGAGAACGACTTCCCGGAATCCGATTACGCGCTCTGGGCGCGCATCGTGAAGCATCCGCGCACCGAGTCGTTCATCGCGAGCGTGCACGACAACACGGGGGTGCACGACGCCGGCGCCGGTTCACTCGAACTGCACGGCGAGATCGCGTGCCTCTTCGGGCTGACGACACTCGCCGATTTCCGGCGCAAAGGCGTGCAGCAGACGCTGATCGCGGCACGGCTGAACCATGCGGGTACGCGGGGCGTGCGCGTCGCAACGATCGGTTCGCGGCCGGGCGCGGGGACCGAGCGGAACGTGCGCCGCATGGGATTTCAGACGGCGTACACCAAGGTCATGCTGGCCAGGCCGGGACCGGGCTTGATTCCGAACCGATAGTTCACAGCGGATTGGGCCCGAGGATTGTGATTCCGTGTTCGGGTGCAAACTTCCCCGTGCGCGCGATCACCTCCGCAGGGGATGGCATCGCCCCATCCGGCCCGGGTGCGCCGATCTTGTCAAAGAACGCTTCGAAGTTCGCCCCGGGGTTCACGATCAGGAACATGCGCGCGAGCGTGCTTCCGCGGTTGCGAAAGGTGTGGGCCGTGCCGCGCGGACCGAAGGCAAACGCGCCTTTTGACAGCACGACCGGCCTGCCGGTCTTGCCGGTGCGATCGCCGGATTCGCACAGCCAAAAATGCACCTCTCCATCAACCACATAAAACGCTTCGTCCTCCCGATCGTGCACATGGAGCGGCGGACCTCCACCAGGGACGACCTCGAGTTCCACCGCTTGAAACGTCCCGCCCGACTCGCCACTGTTGAGCTTGGGAACCGTGACATCTCCTCCCGGCGAAAGGTGGCGAACACCTTTCCCCGCGTCAACCACGCGCGGCACAACCACCTGCTCACTCTTCATTTTCCAGGCTCCTCGCTCTGCTTCCACCCCCGCAGCAGCTCCGCTGCCTTTCGGTTTGCAAATGATTTGGCTTCGGAATCGCCGGTCGTGCCGTCCGCGGCGTAGCGGCACACCAGCGCCACCGGCTCTCGCCACTTCGCCAGCAAGACCGCACGAACGTCGGGCGATCCGGTGGCGATTGCGCGCACAAGGAACATCGGGGGCTGCTGCGGCCTGGGATTGCCCGAGTCGCCAAGCCGGCGCGCCAGTTTGCCCGCGAGCGAGGCGACCGCGTGTTCCGCGGCCGTCTCGTTTGCACCGGCAAGGGGCGATTGCTCGTTCATCGCCTTGGCCAGCGCGTCCGGGACTGCAGTTGCCGCATTCACCGCGAGTGTTGTCGTGGTCTCGGGGGCCAGGGGCCAGCCACCCCACGCCGCGAGCACACCGGAAGGCGATGCACCGGAGCGGCACGACTCCGCATCCAGCGCCAAGGCGAGCAGCGCGGACACCGCACGCAGTTTCTGAGCGTGCGGCTCTGCGCCGGCCGCCGTGCCGTTGCGGCCCCCCACTTCCTTTCGCCATGCCGCACGCTCGCGATCGATGAACGCGACAAGCTCGGCGGGCTTGACACCAATCAGCGTTTCGAGGGCTTTGTCGCCGTCGCGCAGCCGCTTCTCGCCCGGAAGTTCGAGCAGTTCCGCCACATCCTGCGAAAGGGCGCGGATGGCCGCGAGCGATCGATCGCGCTGCTTGGGGTCTGCCACTTCCTTTGAAAGCCTCAGCAGCGAATCGGTGATCGCCTTTGCGCTCTCGCGTGCCACGGGATCGCCCCGGGGCGCGTCCGAATCCTCCACGGCGTCACTCGCCCGATGCAGGCCACCGAGCAACGCCAGTGTGTCCGAACACAGGGTGACCGAAGCGAGCACACCGGGGTCGCCCGCGGCGTCGGGCTTGGTCGCGACTTTCCCGAGCGATTCGAGCATTTCGGACTGGGCGCTCCTGGCGAGTTCGCCGATCGAGCGAACCGCCGGGCGGAGCTGGCGGACCACGGTTTTCTCATCGGCGAGCGCCGTGCGGGAGGCCGCCAGTTCGAGCCAGGGTTCGAGACGCACCCAACCCGCGTTGATCGCGGGATCCTCGGGCATGGTTTCTGCCGCGGCAAGGAGCAATTTTTCGAGTTGTTTCGCCGCCGGGTCGGGTGCGAGGGCATCGAGCAATCCGCAGAGCCGGCCGAGCAGTGCCAGGCGCCGGAGCCGCTCCAAACCAGAGGCGCCCGTGGCCGGCTCTCCACCGGCGTCACTCCCGACAACTGACGCGGCTGCCTGGCCGAGCTCTCCCATCCAGCGTCTGTACAAACCGGCGGACATCTGCTTTTCCCGCCCGAGCGGCCACGAGGCGTCCATGACCAGCCGCGTCATGGATCGCGAGCCGGGCGCGTACCCAACCCAAGAGGAAGCGAGTTCGCAACGTTCATGCAGGGTTTGCAGCGCCGCAGACGCTTCCGGAGCCAGCGCTCCGGCGGCACGCGAAAAATCCGGCCAGAGCGGCGCGGGCGCCTCCGGGCTCTCGGGCCAGGGCCAGTCGCTCACTTTTCCTGTGGCCTGCAGGAGTTCCGCGAACGCGGCCCGCAGGGTTCGGTCGAGTTCGGCTTGATTCTCGGGCGGATTCGATGCAAGTGATTCGAGCGATCGCCGGAGCAATTCGCACGATGGTTCGGGCAGCGCGCCGCGATCGAGCGCTTCACAGACGTCCTGCTTGCCGGCAACAAGCGCCGCGCCCGCGATGATCCACGGTGTGCCCGCCGACCCCTTGTCAACACCGAGCTTGATCAGAGCCGCGGCGGCATCGCTGTACGCGAGCTTGGCTCGCTGACGCACGCTCGGCTGCGCCAACGCACGGAGCGATTCATCCTGCGCTTCAAGATCGGCGAGCATCCGCGTGGCGACCGGATGGTCCTTGGGCTCATCGGTGCCGAAGTGCAGCCGCTGTGCGGGCGCCGACATCGCGAGCGCCGCCGAAAAGAGCATCGCGGCCCATTCAGGCTTCCGCGAGCGCACGGGCGTACACCTCTTCCAGTTCGGCCACCATCGTGTCGGCGCTGAAGCGCACGCGGCAGAGTTCCCGCCCTTTGCTTGCCATCGACGCACGTGCATCCGGATCATCGTACAGCTTCATGACGGCGCTGCGCAAGCCGGCCAGATCCTGCGGC
>JAFEBN010000102.1 GCA_018242645.1 Planctomycetota bacterium | reverse complement strand
ATCCATTCTGTCCGCGAGCGTGATGACGCTGTTGCCGACCTCCGGGTCGCCCGCGAGCAGCGCCGCGTTGATCGGCGCCGCGCCGCGCCAGCGCGGCAGGATCGACCCGTGCAGGTTGATCGCGTACACGCCCTCGAGCAGCGCCTTTCCCAGCTTCTGCCCGAAGGCGATCACGACAAACGCGTCCGCGTTCACGGCGCGGATGCGGTCGCGCACCGCGGGATCGTTGATCTTTTCCGGCTTGAGCAGCGGGACCGAAGCGTGCTTCTCCTGCATCTCGGCGCCGATCGGCGTGGGGGTCATCGCACCGCCACGCCCGGCGGGCCGGTCGGGCTGCGTGACGACCATGGCCACCTCGTGCGCCACGAGCAGGCGGCGCAGCGTCGGGAGGCCGAAGGCGCCGCTGCCGAGGAAGACGAGTTTGAGGCGGGATTCGCTCAAAGTGCGCAGTCGATCGGAACCGGACGCGTCTCCGCCCGGTTACTTCTTGGGGTGTTCGGCCTCGCGTTCCAGATCGCGCACAGCGGTCCGGTTCTTGAGCCGCGCCATCTGGGTCATCTTGTCCAGGATCAGGATGCCCTGCAGGTGATCGAACTCATGCTGGATGCAGCGCGCCAGCAAGCCCGACGCGCGGAGCGTGAACCGCTTGCCGTCGAGATCGGTCGCTTCCACGGTCACGACGGGGGGACGGAGCACATCGCCCCGGATGTCAGGCAAGCTCAGGCAACCTTCTTCATACGGCTCGGGCGCCCCTTCAAAGGCGACGAGCTTGGGGTTGATGAACACCATCGCGTCGCCGGTGGCGCTGGGCGGGTCGGTTTCGGGCGAGTTCTTTTCACTGCTCGGCACATCGAGCACAAAGAGGGAGATCGAAAGCCCGATCTGGGGGGCCGCAAGCCCGATGCCGTCGGCTTCGTACATAAGTTCGATCATCCGCTCGGCGACCTGGCGGGTCTCCTCGGTCACCTGCTTGATCGCCTTTGCGGGCGTGCGCAGGACCTTTTCCGGGTAGTGCAAGATGGCGAGATTGGCGACGTTGACCGACATCGCCCGATGGTACGGGCCTGCCTCCGATAGCGGGGTGTCGCCGCCGTATTATCAGTTGCCGGGCAGGACCCCGTTCGGCATGTGAGAGGAACGACCAGACGCATGATCTCCGGATTCTTCGGTAAAAAGCCGCCGACCGACAACGCCGACGCCGCCACCGGGAACAGCGAGTTCTCACCCGACAAGGCTGAGAAGTTCTTTGTCCATGCCCGCGTCGCGCAGGAATCCGAAAAGTACGAATACGCCATGGGTCTCTGGCTCCGCGGCCTGCAGCAGGATCCCCGCCTCGTCCAGGGAATCGAGGGCTACGTCCAGTCCGCCAGCCACTTCCTGCAGTCGCCCGAGGGCAAGAAGCGCGTCAGCAAAGAAACGCGTAACGCCGTTTCCGGCAGCGGCGAGGTCAACAAGTTCCTTTCCGCGCTCTACGAGTGGACGATGGCGGTGGACGACAAGTCCAGCGCCGCATCCTGGGCCATCAAGGCCGCCGAGTCGGTTGCCAAGATCGGCGCTGGCGACGTGGGCAAGTGGGTCGCCGAGGCCGCGTACGCCGCGGCACGCAAGGACCCCAAGGCCAAGAAGGACACCTACGTCCGCCTGATGAAGGCGGCCGACGCGATGAACCTGCCCGAGATCGCCGTCAACAGCGGCGAAGAGGCCCGGCGCATCGATCCGTCCGATGGCCAGCTCGCCAACGAAGTGAAGATGCTGGCCGCCAAGGCCACCATGGTCAAAGGCGGCTACGAGAAGACCGGCCAGGAAGGCGGCTTCCGCCAGAACATCCGCGATGCGGGCAAGCAGCAGGCGCTCGACGAGTCGAGCCGCATCAGCAAGACCGAGGACATGAAAGACCGCGTCCTCGCCAACGCCGAGGCCGAGCTCGCGCTTCGACCCGAAGACCTGCCGACGCTCGGCCGCGTGGTGACCGCCTTGCGCGAGCGGGGCAAGCCCGCGGACGAGGAACGTGCGTACACGCTGCTCATGCAGGCGTTCGAGCGCACCAAGATCTACAAGCTCCGCCAGGACGCCGGCGAGATCCGCATCAAGCAGGCCCGCCGGCGCGTCAGCGAGGCCCGGCGGATGCTCGAGACCGCGCCCGACGATTCGATCGCCCAGAGCGTGCACGAGACCGAGCGCACCGCGCTGCTCGAACTCGAAGTCGGCGAGCTCAAGAACAACGTCGAGAACTATCCGACCGACCTCCGCTGGCGCTACGAGCTCGGCAAGCGCTTCTTCGAACTCGGCAACTACGAAGAGGCCATCGGTCAATTCCAGGAAGCACAGAACGACCCGCGCGTCCGGGGCAAGGTGCTCCACATGCTCGGCCAGTCGTTCCTCCGCTGCGACCTGGCGGAAGAATCGATCGAGACATTCCGTCGCGCGCTCGAATCCAGCGAAATGACGCCCGAAGAGCTGCGCGATATCCGCTACGACCTCTGCTGCGCCCTGCAGGTTGTCGGCGAAACCCGGCGCGATCTGCCCGCGGCAGAAGAAGCCGAGAAGATCGCCAGCCAGATCCTGATCCAGGCCATCGGCTACAAGGACATCAAGGCCCGGCGCGAAGCGCTCAAGAAGCTCGTCGCCGAACTCCGGGCCAAGTGATCATGGCCAGCGCCCCGGTCATCGCGATCATCCCCGCTCGCCTGGGCTCGACCCGCTTTCCCGGCAAAGTCCTCGCCGACAGGACCGGCAAGCCGCTCATCCAGCACGTCTGCGAAGCCGCGGCACGTTCGAAATTGCTCTCGCGCGTCGTCGTCGCAACCGACGACGCGAGCGTCCTCGCGGCGGTCCGGAAATTCGGGGGCGAAGCCGTGATGACGCGCACCGACCACCCCAACGGGACCAGCCGGCTGGCCGAAGCCGCGTCCCACCTGGGCCTTTCACCCGAGGCCGTCGTGGTGAACGTGCAGGGCGATGAGCCGGAGATCGAGCCGGCGGTGATCGACGCCGCGGTAGCGGCTCTCGGGCCTTCTCCGGTCGCGACGGTGGCCTCGCCCATGAGCGAGCAGGACGCGACCAACCCCAACATCGTGAAGGTGGTGATGGGGGTCGACGGTCGGGCGCTCTACTTCAGCCGGGCCCGAATCCCCTTCGTGCGTGACGCCGCGAACGCGACGTGGGGCAGCCCCTTGCGGCATATCGGGTTATATGTCTACCGCCGCTCGTTCCTCGATCGTTATCTGACGCTGACCCCCACACCGCTCGAAAGGGCGGAGTCGCTGGAGCAGCTGCGGATACTGGAGCATGGCTTCTCCATCGCCGTCGCACGGCTGGATCGCGAGATGGGGTTTGCGGGGATCGACACGCCCGAGCAGTACGAGTCATTCGTGCGCCGGCAGCGAGTGTGAAGATCAGATCGAATGCGGATTTCCGCACGCCGGCCTGCGCGAAGGGGCTCAGATGTGATATGCTGAGACATGCCCCCGCAACTCTTTGAGCCCGCGAGCCTGAATCCGTATTCAGGCCGGGGTGTCGGCACAGGGATTGAAGTCTGGGATGATTCGGACTTTTCGCCCGTGAACGAGGCGCGCGGCAACTCGCGCCCCGCGCCCGCGCCCTCGACGCTCGAGGGCGGCATCTCGCTGGCGAGCCTGGGCGATCAGTCGGCGGAGAGCGAGTTCTATTCGCCCCTGCCCCCGGGCTATGTGAAGGGGCGTCACAAATACGTTGTCGTCTTCGGCACGGTGATGAGCGGGCTGGGCAAGGGCATCTTTGCCAGCAGCCTGGCGAAGATGCTGAAGGACAAGGGACTGTCGGTCGCCCCCATCAAGATGGAGGGCTATCTCAACATCGACTCGGGCACGCTGAACCCGTACCGGCACGGCGAGGTGTTCGTCCTCGACGACGGCACCGAGTGCGACATGGACCTGGGCACGTACGAGCGGCTGCTCGACCAGAATCTCTCGCGCCGCAACTTCACCACCAGCGGCCAGATCTTCAGCGAGATCCTGGAACGCGAGCGGATGGGCGTCTACCTCGGACGCGACGTGCAGATGATCCCGCACGTGACCGGCGAGGTGAAGCGCAAGCTGCGCGAACTGGCGCTGCACGGCGACGGCACCAGGCCCGCCGACGTGGTGTTCGTCGAAGTCGGCGGCACGGTCGGCGACTACGAGAACGCGTTCTATATCGAGGCGATGCGCGAACTGGCCTTTGAAGAAGGTCCGGGCTCGACCTGCTTTGTTGCGCTGACGTACATCATCGAGCCGCCGGCGCTGGGCGAGCAGAAGAGCAAGGCGGCGCAGCTGGGCATCAAGCGGCTGATGGAAGCGGGCATCCAGCCGCACGTCATCGCGTGCCGCGCCAGCAAGCCGGCGACCGAGAAGGTGATGCAGAAGATCGCGATGTTCAGCAACGTGCCGCTGCGTCGCATGTTCTCGATGCACGATCGCGAGAGCATCTACACGATCCCCGAAGAGATGCGCCAGGAAGGTCTCGATCGCGAGATCCTGTCGATCCTCGGCCTGCACGACCGGGTGGATTTCTCCTCAGAAGACAAGGCGCGCGAGCGCTGGACCGGCTTTGTCAAGAAGCTGACGGCGCCCAAGCGCCACCAGATCACGCTGGGCATCGCCGGGAAGTACGCCCAGATCCGCGACGCGTACGCATCGATCGACAAGGCGCTCGAGCACTGCTCGGCCGAACTCTCGACCGACATCGACCTGCGCTGGATCGAAACGACGGACGTGAGCGAGTCCAACGTTGCGGCACGGCTTGCCGGGCTCAACGGTGTGATCGTTCCCGGCGGATTCGGATCGCGCGGCGTCGAGGGCAAAATCGCCTGCGTGCGCCACTGCCGCGAAAACGGGCTGCCGTACCTGGGCCTGTGCCTGGGGTTCCAGATGGCGGTGATCGAATTTGCCCGCAACGTGCTGGGCCTGCGCGACGCCAACAGCACGGAGTTCAAGCCCGGCTGCGCCAACCCGGTCATCAGCGAACTGCCCGAGCAGAAGCGCATCGAGGGCCTGGGCGGCACGATGCGCCTGGGCGGCCAGGAAGTGCTGCTGGGCCCCGGCACGCTGGCGAGTTTCCTCTACGGCAAGCAGGCGTCGGTGCGCGAGCGCTTCCGGCACCGCTACGAGGTTGATCCCGCGTACATCGAGCGATTCGAAGATGCGGGGCTGGTCTTCAGCGGGCGGCACCCGACGCGCCCGATCATGCAGATCCTGGAACTGCGCCAGAGCCTGAGCGAAGTCGATCACCTCGCGGCGAAGATCCGCAAGAGCGCGGGGACGATGAGCGAGGGCGGGCTTGCGCTCCGCGTGACGCATCCGTTCTTCATCGGCGCGCAGTTCCATCCGGAACTGACGGGCCGGCCCCTGCGTCCGCAGCCGATGTTCATGGGCGTGGTCGCGGCGTCGGTGTTGCACGCGATCGGTCGCGAAAAGGCCGGGGCGGACCCGGATGTGGCCCGCTGGCTGCGCACGCCCGCCACGGAACGGGCGCGGGTTCAGACTGTCTGAGCATCAGCGCTGATTGGCCGCGGCACCGTGGCGGAGCAACTGGCGTGCGGCATCGAGCAGGATGAGCGCGGAGAATCGGTCGGCGCGTCCGAGCGAAACCACGCAGTTGTGCAGGAGCGTCTCGGCGTAGAGCCGGTGTTCGACCGCGCCGGTTTCGAACGCGCGCTGCAGGAACACGTGCACGGCCCACGGGTGGTTGGTCGCGTTGTCGGGCTGGAGATTCTCGACCATCCAGTCGGACGCTGCGGCCATGCGGGCGCTCGCGCCGGGCCCGGCGTGCGAGAGCGCGTGGAGCGAAGCTAGCTCGTTTTCACTCGCGACCTCGATGGTGAGCGTGTTGAACTCGGGCGTGAGCGGGCCGCCGCTGGGCGCAACCACGCTCATCATGGAGCCGCGCTGACCGCGCACGAGCATGTTCCAGAGTTTGAGATCGGTGGACGGATTCGGCGGCACGATCGGGGGCGGTGCCTGCCGGAGCCACGCGACCAGGAAAGGATCGATCGCTCGCTTGTTTCCGGCTTCGTCGGTGAATTCTGGAAGGAGGGGGGGCGGGGTCGCGTCGCTCGAGAGCAGGAAGGCCCAAGGCGTGCCGACCAATGCCAGCCGGGCTTCGCCCAGCAGTCTTTCTCCCCATCCGGGCAGTGATTGCAGCCCGGTCGTCACGGCCTCATTTTACGGGAAACGCGCAGACGTTGCAAACCACATATTCGGCGCAAACGCCCTAGAGCATGCAGATGTTTTCATGAGAGAAAGGTCATGTATCCGCGGGTTGCCGCGGCGCGGCGCGAAACGGAAATTGGAAGGATGCCGGCACTCGCCACACGCAGCGCGATCGGGAACGACACGGGCCTCAACGCCGAGGGATTTCGGCAGGAGAAATTCTCTCCGATTCGCCCGGCGGGACACCGCTTTGTCGCGGACGTCGAGGTGTCGGAGATCGACGAGCGGACGCGTCCCGGGCCGGCCTGGCTGGCCAAAGCGCTCGAGCTCAGCAAGTCCACGATCGTCATGGAATCCCGGCGAATGTGCTATCCCGGTACGGTGCTTGCACTTGCGGTGCACCTGATCGACGATCGACCGGTGCCGCTGCTTGCGAGGGTCGTGACCTGTCAGTACAGCGACGACGGGCTCTACCGCGTCGACCTGGACCTGCTGAAAATTCCCGAGGGTCACAGCATCTATGCGTGGGCTCTCGCGCGATCGGGGCCCGTTCGCAAGCGGACTTGACGTTTCCCGCGGATGCTCTGACGCTTGAGCCTTGGAATTCCTTGAGGACATCGCCGAGCTCGAGCGCTTCCGGCCGGATGCGGGTGAAATTGTCCTCATCCCCACAATGGGTGCCTTGCACGCGGGGCACGAGTCGCTCGTGCGGCACGGGGCCGAGATGGCCAAAGGCCGCGGCGCGTGCGTTGTGTGGATCTTCGTGAATCCCACGCAGTTCAACGATCCGGCAGACTACGCGCGGTATCCCAAGACGCTGCACGCGGACCTTGCGTTGTGTCGGCGCGCGGGCGCGCAGGCGGTTTTCGCGCCGCAGGCGAGCGAGATCTATCCGAAGGATTCTGCGGTGCGGGTGCCCTCGTTGCCGGCCGTCGCCACGGCACCGCAACTGGAAGATCGGCATCGGCCCGGTCACTTTGCGGGCGTGTGCCAGGTGGTGCTGCGGTTCTTTGAACTGGTGCGGCCGCGCGCGGCGGTCTTCGGCGAGAAGGACTGGCAGCAGCTGCAGGTGGTGCGTGCGATGACCGAGCGCGAGATGCCCGAGACGCGCATCGAGCCGATGCCGACGGTGCGCGATCCCGACGGACTCGCGATGAGCAGCCGCAATCGGTTTCTCGATGAGGCGGAACGAACGCGGGCGCTGGCGATCTCACGGGCGCTGCGTGCCGCGGCGGACGTGCCCGGCGTGCAGGCGGCGGAAGAGACGATGCGTCGCGTGCTGGTCGAATCGGGGATCGAGCCCGAGTATGCGGTGGTGCGGGACGGCCGGACGCTTCTCGCTCCCGGGGCTGGTCCGAAGCGGGCACTGATCGCGGCGCGGGTGGGCAGTGTGCGGCTGATCGACAATGCCGCCTGGCCGGCGGGCGGTTGAACGGCCGGTGCGGGCGGGTGCGAATCCTGAGAAAATTCCGCGTGGCGAGCGACCCCGGCCCTGGGGAGGCGGCCCCTGAGGCGCGTAGGCTTGGCTCCCCGGGTCTGGCCGGGATTGGAGACCACAGCCTTGCAACGCACGCCGCTTCACTCGTACCACGTCGACAAAAAAGCAAAGATGGTCGACTTCGCCGGTTGGGAGATGCCCATGTTCTACTCGGGCATCATCGAAGAGCACAACCAGGTGCGTAAGAGCGGGGGGATGTTCGACGTCTCGCACATGGGGCGGGTGAAGGTGACGGGCCGGCACGCCCGCAAGTTCCTGGAGCGGTTGTGTACCCGCAAGATTCACGACATGACGGCGGGCCAGTGCCGCTATTCGCTGGTGTGCAACGAGCAGGGCGGGGTGAAGGACGACATCATCGTCTACCGCTTTGATGAAGACGACTTCCTGCTGGTCGTGAACGCGAGCAACCGCGAGAAGCTGCTGCCTCACTTCGAGAAGGTGAAGGGCGACATGCAGGTAAAGATCGACGATCAGACGCTGAGCACGGCGATGGTCGCGATGCAGGGACCGAAGGTGATGGAGATGATCTCGAAGTTCTCGAGCGAGATCCCGACGCTGAAGCGCTACCGCTTCACCACCAAGAACCTGATGATCATGAAGGTGATCGTCAGCCGTACGGGCTACACGGGCGAGGACGGCGTGGAAGCGATTCTGCCGGCGACGTTTGTCGGGATGGCGATGAAGCTGATCCTGAAGGACGTGGACATGAACTCGGCGGACGCGATCGTGAAGCCGGCGGGGCTGGGCTGCCGCGACACGCTGCGGATCGAAGCCGGGATGCCGCTGTACGGGCATGAACTGGGCGAGGAGATTAACGCGCTGGAGTGCGGCGTGGACTTTGCGATCTCGCTCGACAAGCACGAGGGCGAGCGGGGCGAGCGGTTTGTCGGGCAGGATGCGCTGGAGGCAACGGTCAAGAAAGGCATCGGCCGGAAGCTGGTGGGCATCGCGCTCGAAGGCAAGCGCGCGGCGCGACAGGGAATGAAGATCCTGTCGGG
>JAFEBN010000101.1 GCA_018242645.1 Planctomycetota bacterium | reverse complement strand
GGTCCCGACGGCCAGGGCCGCTTCCGCGACCGCGCCACAAGGCCGGATGGGACCGTCGTCGACGTCGCCTTTGTCCATCGGCGACTCGCGATCATCGATCTGGCCTGCGGCGAACAGCCGATGGTCTCCGAACGCGGCCCGGGCTATCCCGAGCGCGAGCGGTCACACCGCGTTGCGGTCGTGTTCAACGGTTGCATTTACAACCACCGGCACTTGCGACAGCAGTTACAGGCCGCCGGACATGAGTTTGTGACCGATCACAGCGATACCGAAGTGCTGATTCACGGGTGGAGGAATTGGGGACGCGGACTTTTCGCTCAACTGGACGGAATGTTCGCCCTTGCGATCTGGGATGCAAAGTCCGGGTGGCTGACGACTACTCGTGATCGCTTTGGCGAAAAACCCCTGTACGCCTACCGCGGCGAAGCCGTGGAGATCTTCGGCAGTTCGATCACGGGCATTTCCCGGCTCATGATGGCCATGAGACTGGAGGGGCCATTCCACCGTCACTTGGTGCAATCAGCCGACGCCGCGTCCTGGTTGCGATACGGCTGGAGCAAGCCGACCCCGTTCGGAAGGATCTTTCAAACTCCGCGAGGTTTCTCTTCGCAGAGCCCCCAAGATTCTGACTCGAAGAAATTCGGCTTGAAGAACGACTGGGACACAAGCCTGCGCCAGACTCCTCGTATGACAAGCATCGACGTCGATGAAGTTGATCGCCTCCTCCAGGCGGCGGTCCGTTCCCGACTTGAAGCCGATGTACCGCTCGCCGTTTTCCTCAGCGGAGGCCTCGATTCCGCGCTGATCGCGTCCCACACGCGGGCCGCGAGCCCCGATTGCACCGCGTTTACCGTCCGAATGCCGGTTCCCGAAATAGACGAATCCCATGCCGCAGGCCAGACCGCGAATGCAATCGGCATTCGCCATGTGATCGTCGACTGCCACGCAGACCCCGCCCGAGACCTCCTGCACCTGGTTCGCGAACTTGGACTTCCGTTTGGTGACAGTTCGCTCTTGCCGGCATATTGGGTGAGCCGTACAGCACGAAATGAATTCAAAGTTGCGTTAAGCGGCGACGGCGGTGATGAACTGTTTCTCGGTTACGAGCGTCACCGGGCACTCGCACCGCTCTGGTACGGTGCGAGGCTTCCGAAAAACATTCTCGCAAAACTCTCGCATGTCCTGGGCGGTCCGGCCGCCATCTACAAAACGCGTCGCAAAGTCGCCAGATTGGCAGACGCCGCCGCCGGCGCAAGCTTCCTCGACCTTCTCGCGATTTTTCCGCGTTCCGAGTTTTCGCGATTGGTGGATTCGGACACCGATCGCATCGACAAGCGTTTCGCAATCGATGTTGGCGCCTTGGGTCCGGTTGATTCCTTGGACGAGTTCCAGAATTCAGCGTTGACCGCAGACCTGAACGGCTACCTCCCGGAAGACCTCCTCCGCAAAACCGACACCGCCTCCATGTCCGTCGCGCTCGAAGTCCGCGCGCCCTTCCTCGCCAGGGAACTCGTCGATCGCATGATCCGCGTCCGTCCCGACGTGCTCATGCCCGACGGCGAACGCAAAGGCCTGCTCAAAGCCGTCGCCCGCAAATACCTGCCCGACGAAATCGTCAACCGCCCCAAGATGGGCTTCTCCATCCCCATCGGCGAGTGGTTCCGCACCGATTACGGCGGCATGAAGCAGCTCCTCCTCGACACCCTCAACTCCGCCGACCCCTTCCCCCAAGACCTGCTCGGCATCCAGATCAACCGCGCCTTCGTCGCCAGAATGGTCGCCGACCACATGGACCGCCGGCGCGATCACTCCCAGCGCCTCTACATGCTTCTCGTGTTCGCCATCTGGGCCCAGTGGCTCCGCTCACTGAACACGAACTGATCGCTCGGCATCCCGGGCCGCCTACCGCACCGATAGCCGCACGCCCGATGAATCCAGTTCCCGCTTGGTCGTCTCAAGCAGCTGCGTTCGCACCATTCCCAGCCGCTCCCGCGGCGCCCACACCCGCACCGCCCACTGCACGCTCCCGCGCCCGAAGTCGTTCATCACGACCTCCGGAGGCGGAATCTCCAGCCCGCCCGCGGATTCGATCGCTTCCCGCGTCGCGGTCAGCAGCGCCTGCCGCACCGTCTCCGTCGGGGCGCTCGCCACCACGTTGATGAGCACTTCGGCGCGCCGCCGCGGATGGTGGCTCTGGTTGTCGATCACCGCCCCCGCGATCTGCGCGTTGGGCACGATCACGCGCCGGCCGTCCGCCGTATCCAGGGCCGTCGTAAACAGATCGATCTCGTTCACTGTCCCCGCCTGCCCCGCGATGACCACGCTGTCACCCACCTTAAACGGCCGGAAAATCAAGAGCAGCACGCCCGAGGCGATGTTCGACAGCGTCCCCTGGAACGCCAGGCCGATCGCAAGCCCCAGCGCCGCGATCACCGCCGCAAAGCTCGCCGGCTGGATGTTGAACACCTCCAGCGCCGTCACCACCGCGACCGTCAGGATCGCCCACTTCGCCAAGTTGGCGAAAAAAGCGCTCAGCGTCGGGTCAAAGTGCGCCTTGCTCGTCCCCCTCTTCAGGGCACCGCGCACCCACCCCGAAAACACCCACGCCCCCACCAGGATCAGCAGGGCGAACCCCACCTTGAAACCCCAGACCGCCACCGTGTCCCAATCCAGGTGGAACCGCCCCAGCGGTCCGGACCGCGGGGCCGTCTCAGCCGACGCCGGAGCGTCGGCGGCAAGCATCAAAAGCGGGCTGATCACACCAAGGGGTAGGCGGCAATTCCCGCATCGTCGATACCGCCCCGATTTTCCTCGAACACCCGCACGGTTTTGACCGGAATCTGGCGTCCCCGACAGCCAACAACCGAAATGAAGGTGTTACGATCATCCGAGCGACCCCGGAGAGGGCTTTCATGAGTCACGATTCTGATTTGCGCCAACCCGATCCGTCGGTGCTCGACGCCGCTCTCGGTCGCCGCGATGTGCTCGCGGGTGGACTCCTCGCCGGCGCCGCCCTCGTCCTTGCCGCCTGCCAGAGCGGGCCCCAGGCAACCGACTCAAGCGAGTTGCCCAGCCCAGTCTGGCCTGACGAACGCAACCCCACTCTCTCCACACTGCCCACGCCCCCGCGCAGCACCGCGGCACCTGCCCCGGTCGCCGCCCCTTCCTCCGCCAGTTACGGCCTCCCGTCCAACGTGCTCCCGCGCTCCGCCTGGACCAACGCCGGCGTCATCCGGTCACTCGCCAACCCGATGAACGGCGTCAACAAAATCACCGTTCACCACGACGCGATTCCCTCGCAGAACATCCGCACCCAGCGCGACGCGGTCGCACGCCTGAATCAGGTTCGCGCCAGCCACCTCCGCGAAGGCTGGGCCGACATCGGCTACCACTACGTGATCGACCCGCAGGGCCGAGTCTGGGAGGCACGCCCGCTCGGCTACCAGGGCGCCCACGTCAAGGACAAGAACGAGCACAACATCGGCGTGATGTGCATGGGTAACTTCGAGATGCAGCGCCCCACGCCCCAGCAGATCGCCGCCCTCGACGCTTTCGTGGCGACCCTCATGCAGCGCCACAAGATCCCGAATTCCCGCGTCTACACGCATCAGGAACTCGGTCAGACCGCCTGCCCAGGTCGCAACCTGCAGAATTACATGCTCGCGACGCGCTCCCCCGGCGGACGACTCGCGGCCGTCTACGTCTGATCCCCCGCCTCACCCAAGCGCACGCAAGTGCTCCAGCACGGACTTCCCGGTCCCCGGAACCATGCGCTCACCCGCGATTTCCACCAGCGGCACCAGCGCAAAGCCGCGCTCCAGCATCCGCGGATGCGGAATCTCGAGCCCCGGTTCGCGGATGATCGCGTCGCCGTAAAGCAGGATGTCGAGATCCAGCGTCCTGGCCCCCCACCGGCCCTCGCGATCACGGTCCCTGCCTCGGTCCCGCTCGATTTCCAGGCACACATCCAGCAACGCTCGAGGCGACAACGAGGTGAGGACCTCGCACGCCCCGTTGAGGTACGGCGATCCCGGTGAATCACCGGGAAGCACCACCGCCTCGGTCTGGTGCCACTGGCTCACCCGCGCAACCCCGCCGCCGGGCCCCAATCGGGTCCGCAGTGCCGCAACCGCCGCGTCGAGGTGCTCCCGCCGCGGCTCGATGTTCGAGCCCATCGCAATGCACGCGGATTGCAGCGGCGTTTGCTTCACCCCGAAATAAAAGCACGCCCGGAGGCCGGGCGTGCGAAGCGATCGGAGAAACGCGGCCTCAATCCTCTTCGATTTCCTTGAGCCGGTGCTGCAACTGGGCCTTCAAACGGGCCAGGATCGAGCTGTGCATCTGGCTCACGCGCGACTCGGACAGGTCGAGCGTCGCGCCGATTTCCTTCATCGTCATGCCTTCGTAGTAGTACAGGATGACGATCAGACGCTCGGCGCGGCTCAGGCCCTTGGTGATCAGCTCTTTGAGATCACGCCGCTGCAAGTCGCCCAGGGGGTTGACCTGCGAGTCGTCCTTGACGACGTCGATCTCGCGAACATCACGCCCGCCGTCGGACTGAAACGCCCGCTGATTGAGCGAACGGGTGCCCACCGCCGAGCTGTCCCGCTTCACCTTGTCGAACTCTTCGCCCTGGATGCCCAGGCGCTGGCTCACTTCGGTGTCGGTCGCCGGGCGACCGAGTTCCATCTCGATCTGCTGGCGCGCCTGGTCAAACTTCGCCGTGCGATGCCGCACCAGCCGGGGCACCCAGTCCATCGAGCGGAGCTCGTCGAGGATGGCGCCGCGGATGCGGTTGGCGCTGAACGTCTCGAACTTGACCTTGCGGTCCAGGTCGAACGAGTCGATGGCGTCCATCAGGCCAAACAGGCCCGCGGACATCAGGTCCTCGATATCCACTTCGTCGGGCAGACGCGCGTGGATGCGCTCGGCGTTGAAACGCACGAGGTGGAGGAACTTCTCCATCAGGAAATTCCGGATGGCCTCGTTCGGGTCCTTCTTGTACTTCTTCCAGACGTCGTTGATGGGCAGCTTGTCGAACGGCGTTGGCAGGTTCGACGGCTCGGCGTGACGGACGATAAAACGCCCGCGAAGTCCGCCCCGGACGGAGGATTTGAGTGCAGACATGGTCGCTCCTTGACCACCGACAGATTGTCGAAGCGTGCGGGGCCCGCGCCTCGCCCGCCAGAGCCGAGAGGCGCATGCCCCAACGACTCATCCGCGCCGAGCGATCCTTGCCCGACGTGGCCGGAGTATACAAGGCCGAGCGCGCTCCGCAAGGGGGGCACGAAAAAATTAGGCGGCTTTTCGATTCGTCTGCAACGTCTGCGCCGGTTGGGTAACTTGGGCAACCTGCTTCCCATCCGGCGAGATCAACGGAACTCCTGCGCCCGACTGATCTTCCGCGAGTTCAACCTCCAGGATCGGCTCGGGTGCAAGCGGCTTCACATCCGGAATCGGATGCTTCTTCGCGTACTCCACCATGTGCTGCGCCACGATCAGCTCGCCAATCGACCCCAGGATGTAGCCCACGATGTAGCAGAGAAACAGCGCCGCGAGCGCTCGCTGGAGCACCAGCGTCGAGGGGTTGTAGCTCGCAAGCCCCGCTATACAAGCGATTGCGAAGGCCGAGCAGCCCAGCGTGGCGCCGATGACCTTTGGTGCTCGTCCCAAGCGATCGCTGCTCCTGCCGGCGGTGCGCAACTTTCGCGCAACAAGGCTCTTACCGCCGCGCCACTTCCATCGGCTCGATCAGCTCTTCACGATGAGCGGCCCGGCAAACGCCAGATCCGTCGAAGCCGCTCGAACGCCGTCCCGGTGTTGGCCGGTGCTTCGCGCGCCGCCTTCAGCCACTCGCTTCGAATCACCTCCGAGAGCGATCGGATCCCCGCCGATGCTTCACAGTTCGGCGAGTACGCGACAACCGGCGTCTTGGCCATCACCGCGTCCATCAATCGCGGGTCGCGAGCGATCCAGCCCGCCAGCGGCAGATGCACGCCCAGGAATTTCTCGCACGCCGTCACCATGCGCCGGTGAACATCCGCCGCTTCCTTGGCGCTGCGCGACTGATTCACCACCAGCGCCAGCCGCGAAGGCCCGTTCCTTCGGACTTCATCGCCCGAATTCGGACGCTGCACCAGGCACTTGATCAGGGCGTACGCATCGGCGATCGACGTCGGCTCCGGCGTCGCGACCACAAGCACAAGGTCCGCCGCCCCCAGAAAACCCAGCACGCCCGGCGAAATACCCGCGCCGGTATCCAGCAGGATCGCATCACTCTTCGCTTCAAGGGCCGCCAGCCCTCGCAGCAGCTGTCGCTGCTCCGCGGCATGCAATTCGGCCATCTTCGCGACACCCACCGACCCAGGCACGAGCGCAAAGCCGTAACCCGTCTGCACCGCGATGGACTGCAGGCTCGCCCCCGCACACGGGTGCGACCCCGCCCGCCCGTGGATCGAACCGTCCGAGAGCGGAAGAGCGTGCTGCAGACGAAGCGAGGGCGAGACGCCGCACAACAAATCGGCGTTGGCCATCCCCAGATCGGCATCAACCAGCGTGATGCGGTGCGTCTGGGCGAGCGTGGCGGCCAGGCTTACCGCGAGATTGGTTTTCCCCACCCCACCCTTGCCGGACGTAATCGCGATGACCGGAGCGGAGCGCTGGGGCGCCGCCGCCGTTTCCGCCGGCACACGGAACAACTCGCGCAGACGTGAAGCCTGGTCGGACGCCGCGGCCGGAGGAGTGATCTGAAAAGCGGTCATCGGTCGGTGTTGGCGGAAGTCGGCGCGGGGTGGTCGAAAATCCAGCGAGCAAATCGCTCGGCGCTCGCGCCTTCCATGTCGTCGGGCACTTCCTGGCCCGTCGTCACACACGCGAGCGGCAAGCCGAGTTCCGACAAGATGTTAAACGCCGGACCCAGCGTGTCGGTTTCGTCGATCTTGGTCAGCAGCACGCGATCCGGGCCCAGTTTGCCAAACGCCTGTGCCGCCGATCGCATCAGCCCTTCCGAAGCGCACGCCGCGAGGGCAAGGTGAGTCTCCGACGGCCCGGCCGCCTCGAGAAATCTGCGGAGTTCCTCGAGCCGGCGCTGGTCGGCCGGTGCACGCCCCGGCGTATCCACCAGGACGATGTCGCAATCGGTGAGCTGCGCCTTGGCCGACGAGACCTCCATGGGCGTCAGCGCGACCTTGAGCGGCAGGCCGATGATGTTGGCGTAGGTCCGCAGTTGATCGACCGCCGCGATGCGGTAGGTGTCGCAGGTGATCAGGCCGACCCGCTTGGCGTGCCGCAGCTTGTAGGTGGCGGCGATCTTGGCGATCGTGGTCGTCTTGCCCACGCCGGTCGGACCGACCACACCGATCACCAGTTGCCGCCCACCCTTCGGCGACGTGAGGCCGCCGGTCACCCGCAGGCGCTGGGCAATGCGCGAAAGAAGCGTGGCACGAACCACGGATTCGTTCTCGAGTTCAGCGGGGTCCAGAGCATCGCGGACCTCCCCCACCAGTTCCGAAGCAAGATTCGCGTTCACCTGCCGATCGGTCAGGGCGATCAGCGCCGAGGCGAGCGGATCCGCCATGCCGATCGTCGGGTTGAGGCCCCCGGATCGGGCCGCGCTGAGCCGCTGCTCCTGGAGGAGCTGTGCAACCAGACGCTTGATCGAGGCGAGCTCTTCATCGACCGAGCGGGCCGCCCACTCGGAAGCCGGACGAAGATCGGCACGCGTCGCCAACCTCGCGGCCGCGGACTTCACCGCGGGTTTTTGCACCGGGATCTGCACGATCGGCTGCTCCGGCACGGTGGGAGTCGCCGGTGCGGGTGCCGGGGTCGCGGGGGCGTGGTTGATCGTGTTGACCGTCGGGTTGCTGAAGGTCGCGGGCTCGAACTCCGCGGGCGTCGAGCCTTTGGGCCGGCCGCCCGGGGCGATGCGGGGCTGCTTGATTTCCGTCGCAGCGCCCCCCGTGGACGCCGTGATCTCGTACTGGTTCTTGGCCCCGATGCCGATGACCCCGCCGACGCGGATCGTGCGGGCGTGCAGGATGACGGCCTCGCTGCCGAGTTCTTTCTTGACTTCGGCCAGCGCATCCGCCATTGAGTTGCCGCGAAACGTCTTGAGCTGCATGTACGCCGTCCGTGGCCGAGAGCCTGTGAACCGCAGCCCGGGGCCTCCATGCCGCGCGAGAATGCGGGTGAACCCGGGGGTGAGGTCGCCGGGCCTCCAAAACGTACACCACTATCGGCGCGAGCCGGGCGCAAAGTTGACAGACAAAAGCGCAGGAAAAATCCGGCGGCGCAGATTCGGCCATCACGCGGCCATCGCCGGCTGCGTCAGCGCTTCGGGCGCCATCACCAGCGCCACGCTCTCGACCTCCATCGAGGGGATGAGTTCGTTGTAACCGAGCACGGCAACACCCGCGATGTGGGGCTCGAGCACCTGGCGGACCACCGCCCGGACCTGGGGCGAGGCGACCACGACCGGCGGATACCCGCCCGAGGTCACCAGCTGCATCGAGCGGGCGACGTGATCGGCGATCTGGTTGGCCACCCGCGCGGGCATGTTGACCGTCGTTCCCGCCGGCGAGCGATCGATGTACCCGTTGATGATGTCTTCGAGGCTGGGGTCGAGCGTCACGCAGACGAGCTTGAGCTTGCCGCCATCGCGGGCGGTCGCGTACTGACCGCAGATGCTGCGGCGCAGCGCGTTGCGGACGTACTCCGTCAGCACCTCGGGGTC
>JAFEBN010000100.1 GCA_018242645.1 Planctomycetota bacterium | reverse complement strand
GACGGGTGAGATCGACGCCCGAACCGCGCGTCAGCTCGCCGACCTCGTTTCAGGCGTCGTCAGCGGCGACCTCGACCGCGTGATCGGCGTCGTCGGTGTGCTCGGCGACATTGGTCCTGACAAACTCGAAGACCGCAACCTGCGAAACGACGTACACGCCATCGTCTCCCAATTTCAGCACACATCGCTCGACCGGCTGAACCTCGGAAGGCTGCTCGACGACTTCTTCGCCGCGCTTCGAGCCAACAAGGTTCGCTGCCCCGCCGATCTGGTTTTTCTGATCAAGGCGCTCACCACCATCGAAGCGGTGGGGCGCCAGATCGACCCATCGTTTGAACTCGCGGAGTTCGTTCGTCCCTACGTCGAGAAGCTGGTCGAGAAGCGGTACAGCTTTTCCGCGCTGCGTTCGCGGGCGCAGCGAAGCCTGCTTCATTACATCGAGCTCGTCGAGGACCTCCCGGTGGAACTGCGGGCCGTGCTGACGCAGCTGCGGCGCAACCGCTTCGCCGTCAATATCGAGCATCGAGGCCTTACCCGTCTCACGCACACCATCGAACATGCCAGCCGCAACATCTCGTTCGCGCTGATCATCGCCGCGATGCTGGTCGGGTCATCGATCCTGATCCTGGCGGCGCGAAACGCCGGGGTCGGCGCGCTGACAGCCATCGGGGTCGCCGGATTTCTGGCCGCGGGGGTGCTCGTGGTGCTGATGGTCATCAGCAACCGCAGGCTCCGCGACGACTGAGGGTCACTTCGAAGCAGGCTTGCGAACCGGCTTCCGTCGAGCGGGCTTTTTGGTTGGAGCCTTCGATTTGGCCGGGGCCGGGGCCTTGCGTGGCGCAATCAGCTGCCCGATCCCCTCCAGGAGTCCGCTCGCCGCCAAGGCGACCTGCTCCGCCGCACGACGGGCAAGCGACCAGCTCGCCCGGCCCAGGTCCTGGGCGACCGGGGCCGCGTTTTTCGCGACCTTCTGGCCGGCGTCCGTGGCCGATTCCTTCGCCTGCTTCCCGGCCCGCTTGGCGCGCCGGACCAGGGCTTCGAGCTCTTCCCCGAATTCGGTGGAGGTCTTTTTGGCAAACGAGCTCACCGCGTCCAGGAAGTCCTTATTCGCGGCGGCAATGCGGCGGCGGGCCGTCGGCACCGCGTGGTTCGCCAGATCTTCCCCCCGCCGGCGGGCGCTCTTGCCGGTGTTCACGCCCGCCGAAGCAACGGACTGGAAGGCATCACGGAGGCCCTCGAACGCCTCCCGCATGGCCTTTCGTCGTGCCGCGGGCACTTCGTGATCAATCGTGCTGGCCGCGCCCTTGAGGGACTCGTGGACGAGTTTCTGAATGTCCGCTTTGGACAAGTCCCTGTCGCGCAGGGCCTTGACGGTCATCTCGCGAACGCGCGTGCGGGTATTGGGCTTGGATCGGGCCGCGGGCTTTTTACGGCTGGGTTTGGATGACATGGGAAAACCTCTCGGATAATCGCCAATTCACACGCTGCTCATCCACAGGATACACCCGCGACCCACTCAATGCATCCGAGTGAAAATCGCTGAACGCGCGAGATTTTTGATCGATGCACTTACGCACGGCCGGGCACGTTATTGCGCGTTGCGTTTCTTGAGCAGGAACGCCGAAAACCATCCTCAAATCGGCACTTGTGCCGTGTGCTCGCAAGGTCAGGCGCGATCCCTGCTTCGCGCAAGTGCGACGCGTCCTTTGGAATAACCGTTGGGGCGACCGCAGGCGACTCGAACACGCCTGTTGACGATGCGTATGAATGGGTGTGTGCGGCGCGATTTCGTTTGTCGCGAAACACCGAGTGCAGAATTTGTTACGGGGAAAAAGAATGAATCCGTCAGACATGGACACTTCGGTGGCCAAGCGATTGGCCATGGCCGAGAAACAGCGCGAAGACCGGGCGCTCGATCAGATCTTGCGCGACATCGCCAAGCTGGATCAATGCCCTCAGCCCGAAGTCAAGACGCGTCCGCGCCTTGTGCTGGTCCGCTGACCGTCGGGTGCTTACACGCCCACCGCAGCTTTGCTCGAAGTCATCGATCCGTGTCCGGCGGACGCCGCCGGGGCCTGAGGCGTGTAGTCGTACACGCCCTTTCCCGTCTTGTCGCCCATGCGTCCAGCGGCCACAAGCTGCCGCAGCAGAGGGCACGGGCGGTAGCGATCGTTGCCCAATCCATCTGCCAGCACGTTCATGATGTGCACGCAGGTGTCGAGCCCGATGAAATCGGCGAGGCGCAGCGGCCCCATCGGGAAGTTGCAGCCCAGCTTCATGATCTCGTCGATGTGCTGCGGTTCCGCCACGCCCTCCATCCAGGCATAAAACGCCTCGTTGATCATGGGCATCAGCACGCGGTTGGACACAAATCCGGCGCGGTCATTCGCGGGGATCGGCGTCTTGCCGAGTTGCGTCGCCAGCGCAGTCACCTTGTGAACAGTGTCCGGCGAGGTCTGAAGCCCGCGGATGACCTCCACCAGCTTCATCACCGGCACGGGGTTGAAAAAGTGCATGCCGATCACACGCTCGGGGTGCCCCTGCGGGCCCACGCTGGCGCAGATCTCGGTAATGCTGATCGAACTCGTGTTGCTCGCCAGAATCTGCGTCGGAAACAGCGCCGCGAGCTTGGAGAAAAGTTCCCGCTTCACCTTGGCATCCTCGACGATCGCCTCGATAACGATGTCGGCGCCCTTGAGCATCTCAAGGTTCTCGACGTAGTGCAGCCGACCAAGGGCTGCCTGTACGTCCGTGTCCTTCATCCGTCCCTTCTCAACCTCACGAGCCAGCCGCTTGGTGTGGCCGTCGCGGCAGCGCCCCAGGGCCGAGGACGAGGCATCGCAGACGAGCGTCTTGAACCCCGACGCTGCCGCAACCTGGGCGATGCCGCCCCCCATTTGTCCGGCCCCGATGATCGCGATGGTGTGGATTGTCTGCGTTCCCATGATTCCAGCATACCGCCCGCCCGTGAGCCGGGAAAGCCGAGCCCCACGGGAAAGTGCGCCTTTACTTCCCGGGCATGCCGAGCGTCCAGCAAATCGCCAAGCTCCTCGAGTCCGACCCGCAGGATCCGTTCCTTCTCTACGCCATGGCGCAGGAACAGGTGAAACAGGGCGATCTCCCCCGCGCTGTGGAGTTCTTCGATCGCGCCGCCGCAGCCAACCCAGACGATGCCTACACCTATTTCCACAAGGCACGCACCCTCGGTCTGATGGGCCGCCGTGCCGAACAGGCCGATACCTTGCGAGCCGGGATCGCCGTGGCCCGGCGAACCGGCGACGGCAAAGCGCTCGGTGAGCTTGAATTCGCGCTCGACGAACTCGACTGACGATCCCGCACGCAGGAGTCCGCATGAACAGCAACGAACTTCCGCACGGGAACGCCTTCAAGCCCGACTGGGAAGTGACGCCGACGCAAGCCCAGAAGTGGCTGGACTCCGGCGAGAACATCATGATCGTCGACGTGCGGGTGCAGCCCGAGTGGGACTTCGCCCATGTGAAGGGCAGCGTGCTCGTTCCCTTGGACCAACTGGAAACGCGAGCCCCCGAAATCGAAGGGATGCTCGAAGAGAACCCCGGTTGCAAGGTGCTGACGCTCTGCCACCACGGCGTGCGCTCGCTCAAGGCTGCGGCGTTCCTGCGTGATCTTGGAATCCCCGACGTCAAATCCATCGCCGGCGGCATCGAACTGTGGTCCCGCACGGCGGACACGAACCTGCCGCGTTACGAGCGACAAGGCATGAGCGTCTGGCCCGCGGGTTCCAAGCCGGTTTGACGAAAATGGGTCAGGGCTTCTGTGGGGGTGCCGGGGGCGTAATCGAGAGGAGCTTGGGCGTGGACGAAGGCACCCAGTCGGTGTTCTGAAAACCGCCGGCCAGATAGCTCTCGACGTCGAATACGGCGTACGGCCGAAGCTGGCCCTGGACGATCACCTCGTTGAGGAACCGTTCGTATTCGGTCGCGAGCAGCGGGGCGCTCTCCGACATATTCAATTCAGAAACAGTGTGGAACCCGGTGAGGGTGGTGAAATAGATCGAGAAGCTGGGCTGACAGCCGAAGAGCGAGCAACCCACTCCCGGGGGAGGAATCGATCCAGGAATGTTCGGGACCGTCACGAGCGAATTGGGGAACGGCCATCCGCCGGAGGGAGTCGGTATTGCTTCCGCGCCGAAATCGGGTCCGTTGGTCTCGTTGTTCCAGCGGAATCTGCCTCCAGCGGTCATTGCATACGCCTTGCGGATCACAAAGCCCGGGGGACACAGCAAATTGTTATACGCGACTGCAAAGGTCTGGAAGTCTTCGTCGTCGACAAAACCGTCGCCATTGAAATCCGCCGAGCAAAACTCCGGCATCGCCGGGTCCGCGCAATCCAACGTGTTGTACTGGACGACAAACAGACTGAAATCTGCATCTTCAACGAGTCCGTCCAGATCCAGGTCGCCCACGCACGGCGGCGGCTGTGAAAGTCGCAACCAGTGTGTGAAAATCAGTCCCTCGCCTTTGATCGTCAGTGGCGGATCAAAGCTGGAAAGGTCAAATCCCACAACCGACTCAAGCGTCCGAAACGGGAAACTCACGTATGCAAAGGACAGTTGAAGTTCGACCTTATACGGATTGCTATCCTGATCAAACGGCAGATAGACGACTTCTCGCGAAAAGAAGGTGATGCGGCAAACGCGGATCTCGAATTGCTGTGAATAGGACGAAACCGTCGTGGTGTAGCCGCGGATGCTGTGCCGGTCGTTCAGATTGGAAGATGGCCAGTTCGTTGCCGTGTAGGGCTCGTACATCAAGCAGACTTTTTCGCCATCGACCGTCCCGAGAACAGCGTCCGGATCCGTCGGATCTGACGAGATATCGATCACGCCGAAACGCAGCGGGCTGCCGCCGCTTGGTGCCTTGAAATCCTTGTTCCCGTAGGCTTCCGCGTAATTCCAGTTCAGGTTGATCCCCGCCACGCCGTCGGGATTGCTGAAGTTGTCATAGATCACCACAGGGTCGGGCAACTCTTCGGCGCGCACCGCTGCTTGATCCGGATACACAACTTGACCGGTCATCTCATTTCGGATCCACAACACCCGGGGCTGCTCGGCTCGCGCTGCGCCCGCGGAAGAAGAGGGTGTTGCCGCCACGCGCTTCATCCCCAGCGCCTGCTTCGGCATTTGGGCGCTTCCCAGCGTGCACAACGAGAAGGCAGCGATACCGGCAACAAAGATTCCACGAGAAAACATGCGATGAGCTCCGGTAATGGTCCTCTCGAAGTTACGATCGTTCTCCGAACGGGGTTGCCTTCGAAGGCCGGAATGAGGATAAGACGAGTGCTCACCTCACTTCGGCGAGGGGGTGTCAAGAGGCCAGTCCTCTTCCTGGAGAGGGCGCGTGGTCGCTGCGAAATCCCGGTCGCAGGTCCTATAAGTGGCCTACCGGCGCGACTTCATCGCCTCGACAAACTGGTCAAACAGGTACGAAGCATCGTGCGGGCCCGGAGATGCTTCCGGGTGATACTGCACGCTGAACACGGGCTTGTCCTTCATCCGAAACCCGGCGAGGGTCTGGTCGTTGAGGTGCACGTGCGTCGGTTCGCCGCCGACCTTTTCCAAGGCGGCCCGATCCACCGCGAATCCGTGGTTCTGGCTCGTGATTTCGACGCGGCCGGACGTTGTGTTGAGAATGGGCTGATTGATGCCCCGGTGTCCAAACTTCAGCTTGTAGGTTGTCGCGCCGACGGCCAGCGCCAGCAACTGGTGCCCCAGGCAGATGCCAAAGGTTGGAATCGACACGGCCGGGTCTGTCACCACGCCGCGGAGCGTCTCGATCGTCTTGTGCACAGCCGCCGGGTCGCCCGGGCCGTTGGAGATAAACAAGCCGTCGATCTCCTTGTCTCGGTATTTCTGCTTGATTTCATCGGCGGTGATGTCGTGGGGCACCAGGGTCACATCGCAGCCCCGCTCGGTCAGGTTGCGCAGGATGTTCCGCTTGGCGCCGCAGTCGAGCGCGAGCACACGGAATCGCCGGGATGAATCGGCCACCGGAGGCGCCCATTCGCCAAGGTCCTCATTCCAGGCGCATTTCGAGGCGCAACCAACCAGCGGCACCAGATTCTGTCCCGCCATCGAGGGATTCGCCCTCGCCATCTCCACCAGTTGCTGATCGGAGACGGCGCCGGCGCCCGAGACGGGTGCATCGGTGAGCACACCCTGGATCGATCCCGTGGTCCGCAGCTTCTTCGTGAGTGAACGGGTATCGATGCCCTCGATACCGATGACGTTGTGCCGAGCGAGATAGGTCGAGAGATCTTCATTGGCGCGGTAGTTGGAATGCAGACGCGCCAGCTCCCGCACCACGAAGCCGGATACTTGGACCTTGCCCGATTCCACGTCTTCCGTATTGACGCCCGTATTCCCGATCAGCGGAAACGTCTGCACAAGGATCTGCCCCGTATACGAGGGATCCGTCAGCGATTCCTGATACCCGCACACAGCGGTATTGAAGACGACTTCGGCTCGGGCGACGACCCCCTTCCCGACAGCCCCAAAGCCGCGGCCGTGGAACACGGTTCCATCAGCGAGCGCGAGTCGGGCGGGCACGTGGTTGGCTGTGCGGAGCGTGGGCTTGAGCATCAAAGCAGAGTCTAGCGCGGGCGACGTGAAATGTCGGCCTCGGCCCCGGTCCGCGCCGCGAAAACTTGCAGTTGCGGCAATTGATTACAGTCCTGCTCGGACCGCTATGACACTCTTCGCCGGCGCCAACTCCGCCTTCGCCCGCTACGCCCTTGTGGCCGTCGAGCGAGGCATCGAGCGCGAAGACGGAGGCGAGCTGTCGTACGGCATCCCGCCGGCCATGGAACAGCCGGAGGCCATCGGCGTCGGTGAGCGGGTCGAGGTTCCCCTGGGGCGCAAGCGCGTATCCGGGGTTGTCGTCTCGGTGGGCGGAAGCGAGCTGATCGGAGAATTCGACCCAGCCAAAGTGCGTTCCATCGCGGCCCGGACCGGGGCAGCGCTGTCCCCCGCGCTGCTCGAACTCGCGAAGTGGATCGCCGCGTATTACGTCTGCCCGCTGGGAATGGTGTTCGCCTCCATGGTGCCTGCCGCCGTGAAGCGGGAAATCGGCCGGGCCTCGCAAGTGGTGTATGCCGTCGGAGTGTTTCCGCCTGATCTGAAAGGCGCACTCAAGAAGATCTGTGAACATCTCGCGAGAGCTGATCCGTCGGTCTTCCCGCTCCCTGCGGCGGATCTGCGGGCGCTGCTCGGCGAGCGGACCATGCGGAACATCAACCGCCTGGTCGCGATCGGCGCGCTACGGGAAGAAAAACGATCGGTGGTCCGGGTTCGGGGCGATCACGGCGCCGCACCCGCGACCTTCGGAGCCGACCGCTCCGTGACCCTTTCCGCCGAGCAGGCGGCAGTAGTGAACGGAATCACCGCGGATTCGGCGGGCGAGCGCCGGTTCGGGGTTCACCTCGTGTATGGTGTGACGGGGTCGGGAAAAACCGAGGTCTATCTCCGGTTGATCCGGGAAATGCTGCAGCGCGAGTCCGATGCGAGCGTGATCGTGCTGGTGCCCGAAATTTCGCTGACACCGCAGACCTCCGAGCGGTTCGCGCAGCGCTTCGCGGATCTGGGCGTGGCGGTGCTGCATTCCGGGCTTTCGGCATCGAAGCGAAATTCTGAATGGTCGCGTGTCGCGAGCGGCGAGGCCCGCGTGGTGGTCGGGGCCCGGAGTGCGATCTTCGCTCCGGTGCCGAAACTGGGAATGGTGGTCGTCGATGAGGAGCACGACACCTCCTACAAGCAGGACCAGTTGCCCCGCTACCACGCACGCGACGTGGCCATCAAGCGAGCGCAACTGGAAGGTTGCCCGGTTCTGCTGGGGAGCGCCACGCCGTCGCTGGAGAGCTGGTTCAACGCGGGTGCGGGCAGGCTGGAACATGAACATCATCGCAAAGCCAGGTTCCGGCTCTGGACGCTCCGCCAAAGGGTGGGTGGCGGGAAGCTCCCCGAGGTACGGATCATCGACGCCTACGCGGAGCGCGCCGAAGCGAGAGAACTGGGGCTGCGAGATCCCACGCTCCTGCCGACTCTGCGCCGAGCGCTGTTCGCCACGTTGCGCGCGGGCTCGCAGGCGATCCTGCTCTTGAATCGGCGGGGCTTTGCGACCTTTGTTGGTTGCGCGGGCGGGCAGCAGTGCGGCTGGGTGATGACGTGCGACCGCTGCGATGCGCGGATGATCCTGCATCGAAACGCCTCGCTTCGAAGCGGCGAGCTTCTGCGCTGTCACCATTGCCTTTCGGAATCCGTTGTGCCGCGGGTCTGTCCGGCCTGCAGCCGCGGGCTGGTGCGCCTGGGGGCGGGCACACAGCGGGTCGAAGAGGAGTTGCAACCGCTGCTGACGGAGCTTCAGTTGCCTCCCGACGCAATTGCGCGCGTGGATCGCGACACGATGCGGACGGCCCGCGACTATTTCACGGCGCTCGGCGACTTTGCGCAGGGTAAGACGCGGCTATTGCTCGGCACACAGATGATCGCCAAGGGCCTTGACTTCCCGGGCGTTCGTCTCGTGGGCGTCATCAGCGCCGACACGGGACTCCACCTGCCCGATTTCCGCGCTTCGGAACGCACGTTCCAGCTCATCAGCCAGGTCGCGGGTCGCGCGGGCCGGGCCGACGCCGCCGGCGAGGTGATCATCCAAACAATGGAGCCCGGCAATCCGGCCATCCTCCATGCCGCGGCACACGACTACGAAGGCTTTGCCTCCGAAGAAATGGCCGTGCGACGCGCCTTCCGGCTGCCGCCGGTGACGCGCATGGCGCGACTCATGTGCCGGGACGAAAAGCTCCCGGCGGTTCGCGAAAGGGCGGCGTGGCTGGTGGAATGGCTGCGGTCGTGGTCGAACGCGCACAGAGCCGGCCTGCTCGTGCGAGGGCCCGTCGAACCGCCGGTTGCCCGTATCGCCGACCAGTTTCGTCTGGGGATCGAGATCGTGGGGGAGAGCGCCGGGCTCGTTCAGCAATGCCTGCTCGCCGCCCGGGCTGAGGGGCTGCTCAAGAGTGACGCCAGGACGGCGATCGATGTCGATCCTGTCTCGCTGCTGTGATTGGTGTCAAACCGCTCCGTCTTTCCGTATAGTGCCCGACCTTGACGGGAGGAGCGAATGCCGCGGGTTTATCCATTTCGAGCGTTGCAGTACA